>NZ_JBMERO010000006.1:0-180127 GCF_049310945.1 Bacillus sp. DJP31 | reverse complement strand
CTATATTATTAATTTACAATCTTTACTAAAAGACCACATTAATAAATTATTTTTTCTTCAGTAACTTTTTCTCTAAAGACATCAAAGACTTTTCCGGATTTTCAAATGACATCTCGTATATTTTCTTATAACTGTTATACAATTGTTCATTAATCCATTTACTTCTTTTTATAGGAATATTAGAATGTTCAAGAAACCATGTGAATGATTGAATATCTGATGATTCGAACTTATTTATTAAGTATCTAAAAATTGGTGGTTTCTTTCCTTTACGGGATATTAAATAACACATTGCATCAATATCTGTGATGCTAAAGTTGAAATAACCTTTTACATTATCACTAAGAGATTCTTTTAATCCTTCATCTACTTCCTCGTAAAAGGATGGAACAGAAGGGAAGTTATTTATGTTAACAGATATTATATATATATTTTGTACACCCTTAAACCTATTGGAGAAACTCGAATTTAGTATATTCTGATATGCTTTATCCGCTTGTATAATTGGATCAATAAATAACTTTTTAAGGTCCTTTTTGATAGATTCTTTGTCAGCATTAATGCTTGAATTCACTGTAGGTCTCGCACCTTTTGCTTCAAAAATAATTAAATCCTCATTCAACCTCAAATAAAAATCAGAAGAAAGGGACGGACTTTTTGTTCCATAATCAAACTCCTCAATATACTCATAATCAAACCTAGAATTTTGAATAGCTTCTTTCAATATAAGTTCGATATATTTTTCGAAGGGACGTCCAAAAAAGGTAAGAAATCTTCTATCTTTTTCAGGGTAACACCCTCTTATTCTGTGATATAAACCATCAAAGATCCCATTTGAAATAATATCATAGTTAAAAGGAATAAATTCAACCGAATTTAATTTTAGTAAAGGAAGCTCTTGGAGTTTTAGATAATTCCAGCTGTTATCTATAGTAGAGCTAGCCCATTTTTGTGCCTCAGTAATATTTATGGATAAATCATCAATAATTTTTGGTGCTATATGCTTTAACTCTGTATTTTTAAAAAACTCATTTTTATTTTTCACCCAAGTTGTTGAAAAAGGAACCCTCTGTGGAAGCACCAAAGTCAACAAGGCAAAATTAACAGCTAAATACTGTTCAATTGAATAACCATAGAAATTAACGAAATCACTATTTATATCCAAAAACTCTTTTTCTTTGTATAACTCCTGCTGTTTTGATAATTCAGAGTAGATAAAGAAAGCTCTCGCTAATTCATTTCCTAAATTGGTATGTTTTGAAAAAGAAAGTACTTGTAATAAAAAATCATCTGGTTCTATGTGTTTTGGTAAAAAATCTGATACTTTCAAGAACAAATTTATTGTATTAAAAAAATCTTCCTCTTTGATTTCTTCTTTTAGTGTTGATTCTTGCCCATACGCTAATAACCATTTATAGAAATTTAATATTGCCTGCGAAGCAAATAATACTTCATCTTTATTTTTTTCTGTATTTATTCCTAATATGTTACTAATTGAGCCAAGATAAGAATTTTTCACATACTCTGCAGCGTTTTTTTCCATTGCAGCAAATTGTGATACTAAAATTAACGTCTTCTCTAAGTTAAGGGACTTTATTGAGTCAATTACTTGTTCTTTAATTGGTTCTCTACCGAAGATTTGCTCAAAAGTCATAAATGGTTTGGCTGCTTTTGCAATAGCACCGTAATTATATTTTTTCTTTTTAGTCTCCAATAAACTTCTTCTCCCTACCAACAACCGTTGCTTTTATCTACTATTGTCCATCTACTCTAGGTTAAATTTAAACAATAAATCGCTACCAGACTGATCAACAAGATAATGAACTAATACCTTGCAAGGAAACCAATTTGCGAATCATCCGTTCGTTTTACCAGTATAATACATTTTAAGGATATAAACCTTAATTTACAATCCTCCATTTATACAAATCGACCATTTACTTTAGAACATTCTGCCACAAAATTACTTAAAATTGCGTAGTAATAGTCTACTACATAATATCAAAGTTGCTATACAATCTGGCCATTAAATGAAAATGGACGCATCCTTTTTCTAGGAAAGCGCCCGATTGTTGAATAACACTATGTACATAAAATAACTAAGATGAATTAAAAAAGCAGTGGAACCCATTCGGCTGCTCTATTTGTTATCGTATTGTTAAAACATATGAGCTTTGTACTGCGAATTCACTTGTGAATTCGCGTTTTACACCTCTCAACCGAACCCATTAAGAAAATATATCTTACACTTTTAGCCAATATTAAACTTTCTTTATTATAAATTCATACTCATTTGGTTCTGCATAGCTTTCTCCAGCCAGTTCAAGTTCATCTGCTCCGGTCATAAAATTATTTATTGCTTCGTCTTTTGCGTATTCAGCATCTTCTTTACTGTGATATATTTCATCGTCAGCTTCTTCAAGGTTTCCATCAAATTTATTTTTCATATATATCTTATAAGCCATTTTATACCACCTCCTTATTTGAGGATATTATAACTCTTTTCTTTTGTTTAGTATCTATTTTTTATAAATTTAGAAATAAATTTCCATTGTTATCTTTGAAATATGACGTAAGGAATACTAGCATTAAAACTTTCTTTTGATTTAACAGTTTCAGTTCCGTGTTTTTCCTAAAGCCTTTATACTTATTAAGTACTTATATTAATAAGGGGGTTTTTTTATGATAGGTATTAAAATTAAGTGTAGCGAACAACACTGTGGTAGACCTTTATCTAATATCGATGATTTTACAAATAGAAATCATCGAGAACAATTAAATACGGATTTAGGAAAAGTCACAGACGATTTTTTCGGTCTTGGTAATGGACAAGTTCAGATTGAAACTTTTGAAGACTTGGATAAATTATCTAGTTTGCATTTAATCTGCAATAATTGTCAAAATGAAGACAAACTTAATGAACTGAAAAAGAAATTGAGAGAAAAATTTACTAATTTAAGAAACAATTTAGCAGATAAAATTTCAATAGAAAATTAAGTTTTTTCCTAACCCTGAAAGGAAACTTTCAGGGTTTAAATTGGTTATCTTATTATAATAAATAAAACAAGATTTTTATTGAACTTAACTACCAAGCTACTTTTAATATAATTCTTCACAAATCCAATTTCCTAATTAAATGTTACTCCATAATCTGGCCCGTTTGTTGAATACCTACTTCCGATAAATAAAACCTCTATGAAAAAGTACATTCTTTCATAAACGAAAACATTTGCTGCGTAGTATACGTCTACTACGCAATACAAGGGTTTTTCTATAATCTGGACCGATTGCGGAAGAAGAGACCAATATACGATTGTTAATTTCAGAAAAATAGATCATATAATCCTCGTTATATATTCTTATTCTCACAAGTAATATTGTAATCAAATCTAGTTATTAATCTTAATTTTCTTTTGAATTTAATAAGTAAAATAAGGCCTAAAAATGATAGTAAATAACTAAATTCTTCAACCCAGTTCTATTATTGTAAATATTCCTAATCATATATATAGCACAACACTCTATTAAAGATCTTTTCTGATAAATATATTTATTTATCAGATATATCCTCTAAAAATTGGAGATAAATGTAGATAACAATCTTTCATAAGGAGGTTCTCTATGAGGGGATCGATAGCCAAAAGAGGTAACACCTATACATACATCGTTGATATTGGAAAAGACCTAGCTACAGGTAAAAGAAGACAAAAAACAAAAGGAGGATTCTCAAAGAAAAAAGATGCACAGATAGCGATGATTAAGATCATTACAGAAATCAACGAAAATACTTTTATCGAACAGAGTCCCGAAAATTTCTCCGATTTTATTACGGACTGGATGGTGAATCATTACAAAAGAAGAGTAAAAGAAACTACTTTTTCAAGTAGAAAATACTTGATTGAAAAGCATTTACTAAAAGATAATCTCTTTTCAAAAGTTCCTTTATCAAGTATTACAACAAAACATATAGATAATTTTTATAATATTAAATTGGAAGCTGGTTACAGCAGAAGTACCGTAAGAAAACTTCATCAACTTTTGAACCTTGCACTTACTCAAGCAGTTAAATGGAACAAAATTAAATTTAATCCTGTTCTAAATACAGACCCACCTAGTGAAGCAAAGAAAGAAATACAAATTTGGTCATTTGAAGAAATTAGACAATTCCTTAAAAAATGTTCAGAAGAAAGACTCTACATTGCTTTTCTTTTAGCCATTTATACAGGAATGAGGAAAGGAGAAATTCTTGGATTAAAGTGGTCGGATATCAATTTCACTAAGAAAACAATAAAAACCGAAAGAACTTTGTCACACATCCCTAAATTAGGTTATATCTTGACCAGTGTAAAAACAAAAAACTCCAATAGGCAGATTCCCATCTCTGATAATATTATCATCGAATTGAAGAAGCTAAAGGATTCACAAATAACTCTAAAGAAACGTTTGGGTAGTCTATATCAAGACAGTAACTTAATTATATGTACAGAAACGGGGACATTTCAGGACCCGAAAAATTTAATGAGAGTTATGAAACGTGCTATAAAAAATTCTGGAGTATCTACTATTCGATTCCATGATTTGAGACACACTCACGCATCTATCCTTCTTTCAGAAGGTGTGGATATTGTAAAAGTTTCTTCAAGATTAGGTCACTCAAACCCAAAAGTAACTTTAGAATTCTACGCACACTTAGTACCAAATATAGATGACGATGTTGCAGAAATCTTCCATAGTGCTATAGGAAATTTTTGATGTTAGCAAAATGTTAGCAAATCGAATTTCTAAATAATAATAGTGATTATTATCAATAGTAAAAAAAGCTGAAACCCTTGATAAATCAAGGGTTTCAGCTTTTTAATCAGATGACCCGTGAGGGATTCGAACCCACGACCCCTACCCTGTCAAGGTAGTGCTCTCCCACTGAGCTAACGAGTCGTATCAAAATAAGAATAACTTAAAATAATATATCTAACTTTTCACTAAATGTCAATGTGTTTTTTTTGCAAGCTTTAAACTATTTTTATCTTCACTTATAATCATGGAAGAATATCAATTGCCTATTATTCAACAATTATTGTAATCATTTTACTTTCCCTTCTAATGATTGGCTGCTAAAGCTTGCTTGCTGGATAAATAAATAAGAACACACATTCTTAAAACGTTTGCATAAAGAACATTAGTTCGGTTATAATAAGTATGAGGTGAGATGATGAATCCATTTTTTCAAACACTTAATCGAATTCATGAGAGTAATAAATTAGCTGAAATTATTTATTTATCAGCTTCTGGGGATCTTTCACATCGTGCTGTTATTGTAAAAAAAGTAACTCCTTATTATTTTCAAGGCTATTGTTTACTACGAAAAACGAATCGAACATTCTCCTTACAAAATATTCTTTCTGTTTACCCGAAGAATAGTAAACGAAGCTCTGCGCTCTAAAGAAGTGTAAAACATTCCAAAAAAAGGATACTCGTCTCTTGTCTACTCATGAATACCTCTTTAGCCTTGATTTTCTTCCCTTAATCTACCAGCACTTCAATCTATCTATTAATCAATAATTTCATTATGATAGCATTATTAATGCTAAACTAATTGGAAAATTGGTGATTAAAATGATTCTATTAAATTGGAGCTACACAAAAAGATGTACTATAAAAGCTAATTTCGACTACTGCCCAAATTCAACAGTTATCTTCCGCCCAATCCGAGATTACTATTTTGTATATACGATTAATTGGTCTAATACAGATTCCGTTGTCACTAGAGACGAATTAAGCAAAATGGAACAGCTCGTAAATGAAGAACTTGGCACCAAACACCAGTATTACAATCGAAAATCTATTTCTAAAAATCCAGCATTACTTACATAACCCAATAAGCTTTCAGTCACACTAAGAGTGACAACAGAAAGCGAGGTATCAAGCCAATGAAACAGGTGCAATACATTATTAAAAAAAAATATTTCCAAGATAGTTCATATGCCCTTCAAGTAAGTCACGAGTTAGACAATGATTCAGAAGGCTTAATATTTGATCGTTTCATTCATGATCTAGGTGCAATGCTTCATTTAGATGTTCTTTATGAGAAGGTAGTAGACAATGCCGAACAGTGGTATATCGGTGGTGATCAGCATCTTCAAGTATTATTATATGATCATGATGAAGAGTATCTCCTTTCTCTAACACTCTAACAGCTCATGGTAATGAAATCATCCATAATATTTCGTTAAATTTCCAATTATGAGGGAGCTAACTGAATGAGAATTGTCGTACTAGCTGACACACATATGCCCAAAAAGGCAAAAGTGTTGCCAGCCGAATTAATTCAAAATTTGGAAGAATCTGACCAAATCCTCCACCTTGGTGACTGGCAATCACTTGACTTATTCGATGAACTCCAAAAATTCGCTCCAGTAGACGGAGTCGCTGGAAATGTAGACTCAGAAGATGTTATCTCGCGACTCGGCTATCAAAAAATTCTTACTTTTAATGATTTTCGTTTCGGATTAGTGCATGGACATCAAGGAAAAGGTCCCACCACAGAAGATAGAGCACGTAATACATTCAGAGATGAGCAATTAGATGCCATCCTATTTGGTCACTCTCATATACCAGTATTAAAGGAAAGACATAACATCACTTTATTTAACCCCGGTTCTCCAACTGATAAGCGGCGTCAGTCTCATTTTTCCTTTGGCATCATTGATCTATCCACCACGACCACGATCTGTTTTCAACATATTTTCTTTTAATCCTAAATTTAGAATGAACCTCCTTCTTCTTACTAATTAGACTCAACTTCATAAAGTTCGTCAAATCCTCGCACGAGAAATCACTTAGACTTTTATGCTAGAATGAGGGTATAAAAATATATTTGCTTGCTTAAATTCACACAGATTTGTAAAAGCTACATTCATTGGAGGAAGACATTACATGAAACAACGCAAAGGCACAATGGAGGAAATTACGATCTCAAGTATTGCATTAGGAGAAGATCTAACTTTTCAACTTTATAAGCCTTCTAATTACTCTACTTTATACAAATATCATCTTCTTATTGCTCAGGATGGTCAGGACTATTTTAACCTAGGACGTATGGCTCGGATAACTGAAGAATTGTTAGAAGATCATAGTATTCCAAACACAATTCTTGTTGGGATTCCCTATAAAGATGTCCAAGATCGACGAGATAAATATCATCCAGATGGAAAACAGCACAATGCTTACATACGTTTTTTAGCACATGAACTCGTTCCTTACCTTGACAATCACTACCCGACCTACCAAATGGGTCGAGGCAGAGCCTTAATTGGTGATTCTCTGGGTGGAACTGTTTCTCTATTAGCGGGCTTACAATACCCTCATACATTCGGGAAAATTGCCATGCAATCTCCTTTCATTAACGAATCTATAAAAAATAAAGTCATACATTTTCAATCCCCACATTTATTGCAGTTGTATCATGTTATTGGCACCATGGAAACGGCAGTTGAAACAACAGATGGTAAAGTCAAAGACTTCCTCACTCCTAATAGAGAGCTAGCTGAAGTAATTCACTCTAAAGGCTTTGAGTCATTCTTTGACGAGTTCGATGGAGACCATACCTGGACCTACTGGCAACCCGATTTAAGGAGAGCTTTAAAATATATCCTTAAGGATTAGTGTTCTATATTTTGAAAATTTGGTATAATGTTATCTAACATGAATGACCAAAATACTTTTCATCAAAAATGTATCTACTTGAAGGAGGTTAACCTATGAAATATGGAATTGCTTTATTTCCATCTAGAAAACTACAAGATTTAGTAAATTCTTATCGTAAGCGTTATGACACGAACTATGCACTGATCCCCCCCCATGTCACGTTAAAGAGTGGTTTTGAGGCTTCGGAAGACACAATTAAAGGAATAGCTCTAGAACTACATAAAATTGCAGCAGACATAAAGCCTTTTAATTTGAAGGTATACAAAGTAAGCTCTTTCCACCCTGTAAACAATGTCATTTACCTAGGTATTGAATCAACATCTGAGCTTGAAGAACTTCATAATAAAATGCATTCAGGTGCTTTTCCAACGGAGCGAGAATATGCGTATGTTCCGCACATTACAATAGGTCAAAAACTTTCAGATGACGAGCATTCAGATGTAGTGAATTCATTAAAAATGATGGATTTCAAACATGAAGAAATGGTTGATCGTTTTCAGTTGCTTTATCAATTAGAGAACGGTTCATGGACTGTTTATGAAACATTCCATCTTGGAAAGGAATGTTAACCTTGAAAGTTTTAGTGGTTTCGACGAAGAAAGAGTTTGAAGATGCCCTCCACGTAAGACGTGTTGTGTTCATAGAAGAACAGCAAGTACCAGAAGACGAAGAAATTGATCAATATGAAGATGAGTGTACACATGTTGTGGTGTACACTCAAAATCAACCGGTTGCGGCTGGGAGGCTACGTAACTATGATGGGATTGGTAAGATGGAGAGAATTTGCGTTATAGAATCACATCGAAAACTCGGTCTTGGTAAAGTAGTGATGGATCAACTCGAACTGCTAGCTAAAGAAAAAGGGTTCCAGAAACTAAAACTGAATGCACAAACCCATGCAGAAGCCTTCTATGAAGGACTTGGCTACCAAACTGTATCTGACATCTTTATGGATGCTGGCATCCCTCATGTTACGATGATTAAACAAATTTAATGAAAAGGATGCTATTTTTTATAGCATCCTTTGTTTAATTTACAAATGCGTGGTTTAAATCCACCGTCTTTAGACGGTATACGCTTTTAGCCTTATCTTTAAATGTCCATACTACAATAGAGGTGAAGTATGGACGGTTATCAAAAAAGTAGTCATGCTGTATTTGATATAAAATACCACGTTATCTGGGTCACAAAATATAGGTATAAGGTTTTCCATGGTCCAATTGCCAAAAGAACGCGAGAGCTAATAAGGCAAGGATGCGAAGCCAGAGGGTTCACTTTTCAGCAGGGAAGTGTGGGCAAAGGTCACATCCACCTGTTATTATCGTGTCCTCCAAGCCTTGCGCCAAGTAAGATTATGCAGTACCTAAAAGGACAATCATCCAGGCTTATACAAGATGAATTTCCAGAACTAAAGAAAAGATTCTGGGGACAACATTTGTGGGCAAGAGGGTACTTCTGTGCAACAGTTGGCAATGTCACTGAGGAAATTATTAGAAACTATATAGCTAACCAGTTTAGTGAGGGAAAAGATGAAATATTCAAGATTGAAGAATGAGTTTAGTCTAATTTAGTATGCTTTTAGCACAAGGACTTTGAGAAGACTTCAGTCTTGATATACGACTTTAGTCGTTGACATTTATGTCTAAATCCACCTGCTTTAGCAGGTGGTCGTTTAATTAATTGGTTTGGTTGATATTTCTACTTCGTCCTAATTTTTTCTCATAATTCTTTCATTCCCAGTACATCCTATTGATGAGTATGTGAGGATGGTGTCGAAAATGGATTTCATAGGAATTACCCTTAAATTAGTGATTGGATACATCGTACTAATGGTTACCACCAAAATCCTAGGGAAAACCCAAATTAATCAATTAACCCCTTTTGATTTTATATCTGCTTTAGTACTGGGGGAGTTAGTTGGAGGTGCCGTACACGATAAAGATCTCGATTATTTACATGTTATCTATGTTGTGGCGATTTGGGGATTTCTGATTTTCATTACTGAATTTATTACACAGAAATTCAAAAATACTAGGTCTCTACTAGAGGGAAGACCTGCCATTGTTATTCACAAAGGTAAAATAAATTATAAGGCATTAAAATCCAATAAGCTCGACTTAAATCAACTTCTAAACTTATTACGTAAAAAGGATGTCTTCTCAGTTAGAGAGGTTGAATTTGCCATCTTAGAATCAGATGGAACCGCTAGTGTGTTAAAGAAGTCTTACTTCGATAAGCCAACAAGAGCTGACTTAAACCTCAAAGAAAAACCCGTATACTTACCTATTGCTTTTGTCAGTGATGGAGAAATTATTGGAAATAACCTCAAAGAGGCTGGTTTCAATGAGGAGTGGCTTAGAAGCCAGCTTCAAGTTCATGGCTGTAACCGTGTTTCTGATTGCTTATATGCAGAGTGGAAAGAGGGAGAATCTCTTCATGTTATTAAGTACTAGGGGTCTTACTTATGTAATTTTCAAATCTATTAGTAAGGAAACTATGACTACAAATTAAATATACTCGTTTATATGTCTACCTTTTCCTGTAATTTCGGAAAGTAAATGGTAGTTCATTGCCGAAGCCTGTATAAGTGTATTCTTTTTTCTAGCTGACCTTGTTAGGTTTGAAGCTACTTCAATAAATTCGTGTGATTCACGATGTTCATCATTTAGCTTCTTCTCCATCGTTGCTTTTACTACAGAATTTATTACAAAAGGAGATTTTGTGGATTTCAACATCCTGTTTGCATACTGTATATACTGAAATTGAGTAATTGGTAGAATATAACCCATCCTTGTCTCCTCCTTTAGTTTTTATTGTTTTAAATTATTCGAACTTATCCTTTAGTTTATGACTGTATTACAATGAAGTTCTCATTTTGAATGCCTCGTAATTATAAGCTAAATTTTCCAAAAACATTGACGGAATCTGGAGCGAAAGCTGTAGAAAGAAGGAATCACAGTAAAAATTATTCGACAATCAACTCTTCACCTATCAGAAATTCTTTATCATTTAAAATCAAAAAACGGTCTTCTATTCGAAGACCGAAAAATTAGCATTAGTTATAGTAAACCGCACCAACGATGACCAACAGGATAAATAGTACAACGATTAATGCGAAACTATCACCATAGTCATATCCACCCATACTTATACCTCCTTATCTTTCAAGAGGAGAACCCTCGGTTCACTAATAAGATATGCTGGTACATAACAAAAGAACTGGACAAGAGTAGAGGGCTAGTGTGGATTTTTTTAGACAAATTACTATAACAAATAAGGCGGTAGGGTTCATAGAACCCTACCGCCTTATTTGTTAATGTATCCCGCTTTCTTTATTTTTTCTGATTATTAGTTACTTCTAGGATCAGTTGATCGATGTTATCTGCGTATTGCTTGTATAGAACTTTAGCATTTTGATTTTTTGTTTGTAGGGAAAAGAGTTCGAGATCTACTTTACATTTTGTCATTGATGCAAAGAGAAGCTCTGTTGCAACCGGTTCTGAAACCTCTCGTTTGTCATCATATAAATCTATGTGAAGTTTACCGTATGTGTCAACTTCACCAAGGAAGATCTGTTTTGGTTCAACACCTATTTTCTCTAACTCACTATCTAGCCATTCACGTCTTAATTGGAGGGCGCTTAAAGAATCATCAAGTACACTTCCATCCATTATCACAACTTGGGGCTCTTTTTCTTCTTTTGGGTTTTGAACGAGATCCCCTACAGTTACTGGCTGATATTTCTTTTTTAATAACACACTTAATTGACCTGTTGGCTCATATGTAGCAAACTCCACCTCTGAAGCTCGAAAGACACCTTTTGGGCGAAGCATTTCCATTAATTCATCTGCTGTAATTTTCTCTTTTTTTAAATTACCTTCCAATATCTTTCCATCTCGTATAAATACACTACTCTTACCTTCGACAAAATCTCGTAATTTCTTGTTTTTTCCTACGAAACGATCTATTAGAAAAGGGAACATTGTCCAACATAATATAGCAGCTAGTCCATGTGTATATGGGATGTTGACATCTACCGAAAGTGTTCCAGCAAAATCTGCAATGGTTAGTCCAATTATCGTTTCAAAAAAAGATAGCTCTGATAATTGTTTTCTACCTAAGACTTTCAAAATAAAAAATAGGGCTACTAAAATGGAGACAGAACGTATAATGACCTCGGTCCACTCTGGCATGGATGATCAAGCCTCCTACCCCTTCGGCTTGAACAAAAGTGCTCCGATAAATGCGAAGATAATGGCTGCCGATATTCCGGAACTTGTCACTTCAAACATACCTGTCAATACACCAACGAGTCCATGCTTCTCTGCTTCTTCTAAGGCTCCATGAACTAAAGAGTTACCAAAACTTGTTATGGGAATAGTTGCACCTGCTCCTGCAAAGGCAATTAATGGTTCGTACAAACCAAACCCATCCAGAATAGCTCCAGCTACAACAAGTGTGCTTAATGTATGGGCTGGAGTGAGCTTTAACACATCAAACATAATCTGGCCAATGACACAGATAGCTCCTCCAACAACAAATGCCCAAAAGAATGTAGCGAGCATTATGAATCACCTCCATATTCAATCGAAACGGCATGAGCAATACACGGAATGGATTCTTTCTGCTGGAAAGTTAAAGGAGAAAGTAAGGCACCTGTTGCCACTACTAATATCCGTTTTAGTTCTCCTCTTCTCATCCGGTTTAAGAAATGCCCATATAGAACAGTTGCTGAACAGCCTGCTCCACTTCCCCCAGCTAGTACTGGCTGATTGTCCTTGTAAACTAGGGTTCCACAATCCTGAAATTGCTCTGCTGTAATTCCAACTTCATGCTCAGTCATTAAATCTAGGGCAACTTTTCTACCAACTCTCCCAAGATCGCCGGTGATTATTAGATCGTAGTAGGATGGATCAAGATTTCGTTCATTTAGATGGGCTTTAATCGTATCAACAGCAGCCGGTGCCATCGCTCCTCCCATATTAAACGGATCTGTTAGTCCCATGTCTACAACCTTACCAATCGTAGCTGATGTCACACGCGGTCCTTGCCCACTTCTTCCTAAAACACATGCCCCTGCACCTGTTACCGTCCATTGAGCAGTTGGTGGCTTTTGACCACCATATTCTGTTGGATAACGGAATTGTTTTTCAACTGCTGAGTTGTGGCTAGAGGCTGCTGTGACAACATGTTCGGCTCCGCCATGATTGACCATGAATGCCCCTAATGCAAGTCCCTCCATAGATGTGGCACAGGCACTGAATAAACCAAAATAAGGAATTCCCATTCCCCTCGCTGCAAAACTTGAAGGTGTGATTTGATTGATTAAATCTCCAGCTAAAAGAAATTGAATATCGTTATTCTTTAAATTTGCTTTTTCTATGGACTTCTTAATGGAGTCTTCTAGTAAAACTCTATGTGCCTTTTCATAAGTGTCTTCCCCTAGCCAGAGATCCTGGTACAATCGATCAAAATCATCTGTCAAATTTCCATTGGCTTCAAAAGGACCACCCACAGCAGCAGATGATACAATAACAGGTTGGTTCTCAAACACCCATGTACGATGCATTTGGTTCATTTAGAGTCCACCCCATGTTGTAAATATTGTTTTAATTAATGCGACAACAAATGCTGAAAATGTACCAAATAGAACAACTGATCCCGCTAGCTTAAACAGGTTGCCTCCTACCCCCAAGACAAATCCTTCTGTTCTATGTTCAATTGCGGCTGAAATGACCGCATTTCCAAATCCAGTGACAGGAACGGCACTACCAGCACCAGCAAATTGGGCAATTCGATCATACACACCAAAACCAGTTAACAGCATGGAGAAAAAAATCATGGTCGCAACAGTTGGGTTTCCAACTGTCATTTCCGTAAAATCAAAATAGGTCATATAAAAAAGAGAGACGGCTTGTCCTATGGAACATATAAGTCCCCCAACCAAAAAGGCTTTCATGCAATTCATTAAAACAGGACGCTTCAATTCTCGTTTTTTTTGAAACTGTTGATATTCTTCTTGTGTTGGCGTCAGTGCTTTCTTTTTTTCATCTGCCATATCCATTACCTCTTTCTATGTGTTAGGTTTTTTCCAAGGAGAGTTCTTTAATTTTTTGAAGACGCATTTTAATTGCTTCCTCAGTAAGCGAGCTTTCTTCATTTTTTAACTTTTTTAATTCCATTAATATCTTCAGATCATGTGAGACGACGATAATTTCATTGGGATTACTTTTTTCTAAGTCTCGTTTCACTTTATCTTCAATCTTCTTAACTTTAAACTCCTGAAACTTTTTCACATTAAACCCAACAAACAGCTGCATATCATGGTGTATGGCGATGACTTCATTAATCTCCTTATATTCTAGGATTTGTTGTTTTGCTCGTTTAGCAACTGCGTTTTCTGTTAGGCTCTCGTATTGTAAAGAGCCATTAGTTGATACATTTGTCGGCTTAATCTTACTTTGGCTTTGTTGGTCTTTCCCCTGTTCATCACTACAAGCAACTAAACAAAAGAATACACATGACACCAGTAATCCTTTTTTCATGATCAATCATCCTTCATATATGTTCTAAAAACTGATGAAAAGTACATAATTTAGCATGTGTTTTTCTTATTAGATTTATAAGGAAACATTTCTTCCAATATTAGGTGTTTGCACATGCTATTCTTTATCTTCAGCATAAAAATACTTTATAACGATAAATGGAGGAAGAATGATGTCATTTAAAAAATGGTCAGAAACACCCTATGCAGGTGAGTCAAAACCACCTCGTAGCGGGGTAGAACCACAGGCTGGTAGTTGGCCTTTAACCTATCTATTAAGAGATGATGAGGGAGATTTCCTTGATCCTGATGGTACGAGAATAAAGCTTGCTATTAAGAAGCCAGAGACAATTGATTGGAATCAACAATTGCGAATTGTTCAAGGCGTGGATCAAAATCTAACTGAAGAGGAAAAGTTAATTGCCACTTACTGGGGAACTGGAGTACCGACTAAACAATTTACACCTATGATGGATATATTAATTGACACATATGCTGTCTCACCACCAAGAGCAACAAGAATGCTAGCCGCATTACAGGATGGATTAAACGATGCATTTATTGTAACTTGGAATTTGAAGTACAAATGGGATGTTGCTAGACCTAATCAATTTGATTCCAATTTAACCACATTTCTATGTACACCAAATTTCCCAGCCTACCCATCAGGTCATTCTGTTGGTGCAGGTTGCACGGAAGAGATCTTGAATTATTTCTTCCCTGCTGAAAGTAGAAAAAATCATCGTTTAGCAGAGGAAAATGCACAATCTCGTTTATATGCACTTGTCCATTTTCCTATTGATAACTCTGAGGGACTTCGTTTAGGTCGTCAATTAGGAAGGTTAATCGTAAAAGAACTGAAAAAACAAAAAGATGGAAACCTTCGTCCTATTGATCAACCTTATACACGATCCAAAAACGCAAAGATAAATCCTGATTTAGAACAACAAGCCATTCCTTATGATTTCCCAACAGGCTGTAACTCATTACTAAGAGACAATCAAACAGTGGAATCTGACAATGGCTCACAAAATAAGCCGAAGCTGTATTATTAAAGAGGGTTCCACCCCTCTTTTAAATACTGAAATAGAAAAAACAGGCTCAAAATGAACCTGTTTTCTTATTGTTGTTGCTCTCGTCTCTTTCTACCACAGCCGCACCCTTTTTTCTTTACTTTTTGCTCGGTATTTGCTAAAGGAGCTTGTTTAACATTTGTGGAGGTTTGTTTTTTCTGCATTTTACTTCCCCCTAATAGTAGTATCAAACCTTTAATATCATATGCTTGTGATCATTTTGTCGTTACGAAACATTACCAAAACAGGCTTTTGTTCTGCCATTACTCGTCATCAGACAATTTTAGAACAATCGTTTCAATGATTGCAGCACACCCGGCGATAGCAAGAATCATGATTAATGGTTCTGTCCCCGTTGGCCAAAGAAACCAAGCTACATATAAAAAAGCTGCACACCAAATCCCTGTACACCAGTAACAGTTTAAAAGCTCACCAAACCACTTCTGTATTCCTTTTCCTTTTATGACGATATAAGTAGAAGAACTCCCATCCTCTTGTGTTTCCGTGATTTCTTCATGAAACGGTTTTCGAAGAAATGTTGTTATGTTGTCAAATACGATCAATCGAGTTAATCGGAAGCTTGCCAAGCTTAAAAGAAAAAAATGTAACAATGTCACCATACCGCACTCCTTTTCAGGTCAAACTGAATGGTAAAGTTTATACAACTTCATGCCCACATAGAACTATCTGATACCATGATCATTTATAAACTATTCAGCTAGTACATGTTTGGTTCCCTAAAAAATAAAAAAAGACAGAAAGACAAAGTTTCTGTCTCCCTATCTTTTCAAGCCTTTATGAATAAAATAAAAAACCAATCTATTGCATACAAAGAAAAAAATAAAACCTATAAATGAGTAGCTATGTGTCCAATTGTCTAATGAGAACATGCCAAAGTAATCGAAAATAGATTTAACAACTAGGCAAAAAACAAAGAAGCGATGATGGAAGCAATTAGATAGGATTTCCACGAGTTAAAATATTGATAGAGAATCATACACGACACTGGGATGATGACAAGATCGGCTGGGAAAAGTGGTGGTATCATCGAAAATAACTTATCAGGATACCCCTATAGTTAGAGGTCTACCCCAATTACATCTGTTATGGTTGCGATCATACTAATAGAAGAAACCGAACGAAAAGATCTCAAAGAATCTGCTTTTATCAACAATTTTCCACCATAAGATATAAGGTAAAATCGTTGCCATTAGTAACACCCACCAAGTAGGTGAAAAGAGATCATCATGCTTCCAATGCTCAATAGTGAGATCACTTAGTTTTCTCAGGGCATCTTGAATGTCATGATAGGTTGGTATTTGCAGCAGGATCCAAGCCTTCATAAAACTCTCCTAATCAACACGCTTTTTTACTATTATTCGAATCAGGAGATACTTTATGTAAGCGTTTCGACAAAATCCTACAATTCATCAGATGTATATCTTTTACTTTTTCGCTCTCAGTTCTGCTGAATCAACCGTATGCTTAAGTAGCATTGAGATTGTGACTGGTCCTACTCCCCCAGGTACTGGAGTAATGGCACTTGCTTTCTCAAAACAAGCCTCATAATCCACATCCCCAATATTACCTTCATTATAACCGGCATCCAATATCACAGCCCCTTCCTTTATCCAATCTCCTTGTATAAAGTTCGGTCTTCCAACTGCTGCGACTATAATATCAGCTTGCTTTACGATTTCAACAAGGTTTTGTGTTTTCGAATGACAGGTCGTGACAGTTGCATCACGATTTAATAACATAATGGAAGCAGGCTTTCCAAGGATCGGACTTCTCCCAACAACTACAGCATGCTTACCTTCAATTTGAATATTATAGTAATCGAGGATCGTCATAATAGCTGCTGGAGTGCAGCAAGGATACTTCCCAAAGCCAAAGGCAAGTTGACCGAATCCATAGCTCGTTACACCGTCAACATCCTTTCTCAGATCAATTGCTTCGAATGCTGTACGTTCGTCAATTTGAGGTGGTACCGGATGCTGTAGCAATATTCCATCAACGTTAACATCAAGATTTAGCTCTTCAATGCACTGTACCAATTCCTCAGTTGTTGTTTCTATTGGTAAATGTATCCGCTTTGAAACGATGCCTAATTTTTCGCAAGTGTTCCCTTTCATTCTTACATATGTAGCTGAAGATGGATCGTCCCCTACTAATATCGTGGCTAAACATGGAGTAATCCCGTTTTCCTTTAGCTTCATTACTCGGTCATGTAAATTTTTTTTAATATGTTCAGATACTTCAATTCCGTCTAAAATGAATGTCGTATTCATTGCACCCTCCTGCCCCCTTAAAATGGTAAAAGGCAAGGAAATCCCTTACCTCTGCCCAGACGACCGGCTCTACCCTCTGGCGCAGCTCCCTCGTGGTCTCTTCCACATTGTCGTCAGTTACTGCGGGTTTATACAAAAAGCGAAAGCGCCCCTTTTAGCCTCAGGAATAGCAAATGTTTTCAAGACATAAAGGCGCTTTATGCCTTTTTAGCTTGAGGTTATTTGACCTCAGGTGGGCTGGGTGCTTGCGCTAGATTCAATACACGTCCCATAAAAATATTTTAATTATTGTTTATAAAACTAATTGTAACACAAAAAATCCGAATAAACAATTAAATATATCATTTTTCGTTCGTCTTTACACCTGCTAGAAACACAGCATATTGTATCATATTTCGAGCAACATCTAGTTCTAGACTGTAGGTCGGAGGGGTTCCTGGTCTCCAATTCACTTCATAAATCCATGCTTTTCGGTTTTCATCAATTCCAACATCGATCCCTAATTCATCAAGAGGCTTTTCATACAATTTATCAAAGTGAGTAGCAAAGCTTAAGGCAAAATGCTCTAAATATCGTTTCATATTAAAATAGTCATCATCATATTCAATTCGCAAGAAATCTTCGACTATATTGGTATAACCACCACTACTTATATTCGATACAATTCCCTTTACTGTAACCCTTGGATAAATGGAGGTGATGACCCATTCTCCAAATCCATCTTTTTGAACATGTAAACGAAAGTCAAATGGATTACCGTCTTTGGTCACAGATTTAATATAAGGCTGTACGACCCACTTATTTATTAGCAATAGATCCATCACATACTGCCCAAATTGTTTGGCGTTTAGGAATATTTCCTTTCTCCTTACCAATATTCGGTATTCTTGACTAGTAAGCTTTTCGAAAAGAACAATATTCTCACCTTTTCTACCTGAAACAGGCTTCATGACAATCTTGTCATATCTTTCGAAAAACTTCGTTATGGTTCGCAATGCAGACACCGACTCCGTTGGGATTAAATAGTGTAGGAAGTCTTTGCCTTTTTTTATACGCTTATACACACTCATCTTATTGCCGATTGAAAAACTCGTAAAAGGTACCCATTCTCTTAATAAACGATCTACCTCTGATTGTAGCTCACTGTCTGCACCACCTGCATTGTAAATGACATCTGGGTATGAAAAGGTGCCAAGGATCCAACTTCCATTCTCATATTTGTAGCCTTCTATTTTTTTTGACTCGGTATTAACCTTTCCAAATGAAAAATAAAAAAATTCAATTCCTTCCATTTTTGCTGCTGCAGCATAGGCATAAGCCTTTATAACTGTACTAGGATGTTTACGAAAGTGGAGCATCCCGATAGTAGTCACGTAATGTCACTCCTGTTCCTCAATATAAAACTTGATTTCCCTTGCGGCCGAGAGTGTTAGTATCCCAGCTTCAGCTTTAGAATCAGCTGAAGCCATAACATAGCCATACCGTTGCCCCATTGAAACTGGAGGTGCGATAAACATTCCTTTTCGAGGTTTAATATAGACTTCTTTAATACCTTCAAAGCTTAATGCACGGCTTTTTCCAACAACCTTGATCAATCTACCTTTTGAGCTGGAGGTGATATAATGAGTGTATACGTACTTCTCCGATTTACGTTCTAGAGAGAATGGAAGTCCAAGGTATATCTTGATGGTTTCTTCTACTAAGTTAATCCCAAAGCTGTGATATATCATTGAATTCATGGCTCCACCAGAAATCCGAGGATTCACTTCAATTAATTTCCAATGTCCGTGCTTTTGTCTGAGTTCAAAATGACAGGTTCCCTTTTTCATACCTAGAGTAGTAATGATTGAGGTTAAAGCCTCTTTTAGATCAGAGAGAAATTCCATTTCTAGCTTCGGAATGACATAATAGCCTGTAATAATAAACCTCTCACCTTTTGTAACCTCTTGCTCAATTACCGCGACTATTTCTACTTCACCGTTTAGTATGACAGTCTCAACTAGCCATTGTGGCCCATCAATATATTCCTCAAGTAAGAGCTCTCGGTTATTACCATTATTTACCAATGATAGAATGGCAGCTTTTAATTCAGTTCGTGTTTCAGCAAGGATAACATCCTTTGAACCAGTGGAAATTGGTGATTTTACAATAACCGGTAGCTCGAGCTTTGAATTGTCTAAGAACGTTTCAAGTAATCCTTCATTTGAATAAATCTCAAAATGAAGACTCTCATCACAGTCCTTCAATGCCATTCGAGTTAGAACTTTATCCTCCATGATCTCTATAGCGGAAGCAGTAAATCCCTCTATTTCAAATCGGGTAGAAAGCTTGGTGGCAATGTGAACAAATGGATCAACAAAACTCAGTATTCCACGGACTATTTTCCCTTGACTCTCAAGACGATAAAGTCGAGCAATCATTTCTTCCTCGTCCAATGTATTTATATAGATCATCTCATGCACATCATAAAACTCAATACGCTGATGAAGTAACTTTTTACGGCTTGTAAAAAGAATTGTATAATACCCTAGCCTCTCAGCTGCTTTTATCGCGTCCCGACTAGAGCCTGATTTGTTTGTTTCAATAAAAACAAATGCATTCAACTCTGTCACCTACTTTTTGAGATAGTGTATTGTAGTTAGATACAAATAAAAAGGGTAATGATCTAAAAAAATCATACCCTTTTTCTTTTACTAATCTTCACCACTTCGGCTCAACCACAGGAAGCTTTCGGTTCACCAAACGAGGATCTGCAAATTGAATTCCGCAAAATTTTTCGATATTTAGGGTTAAGCAACAACGAGTTCTTTCCAAACGGTACACTTCACTTATGCAAGAAGCGATTTCACCATCTATATCTAACGGAAGTAAGAAACTAACCGTTAAGCAGCACCCCTGAGCGTTAACATCCTCTATTCGAAAAAACACCGTCTTAAAGCCAAGAACCCTGTGTCCTCTTGAACTATATATAAAACCTAATCCTTCAAAAAACGATCCTGAATCCCCTTCTGTTAGTAATAAGAATGGGATTGTATCCTCCCCCATTTTGCCAGGGAGCATTGTTCTAAAATAAGAAGACATAAAATCATAAAAGGTGTCTTGTAGGTTTTTGGTTTCAGTTAGTATGGTGCATAAGTGTTTGCCGCCACTCATTTCAAATTCCCCCGTAAAAAGCATCCTTATATAACATATGCATTGGGCATTCGACCAGTGACTTCTTAGCCTAGATTTTGTTTTTCGCTAAATACATAGCATAATCAATCAAATATTTAGCTGTTTCAAGCTCACGATTTCTGCAACCAGGTCTCCAATTCACTTCAAACAGCTTTAACTGATTTCCATTCTGTAATCCAACGTCAATTCCTAGTTCATCAAACTGGCATTCATATAATTTTTCGAAATTCATTGGAAATTCTAGCGCTAGACTTTCTAAGCTTCTATATATCCTTTGGTAGGTGATTGGATATTCCTCTTTTAAAAAATCAAATAAGCTTGTACGGTACCCTCCACTATGAATATTACTTACAATGCCCTCTCTTTTACCGATTCTAGGATAAATTTCATTTATACTCCACACTCCCGTTCCATTTTTCTGAATGTGGATTCGAAAATCGAAGGGGTTACCATTCTTTGTTTTACAATGTATATAGGGCTGTAAAATATAGGACCGCGTTGAAAGCCTCTTTTGAATTCTTTTGTTTGCTTCCTCTATACTGACTTCTTCTGTTTTACTATTCTCTGTTAGTAGTAAACTCTCAGGCTTCTGTTCTACAAACATGATTTCCTTACCTTTACTGCCTTTTTTAGGTTTAATAACAACACTTTCATATTCGAAAATATATTCCATAACCTCATGACCCTTACTTACTTCATGAGAAGGGATTAGTACGTCTTCAAATTTCCCGGAATTTTGCATTCTTTTATAAACGGAAAACTTATTTCCAATTGGATGACTTGTAAAGGGAATCTTCTTTTTTAGTTCTCGGTAGATTTTCCTTTCAGACCGATTTCTTGGGGAACAAGCATTATAAATGACATCTGGAAAAGGAAAATGCCTTTCAATCCATTCTCCATTTTCATGAATATGACCAATAATGTACTCAGGATCAAGCTTTACATTATTTAATGTAAAGTAATAAAACATAGAACCTTCCATTTTTGCTACTGCTGCGCAAGCATACGCCTTCCTTACTGTATCAGGGTCCTTCCGTCGATAGAGCATGCCTATAATGGTCATCTTGCATATCTCTCCTTATTACGACAATTCACCTTCACCCGTCCAAATTACCTATTAACGCTTCATTCTATCGTATTACATTCCAAGAAATTGGTGTATGCTGCCAGAACAATCAATCTATCCTCTATGGTGAGAAATATTTTAAAGCAGTTGGATACACGTACCTGTCCGTTTATTTTTCTTCACATAAAATAGTGTATCTAGCCACGAAAAGAGGTGAAAGTATGAGCAAAAAGAAGAAAAAATGCAAGAAACATCACCATGATCCTTGTTGTAAATCTCTTTGCTGCCGTCCAAAATCCTATTGTAATTTCCGATGTCACTCATTCTGTGAATGTGATCGTTGTCGTCCTGTATGTGATTTCCGTCATGACTATTGGAAGCCTGATTGTTTTAAGCAGAGTTGTCACGGATATTATTAAAGATGATTGAGAGTGAACAGATTTTTGTTCTCTCTTCCTTTAGGTTGGATTAATTAGAGGATAATTCTAATTATTTTCTGTCAATCAAGGGCATGTGTACCTTTCCATATACTTGAAAAACCATAAACTATAGTATGTCAATGATAGGAGGACTTATCAGAATGTCATTACATTATTATTCACAACAAAAGTGTAGCTGCAATCTTAGCCACCACAGTCATCAGCATCATCATGATAATCAAAGGAACCAATTTTGTACCTGTGATACCCACTCAAATTATGACAAACGGACAAGAAATAACTTGTGTGAAGTCACTCGAACACCAATCAGGCATCATCATCATGGCACACACCGAGTGCTTAACCCACTTCCTAAAAGACATGGTGGTTCTTTAATAGATACTTTATGTCATGATCGAGTTCATCATCAGCATCATCATTCTGAACATAATCATGGAAAAGGCATTCAAATTCACCCAAATGACAATGGTTCAGGTCAAAAAAGTGTCATAATCTTTATGTAACTAAGGAGGAACTCTAGAATGAGTCATAATTGTCATTCATGTGGAAATGTTAAACGCGATCATCACTATGATCATCATGGACACTGTGATGTTAGAAATCACCACCATAATTCTTTTGGACATCATGATCAATTCGAACACCATCATGGCTATCATGGTTACAATGGTCACCATGGCCGCAAAGATATTTGTGATCGCTTTATTTGCGACGACGACTTTCGACTTCGTTTAGGTGGTCTTCAAGGCGGACTAAACTTCCGTATGCGACAGCTAATTGGCTGTGTCGTCGTGATGGAATTAGAGAGTGGAAAGAAAATCAAGGCAAAGCTTTGTTATGTAGGAACTGATTTTGTCGAAGTTAAGGTTATTAAAGTTTTAGAAGCAGAACTTGTAGAAGCAGAAGAAGCTGTAGTTGAAAAAAAGCCTAAACGCAGAAGAAGAAAGAAAAAGAAGAACTGTCACTTAAAAGCAATGATTATTCCCTTTGCAGGTATAAGTTTTGTTGAAATAGAAGATAAATGTGACCACGACTTCTTCTGTGACTGTCATCATAAACACTAATACTCTAATCAGCCGTCTTTAGATAGCTCTTCTGACGGTTTACATATACTATGAAAGGTGGTGCAAAAAAACATATGGATTGCCTTATTCATCAAATAGAAAAAGTAATGAAAGCTCAAAGAAGGCTTGAAAATTTTGTTTGTAAGCCTAACTTCCTACTTGGTTTTACATTTAATCTCACAGACGGTTCTGCTCTCCAAGTATATGGGAATATCGAAAAAAAGCCATTTCAAACTAATTGTTTTCAGATCAAGCATATTGATCTAGAAAATCACTGTATCTTTGCATTACCAATTAATAAAGACTATCCAAATATGACTGTAGTTGAAAGAATCACTTTAAATGCTCGAGATCTTTGTAGTGTTGAAGTATGTAAGATAAAATTGAGCTTCTCTGAAAAGCATTCAATCGAAAAGAGAGCAGAAGGCAAAGTAGAAACGACCGCAAAAAGGGATCGTTCAATGCAAAGAGTTAAAAATCTTAAAAGATATCAACATCTAATTCCAGTTTTTCCAACTGTTGATCTTCATTTTAAAAACGGTTTATTCCAAAAAAAGAATAAAAATAATTTCTCACTTTCAAAGGAAAATCTTTTTAAGCGATATAAGCACTTGATTCAAATGGTTCCAACTGCTCCTCCTATAAATGAAATCACTAATGTTGCTATAGGTTCAGAAAAGAAAAATAGAGTATACTCTCTCAATAAGGAAAAAAAATTTAAGAAATATATCCAAATGACTCCAGTGTATCCATCCTTTAAGACGCATGTAATAGATCCGAGGAATGAAGTTGTAATCCCTAAGATGGAAAATGATACCCTTCTTTCCGTTAAATCTACTATACCTTCTAAAAAGAAACGCTCCTCCAAACATGACTATAAATATATGATTATCCCATTTACCCAAATTATGAATATTGAAGAGTTTACAGACTAAGAAAACAGTAGCATTTGTTCTCTTGGTTTTTTTCTCACTAAAAAACTTGTGTAAATCACTACACAAGTTTTTTTATTCTTTACCTCTTTTTAGCTAAAGGAGGTCTAGTAGCAATCACCATTTTACACACTTTTTCAAAAGGAATTTCACGTTTCTTCCCTTTCATTTTAAGCGTTAGGGATTCTTCATGAACCTCATTAATTGTACCTCTCATTTGTATTCCTTCCATAACAACCCTAACTTTTTCCCCTACAAGTAGTAGAAGGTAGATTTTAAGTCTTAGTCTATAAAATAATTGGATGAGCTCTGGAGAAGAAGAGACGACTGCTCCAAAATTATAGGTTAGCTCTCTTCTAAAGCAAGGATCAATATCTTGTAATCTTCTTTTTTCATCTGGTTCAGCAAAGCGATTATCGAGTCTTATAAATTGAATTTTCTCGAAAGGAACGATAATCTCTCTTTTTCCTCTTCGTAAAACAACGAAATCAAAACCAACTAAACATACACGTCCCCTTGTAAAAATGTTTCGAACTGGATTCTGTATTCCCAAGCAGACTAGTACCACTTTTACATATTGTCCGACTAATCCATCAAATGCAGCTTGAAAGACCTCATCTGATGTTCTTTCCTCTGATAGAGCTAGATCTAGCAATCGTTTATTAGCCTTATCTATTTTTCTATCAAGAACCTCTAACTCTTCAAGAGGTAAGCAGCTGTTAGCTGATGGATACTTTGGTGTTTTTATTCGTTCCGGGCAGCATTGCTCGGGAATACAAAAATCATCTGGAGCATTCGCCGGAACAAATTCCGGGCAACGAAAATCTTCACAACCTTGTTTTATTGACATGTTTTGTCACCACCTTTTTAGAAAAGCGCAAGCGCTTTGTTTAGCCTCTGGCATAGCAAATGTTCTAATAGCGAAGAAAAGGGTGATCTTCCCTTTTATTTGATTCAGGTTATTTGACCTCAGGCGGGCTAGACGCTGGAGCTAGATCATTTCCCTAGTTAAGAAACATATAAATTCTGATATTAATAAACTGAGGGGGATTTCTCCCCCCCTTATAAACTAAAATTCCAATGGTGGAAGATGTGGACGAGGCTTACCATGAACTCGCATAATTCCCCACATCCCTTGTTCTATATCCCATAGAATGTTACCGGAGCGATACATATAGTCACCTGGGAATCCATAGAACCCTCCTGCTCCACCGATTAGCTCTAAATCCCTTGCTTCCCCAATTACACTAAATCCTACAAAGGATTCAATTCTGGAATTCAAGTCTTTATTATCAAATCTCCAATAATGTCCATGAAGATGGAAGGTATGAGCACGTCTTCGCTCGGCTGGTTGGACTAATCGAATGATAACCGGATCCCCAACATAGGCTTCAAACACAGGTGTTGCAGGATCACCATGTACCTCAGAGCTAAATAATTTACTTAAATCCGGGACGTCGTTATATCGGTTGATGAGACGTTCCGTTCGATAGTTAAAGCCTCTCGATCCCTGATCGTACGTGTCAACCTCTTCCACTTCACCTTCTGGAGCTAACAATATGCCATCTGTCGGGTCAATGATGACTTGCCCAGCCTTATCAAACAACCGAACCCCGTCTTGCATAAGCAGAACAAACTCACGAATATTCGGTAGGAATGGGTTAAAGAGGATAACGTTTGCTCCTGAACTTACAGGCTCTAATGTGTAAGGATCAAGATATTCCGTTCCTCTTGGCTCCGCTATAAAGGCACCAAATGCTCCCTGTGAACGATGATTTCGAATGTCTGCCATATCCCACATTGGACATGATCCAACCGCTACATCGACAAACCAGCTGTACGTAATGGATTCTCCTGGTCCAACCGTTTGGTCTGGGTTAAAGCCAATTGTCTGCCCTCCAGATGTTTTCACATCATAATCCAAGAGCTTCGGGTGAAGAGAGATTCTGACAGAAGGGGGATAAAAGGCTTGCTCTTTTACCTGTGGATATGGGTAGATTCCATCTTTAAATTCAAAGCGATCGAATTCTAGCATACTCGTTAGTGTAACAAGTATTTCGTCTCCAACATTTCCACGAATCACTAATGGTTCTGGGTTTTTATTACCATATAAGATATCGTCCATTTCTTCTCTAAGGGCAAATATTATGCCAAACGGATCATGTTCACCAAAGGCCGGGTTAAAGACGATTTTAGTTTGAAATGCTACTATATCAAAGCGTTTGATTGGACTTCCTGGAGGTGCAACGCTAACAGGAGATAAAGGCATAGCAGGTGGTTTCCCTGTTCCTTCAGGTAATGCTTTCGTTCGTATAGGTGGCAATGGACGGTCTGGCAATGGAATGAGATCTGTTACTTCTTCATCATAAGCCCGGATTAATCCCCAAAGTCCATTCCATAAATCCTCTTCATCCTCAAAAGTCCACAGATAATCTCCTGCTCTTGGGATATAGGTCTCTAAGGTGAATGATTCAGAGATTCCGATATGTTGCTGAGCTTTTAATTCGGAATCCAAATCTTTTCTTTCAGATAACCACTTTAAACCGTGTAAATTAAAGCTGTGTGACTCTTCTTGAGCACCTTGAAGAAGGCGTATACGGATTGGGTCTCCTTCGTATGCTTTAAAAATAGGAGTAACTGGGTCTCCTTTGACAAAGGAACTAAATGAATAGGCTGGATCCTTATCCTCACCAAGTCTAAATTGAAGTGGTTCATTTTTATAATTAACGCCAAACACCCCTGGATCGTCCTGAGAGCCTGGATATTCTGGTGCTTGAATAGGTTTCCCATCCTTCGTAAACAACAGGGCGAAGTCTTGAGCAAATAGGGAAAAGTCGCGGTAATTTGGAATTATTGGGTTAATAGCTGTAATTTGTGTTCCTCGTTTTGTCTCTAGACCTGTCACAGAATCAATTAAGTCTGTAAATCTCGGATGAATGACTCCTGATGCGAAGCAACCATGCTGTTGGTGAGATGTCGCAAACAAATGATCATGAATAAACCATGCCTTTAATTCTACATCTGCAAAATATTCATATCGAATGGTCTCACCAGGTAAGACACTAGAATCATAGTTCCATCCTACATTTGCGCCGTCATTGACAAGTACATCAAATTTTACGAAGTGAATATGCATACCCGTTTCATATGTTCTTGTTACTAACTGGAAGGCATCTCCATCTAGAATATGTGGGACTCGGTTTGTATAGTTAATTCGTAAACACGTATTTGCTTGTGCATGGAATACCAATGGTTCTGGCATCTTTCTTCCGGAACAAACATCTTCAATGTCTTCATCTAAAATTAATATCCGTCCTTTTGGATCATTCCACCCCTGCCTGTTATACACAAGGGGAAGTTCTATAAGTGAAACATTGAACTCTCTAATATTTGGATTTTGTAAACAAGGATCTGCGAATACTGCACCAGGCCTTGCATTTGGTACAAAGGCATTTACTTCAAGCTCAGTTGATTCTCTTCCACCAATAATTCCTAGCGGCGGTCTTGGGGCTTTACACCCCACTTTTCCAGGTATAAAGTTTGGAAACCCTGGGCGCTCTTTTGTTGGTCTTGGAGGGGCAGGCCGATCTGGTAATGGCTTTAGTGCTGCAATAGGGACACCATTCGGGTAGCACCCGCTACCATCCTGCAACGTATCAAATACTCGGTTTATTCCCCACATACCCGCTTCAAAATGAGGATATAAGTGACAGTGAATGATTGCATCTCCGTATGAACCTTGCAAGCTTCCTAATCCGTAAAAAGGCTGAATATTATAATGAGACTGTGGACTAGTTGCTTGAGAATCAAATAGCTCAGAATTCACGTTTTGAGGATCTCTTGCCCATTGGTGAACATGATAGTGGAACACATGTGTTTCTTTTACCCCACCATGAATGAGACGAATTTGGGCTGGATCTCCCAAATACCCTTTTAGAATCGGTGTAGCCGGATCTCCGAATACCCAAGAATCGTGGTGAACCTCTTCCCCTTCACAATCTGGACAGACGACCCCTTCGTCTATAAGTCGTTTTCGGTTTCTTAATGGTTCATACCGATAGTTAACCGCATGAACAGACTCCGACTCTTGACCAGTTGTCGGATCAAGTGGACGGTTCCCTGTTAGATCATCAGCTTCTAGTTCATCCAGGAAAATCCAAGCGTATTCTCGGAATGAAGGCAGTAATGGGTTATGAACATCCGCATATACACCACTATTTAACTCTCCTCCGGTAACCGGATCTGTCCACCATGAACCTCTCTTCTCAACAAATAGAGCTCCCCATAAGCCGTGTATATTAGACCCGTTTTCACTACTTGAAGGATTTCCAAGATCTGAAATATAATAAATACCTTCAATAGTTGTTTTTAAACGATATAATATTCTTCCTCCTGTTGGAACGGTTGTATCTTTATTAAAACCTACATCTGCACCATCTGAAGTTAGAACATCATAGTCCGCCTCTTGAAAATGCATACTGGTAGCAAACGGAAGTTTATTTTCAAATAAGATGTCCACCGTATCTCCAGCATTTGCACGTATTATTAAAGGCTGAACGAGTTCTACAGGAGTAAATGGATTCTTCTTGACAAGTTTTTTGACTTTACTCTCGTTTTCTTTTAAAACATACATATTCCCGTTCGGATCATGATCACCAAAATTATTGAGGACAATCCGGATCGGAATGGCAACTACATGATAGCTGCGCTTCATCTCGTGACCTCCTTTCTATCAATCTCGTAACACTGGGATCTGCGGCTCACCTGGACGTTCAATATAAAAGACTTCAATTGAGTGGATATGAATGTGCCAATCTCTGTTTTCTAGTTGAGCATAATGAGTAGTCTCGACATCAAGGACAACAAAGTCATCAACAACCAACTTTATTAAACCAATAAATAAATACGGAAAAGCAGGGGTGAGTAAGAAAACCTTATGACCAATCCCATCTTGAAAATGTTCAATAAGTGCTGTGTCATGGATAGCATTGATATCCACAGGTACTGATCCAGATTGATTATTTAACATGGTTTCTAGCCTCCTTTATGTTAATGGGAAAATCATATTACAATCAAAATCTGTCGTTAAGTTATTTATTTTTTCGAATGGAATACTTAAAGGTGTAGGAAATTCAAAAAATGGTGCATTTACCATTTTGATAGTGACTGGAAACAATGTCACATGTCCTAGCTCAACCTCAACAATTGTTCCACAAAAGATTGGACGAAAGGTTTGCCCTAATAAGTTTAATTGACTCGATTCTGTGATAACTAATATCTGCTTCCCAAGCATTTCAAGTAAGTCTCGATATAGTGGGTCCTGTGATTGACTCATGAAGTTGCCTCCCTGAAAAAGTATTTGGTACATGTAACTATATACCTAGCATATTCACCCTACTAAAATGTGTATAAACAATTAGACTATTCACATTAGATTTTAAATGCCCAATTCACAATTTTTGTAACAACTTGAGTGAAACGAATGGTTTTAACAAATGTCACTTCCTTAATAGGTATTTCCACTTTGTTTCGTAGTTGCTTTAGTTGGATGGTTTTACTGTTTACCTCAAGTATTTTCCCAACCACTGTTTGGTTACCATACGTCAACTCGACCCACGATTCCCTCCAAGTATTTAAATTAGTCCTCAACGTCTCTTCATAAAATAACTGCTTCAACGCGTCCTTCTTGTATACTGTATTTCCGAAGCTTTGAACGAGCTTCGTTCTCATATCATTGTCATATAAAAAATGCTGATGGGTGTTTGAAAACGTAGGAACACCCGTCGGAATATTTGCTGATTCAATTGTAGAATACGGAATCCACATACGCTTTTTTAGATCTGTTAACATGACAAAGTCTCTACCAACAGCTGTCACTTTTCCTTTTAGAGTTAAAAGTGACTCCTTCTTCATTAATTTAACCAGGACCTCTTGATTCCGCTTCATCTTAAAAAATTTACCCAACATTAATCGTTTTTTCCGTTTAGGATCAGCATTGGAGACATTAAATAGGTTTTTTTGCTCCATATATTCCGTCAATAAGCGGTTTTCTTCTAATGAAGTTGAGCTTACTGGGGACGAGAAGCCCTCTTCTTCCTCTCCTAAGCTATAGCTCATTTCCTGCTTTCGATCTACAAGCTTTTCACGTTCTTCCCACATTCTTCTTTGAATATATTCATCTAGCTTAATTGACTCCTTCATATTGAATCCTCCCTTCCATTATCAATATGAAAAAGTTAGACAATTGCCTCCATTTGGTACTTGGGTTTGCTTGTTTTTAAATTAATGGCCCATTTTTAAAGACTAAGGACACCCTCCCACACCAAAATGTCATATTTCCATACTTTAGTAGGGACGATACGTCAAAAAAACAAATTTTAAGGAGATGAATATTCATGAGTTGTAACAGTGGAAATAACTGCGTATGTGATGCAGTCCAAGCAATCCTAGACGCTCAAGAAGCTGTAGAAGATCAATGTCCTACAAGCTGTTTCAGTAATCTTTTAAGCCCAGCGGTGTCACCAGGTAGAGATACGATTCCTTTTATTCTGTACACGAAAAAAGGGAAGCCATTTACTGCTTTCGGAAACTTAAACCCAGGCTTAAACTCTTTCCAAACACCTTTCTTCCGTGTAAGAGCACTTGATGGCTGTTGTGCAACATTAGAACTTCTTGAGTCTAATGATGAGCCAGATTGCAATGTTGACGTTGCTCAACTAATTTGCAATACTGAACAATTATTCAGAACACAAAACTGTATCGAAGTAGACTTAGATTGCTTCTGCGCAATCCAATGCTTAAGCCCAGACCTAGTAGCAAACTTTATGGGTCAACATAAAGTAAAGCGCTAATGATAAAGAGCTCGGGTTTTCACCGAGCTCTTTCATTTACATACAAATTTGGTCATTCACCTATGGAACATGTGACTTTGTCCCCTTATATGATAGTAGAGACTAATCAGGTCATAAAAAACTTCGGGAGGCAAATTCATAATGAAAAAACATAAAGATGACTGCTCTAAGGATGACTTCGGAAGAAACTGTGTTTGCGAAGCTGTTCAAAACATTAAAGACCTTCAAGATGCCGTAGAAGATCCATGTCCTACAAGCTGTTTTTCAAACCTTTTATCTCCAGCAAACTTTGTAGGTGACACCATTCCTTTCCTTCTTTACACAAAAAAGGGTGAGTTATTCAAAGCATTTGGAAACGTTGGAGAACTTAGAGGGGGAGATTGCTTCAAGACTCCATTCTTCCGTGTAGAAAACGTAAATGGTGATTGCTGTGCAACACTTTCTTTACTAAGACCCATTGGTACAGATTTCAATTGTAAGGATGACATTTGTGATGTTGAGAATCTAGTTAAAACAGACTTCTGTATTGAAGTAGACTTAAGCTGCTTCTGTGCGATTCAATGTTTAGATCCAAGATTAGTAGTTGATTTTTTTCCAATGAACAACAACAATAGCGTTGCTGGTGTAGAAGACAACGATGACAACAATGACGATAACAATAACAATGGCCGTCGTAGAAAGAAACATCATTCTTAATTGAATTAATAGTATTTTCAACTTACTGTTAATACTAAAACTATGTGATTTCTGATAAAATGCTTAACATTTTATCAAGGGTATGAAGAGATAGAGTGGACAGAAATTTCATCTGCTTCTCTATCTTTTTTATTTTGCTACTAAATATGAATGGTAGGTAAGGTGAAAACTTATTTCCACTCATGAAACAGCCTATAAAATTAACGATTTGATGGTGATAATATGAACACTATTAGTCTTTGTATGATAGTAAAAAATGAAGAAGAGGTACTTTATCAATGTTTAAATAGTGTAAAAGAGATTTGCGATGAAATAATAATTGTCGATACAGGATCAACAGACAAGACAAAAGAAATAGCGAAGCAATTCACTAATAAAATTATCAATTTTGAATGGATTGATGACTTTTCAGCTGCAAGAAACTTAGCATTTAGTCACGCAACAATGGATTATATATTATGGTTAGATGGGGATGACATATTACTTGAAAGAGACCAAGAGAATCTTAAAACGCTAAAGAATAATCTGGATTACTCGATTGATGCAGTATCTATGATTTATGCAATCGATTTCGATGAATATGGAAAACCGACCTTTAGTTTTAGAAGAAATCGTTTAGTTAAAAGAGAGAGAAATTTCAAATGGATAGGTGCTGTCCACGAATATTTAGAAGTGAGTGGTCATATATTACCTGCTGATATTGTCATAACACATCGTAAATCAGATAAATCTAGCCAAACTATTCAAAGCGATCGTAACCTGAAAATTTATAAACGTCGCCTAAGTCTTGGAGAACAATTTACACCGAGGGATTTATTTTATTATGCAAACGAATTAAAAGATCATGCTCAGTTTCAAAGTGCAATACATTATTATCAAAAATTCTTAGATACCAGAAAAGGGTGGATAGAAGATGAGATCCGCTCTTGTATTAATATGTCTGCCTGCTATAGAAATCTTGGAAACTTAGAAAAAGAGAAAGAGGCTTTGGTATTGTCGATTAAGTATGATATTCCACGTCCCGAAGTTTCTTGTCGATTAGGGGACCTTTATAAGGCCAATAAAAGTTACAAAAAATCCATTATTTGGTATAAATTAGCTCTTAATAGTGATGTAGAAGACAATCAAGGATTTAAGCAGGAAGCCTATTCAACCTGGTATCCTCATCTTCAGTTATGTGTTTGTTATTGGGAACTAGGTGATCTTGAAAGGTCTCTGGAACATAACACTCATGCAAAAGTATTTCGACCGAATGACACAACCGTGAAGAACAATGAGGAGTTTTTTAAAAACTTTATTAATAGGATAGGTTAATAAGCAAGAAATAATGTTGAGCTAATCAAACTATATAAGCTTTCTCTAGTCTTAAATTATAACTTGCAATTAAAAAATCTCCCTTAGAAGGAGATTTTTTTACAAACGTTATAAATATCAAAACTCTTAGTCATATGGCTCTCAAGTTTTCAAGACTGACATATTTCCTCCATTCAGTACATACAATTGCATCCAAAGTTAGGAATCTACTACAGTTTCACTTTAATTTAGATAGAGCTTACTATCCACTCGAACTAATTTAATTTTTTAAGGACAATTGAAGCGTTTACGTTTGTTTGTGTTCCACCTGCCAGCGTTTGTAGAGTAACGGCTGCAGCAGAAGTATGATTTTGAAGAGTAAGAACGTCACCGGCAGCAATAGCAATAATAGCCTGACCATTATTTTGCTGAGTTCCTGCACCTGAACCGTATACTGTTCCCGCTACTTCTGCTCCATTTAAAAATAGTGCGAATTGGTTTGGTTCTACACCCGATACGGAGAAAGTAACCTCATATTCTCCTGGACTAGTAACAACAATTTGAGAAGTTCCTGGGGTATGAGTAATGCCAGGTGTTGTTATTCCATTTGAATCAAAAAGGACAGGTGCTTCTACAGCTACCGTTTGAGGACTTAGGTTATATATATATGCGTATTGAGATAAACCACCATTAGCACCGGTTGCTCCGGTTGCTCCTGTTGCTCCCGTTGCTCCTGTTGCTCCGGCTGGGCCTGTTGCTCCATCTGCTCCTGTCGCTCCTGCTGGGCCTGTTGCTCCTGTTGCCCCCGTTGCTCCGTCTGCTCCGGCTGGGCCTGTTGCTCCCGTTGCTCCCGTTGCTCCTGCTGGGCCTGTTGCTCCTGTTGCCCCTGTTGCTCCGGCTGGGCCTGTTGCTCCGGCTACTCCCGTTGCTCCTGTTGCTCCGTCTGCTCCGTCTGCTCCTGCTGGGCCTGTTGCTCCGGTTACTCCCGTTGCTCCTGTTGCCCCTGTTGCTCCATCTGCTCCTGTCGCTCCTGTTGCTCCGGCTGCGCCTGTTGCTCCGTCTGCTCCTGCTGGGCCTGTTGCTCCGGCTACTCCCGTTGCTCCTGTTGCCCCTGTTGCTCCATCTGCTCCTGTCGCTCCTGTTGCTCCGGCTGCTCCGTCTGCTCCTGCTGGGCCTGTTGCTCCGGCTACTCCCGTTGCTCCTGTTGCTCCGGCTGGGCCTGTTGCTCCATCTGCTCCTGCTGGGCCTGTTGCTCCATCTGCTCCCGTTGCTCCGGCTGGGCCTGTTGCTCCATCTGCTCCTGTCGCTCCTGCTGGGCCTGTTGCTCCCGTTGCTCCTGTTGCTCCGGCTGGGCCTGTTGCTCCTGTTGCTCCGGCTGCGCCTGTTGCTCCATCTGCTCCGTCTGCTCCGTCTGCTCCGTCTGCTCCGTCTGCTCCGTCTGCTCCTGTTGCCCCTGTTGCCCCTGTTGCTCCATCTGCTCCTGTTGCTCCTGTTGCTCCATCTGCTCCGGCTGGGCCTGTTGCTCCATCTGCTCCTGTTGCTCCTGTTGCTCCGGCTGGGCCTGTTGCTCCCGTTGCTCCTGTTGCCCCTGTTGCTCCATCTGCTCCTGTCGCTCCTGTTGCTCCGGCTACTCCTGTTGCTCCTTTTGCTCCATCTGCTCCTGTCGCTCCTGTTGCTCCTGTTGCTCCTGTTGCTCCGGCTGGGCCTGTTGCTCCCGTTGCTCCTGTTGCCCCTGTTGCTCCATCTGCTCCTGTCGCTCCTGTTGCTCCTGTTGCCCCGGCTGGGCCTGTTGCTCCCGTTGCTCCTGTTGCCCCTGTTGCTCCATCTGCTCCTGTCGCTCCTGTTGCTCCGGCTACTCCTGTTGCTCCTTTTGCTCCATCTGCTCCTGTCGCTCCTGTTGCTCCTGTTGCTCCTGTTGCTCCGGCTGGGCCTGTTGCTCCATCTGCTCCTGTTGCTCCTGTTGCTCCGGCTGGGCCTGTTGCTCCCGTTGCTCCTGTTGCCCCTGTTGCTCCATCTGCTCCTGTTGCTCCTGTTGCTCCGGCTGGGCCTGTTGCTCCTTTCGCTCCATCTGCTCCTGCTGGGCCTATTGCTCCTGTTGCTCCCGTTGCTCCTGTTGCTCCTGTTGCTCCGGCTACTCCTGTTGCTCCCGTTGCTCCCGTTGCTCCATCTGCTCCTGCTGGGCCCGTTGCACCCGTTGCTCCTGCTGGGCCTGTTGCTCCTGTTGCTCCGGCTGGTCCTGTTGTACCTGTTGCACCATCTTTTCCGTCTTTTCCATCTCTTCCATCTTTCCCAGCTGGTCCCGTTACGCCTGATGGTCCTGTCGCTCCGGTTACTCCATCTCTTCCGTCTCTTCCGTCTCTTCCGTCTTTCCCAGTTGAGCCTGTTTCTCCTTTAGGTCCTACTGGTCCTCTTGGTCCTCTAGGACCTCGCTTTTTCTTACACTTACATACTATATTGTCACAACATTGACACCGTTCCTTGTTACACTGACAAACTTCCTTTTTATAACTTTGATATAGTTCTTCTTTGTAGTGATAATCTCTGTTTTCACAGCAATGGCATCTTTCTGTTTTGCCGTAATATTCTTCTTTTTCACAATGCTGACAACGCTTTTTATTTTTAACATTTTTTTTCTTCACATACCATTCTCCTTTCTTGTTTGATACATATATATCGAACAAGGGTAGGAACCGGAACGGCTAATACACATTAGTATAAAAAAAGGTAGATATAATCTTCACATTCACAAGATTTACTATTCAATTTCAAAATGCAACTTCCTATTATGTAATATCATGAGTGTTGATTAACCAATAAATTCCAACAAAATAATACCAAAAAGGACACCTTTCTTGTAGAATGATGTTTGCTGACAAACAAACTACAGAAGAGGTGCCCTCATGAAGAAGACATGTACAAAGCAAGATGGAGAATTGAAACGCTCTTTCGATGGATTAAAAAGAACTTAAATGTCCCTGTTTTATTTGGCACGACTGAAAATGCCGTTTTTAATCAACTCTTTGCCGCTTTAATGGCTTATGTTCTATTAAAATGGCTCTATTCAAAGACAGCTGAAGGTCGAGTATTCACCAAATTATCGTTTATCTCTTTTCAAAGAAAGCTATTAATAGACAACTTACCTATTGACTGGCGTTCTGAAATGGCTGTTTTTTTGATGAAACGCAAAAAATCCCAAGGGATAAATATGTATATTTTTGGATAATCAACACTCGTGATGTAATATGTTTTATAAGTCCAAGTGTATAATTCATTATTATTGATTGCCGTTATAAACATCTAGGTCTATAAGAATTGTATCCTCTTAGGATTCTCTCCAAATCTAGTAAATTAAAATAAAAATACACCACTCGGTTATTAGTGATGTATCCTTTTCGTACTCTTTTTATAAACTAATAATGTTAATACCCTTGATGTCTTTAATAGAAAGCTCAACCTTAAACGGATCCTTTAGTGTTCGAACAGTTACAATTCCTTCAAGGTGAGAAATAATTCTCCCTCTGTAACTCTCTGATTCTGTTGTGATTTCACAGGTTGCTTTTGGAACATTAACAGGGAGATTGATAAAAAAATCGACTTTCTCTGCGACTGTTAATTCCGGAAATTTTCTTCTTGTTTGTGTTGTTCTTTTGGGATTCTTTTCTTCAGCCTTTGCTTCCTGTAAAGGCTTTTCAACAATCTCAACAGTTTCAACTTTCTGCTGCTCAGCTTTGCTTATAATGGGTTCGTTTTTCACCATTATGGACTGCTGCATATTCACAAATGCCGGTTGAAAATTGGGCTGTGATATATACATGAGGGGACGTTGTTTCACAGATTGGTTTTCTTTCATGTTAGTCATCCTCCGTTACCTTTTATTCTTCACCTTAATTGTATGCTTGTAATATAGGGAATGTGCCTATTTTATATGTATAGTATGTAAGTGATTAGAGATTGGATGGCATAAAACTCATTTTGATGCTTATACACATTCAATCTCCTATCCTAAAACTTCAATTAATCTTCTTTATTCTCATTTAAGAGTCGAATAAACCCTACTAATTTAGAGACCTTCTCCAAATCAAGGTTGTACTTCTTCAATATTGAGAAAGGATTTCCATCTTCACTATCATACAGTTCATTTATAAAAGTTACGGTTGTCGTTAATGTTTCAAAGTCGAGCTTAAAATGCATCCTCTTTAAGAAATCAAGTAACTGGTTAGCTTGTGGGCTTTCTTTTTCAATGCTTTCTAATTCAGCTCGTAAACACTTTAGCTTTGGACGTTGTTTCTTTAAAAGTAGAGCTGATTGTTTGCCTTGGTTTTCAAGTATTCGAACCCTCTTTCGCAGACGAGTCATTTTTTTAGTAAGACCCTTTAGAAGCTTAAAGAAACCGTTGTTAGAACCGTTTGACATTGTCGTTCAACTACTTTTCATTTGATTGTAAGATCTTTTACCTTACTATTTATATGTAAAATGAACCTTATTGATTGGACAAACCCATTGGTGTAAATATGGATATTTCATATTACTTTCATAAAATTAACCTTCACCTCAAAATTCAGGATTTCGGTGCACAAGTTACAACCTCTAATTAGTACAAAAAAAAGAGCATGCACTTGTGCACACTCTCCGTTTTATTTATTTAATTTGCTAAAATATGATACCCAGAATCTACGTGTATCATCTCACCTGTAATACCACGAGATAAATCACTAAATAGGAATAAAGCGGTATCTCCAACTTCTTCCTGAGTCGTTGGACGGCGAAGAGGTGAACGCTCTTCAATTTCTTTTAGAATAGAATTGAAATCACTAACCCCTTTAGCTGAAAGTGTACGAATAGGACCAGCAGAAATGGAGTTTACACGAATCCCTTGCTTGCCAAGGTCATTAGCAAGATATTTAACACTAGCATCCAATGACGCTTTTGCCACACCCATTACATTGTAATTATTCACAACACGCTCTCCACCTAGGTACGTAAGAGTAACAATACTTCCACCTTCTGTCATCAAATCCTTAGCAACCTTGGCAACGGCAGTTAGCGAATACGAGCTAATATTATGAGCTAGCATAAAACCATCCCTAGTCGTGTTCATATAGTCCCCACTTAGCTCTTCCTTATTCGCAAATGCTATACAATGAGCGATCCCATGAATCACACCTACTTGCTCTTTAATTGAAGCAAAGCATTTTAGGATATCATCATCATTTGTTACATCACAAGGTAAAACGAGTGAATCGCTTCCTTCTAAGGATTCAGCTAGTTCTCTTACACTCTTTTCTAAACGTTCTCCAGCATATGTGAAGACTAGTCTTGCACCTGAGTCATGCAGTGAACGAGCTATTCCCCAAGCAATACTTCTCTTATTTGCAACACCCATTACAACATATGTACGATTTTGCAACGATAAATTCAAAGTTGTTTCCTCCTAAATTAACACGAGTTATTAGTACCTAGTCATAGCATAACATATTTAGAGATATAATTACTATATCTAGTTTCCTTTCTATTAGCAAACACTGGTTCTACAAAGGCAAGTTATTCGTTTTGTAGTGAAAAACACGATATAATAGAAATAATAAGAAATATGTAGGAGGTAATGAATGACAGATTTAACAATAAACGGTGTTCAAAAAACACATCATAAGAAAAAGTCAAAGGCTAAGATAATAAGTAGAGGAATTTTGATCACTCTTGGAGCTATTTTAATGGCAGTCGGACTTGAAATTTTTCTTGTCCCAAATAAGGTCATTGATGGCGGGATTGTCGGGATCTCCATTATCCTTTCTTATTTAACCGGCTGGCAATTAGGATTATTTTTATTTATTTTAAACCTTCCTTTCTGCTACCTAGGCTATAAACAAATAGGTAAAACCTTTGCTATCTCAACAGTTTATGGCATTACGGTTTTGTCTATTGCAACAACACTACTACATCCAGTACCTGCTTTTACAGAAGATTTACTGTTAGCGACTGTGTTTGGTGGAATCATATTAGGTATTGGGGTTGGGATTGTCATTCGGTATGGAGGATCTCTTGATGGAACCGAAATTTTAGCCATTCTATTTAACAAACAGGTGCCATTTTCTGTAGGTGAAATCATCATGTTTTTCAATATTTTCATCTTAGGTAGTGCAGGTTTTGTCTTTGGACCGGATCGTGCTATGTACTCCCTTATTGCCTACTTTGTGGCTTTTAAAACCATTGATATCACGATAACAGGGCTAGATGAATCAAAATCAGCATGGATTATCAGTGATCAATCAAAGGAAATTGGTGATGCAATCCTTAACCGTTTAGGTCGTGGTGTTACGTACATGAACGGTGAAGGTGCTTATTCAGGTGATGATAAAAAGGTTATATTTTGTGTAATAACCCGCTTAGAAGAGGCGAAATTAAAGGAAATTGTAGAGGAAATAGATGCCTCAGCTTTTCTAGCTGTCGCTGATATTGCCGAAGTACGTGGCGGAAGGTTTAAGAAACGGGCTATTCACTAAATAAAAGACAGTAGGGAAATAATTCCTTTACTGTCTTTTTTATTTTTATATTTTAGCATGAGTTCAATTTTTTTGTCCAAACACTAACATTTTTTATAGCCTATTTCTTAGTGTAACTTCTAACTTCAATCCCCCAACTGAATAGTATTGATAGGTTACACTTAATTGGACAGATAAATTAAGGTCAATTAGACTACAAGTACAAATAAGCTTGTCATAAAATTAACTAATCAATCGAATAAATCTATATACTCTAGTTAATCCTTTCCTTTGCATTTCAATGAAACATTAGTAAAATGTAGGGTAGAACATTATAAGAAATCATTACATATCTAGAAGGGATTTTATATGGATTCAGAAAAAACAACGCCACAGCGCATTGATTATACATTACTCTTTATTTTATTTTTATTAGCCATCGCCAGTACATTTGCGATTTTAAGTGCTCAACCCTCTCTTCCTGCGAAGCTGCAGAATATTAATTTCGTAGCCCAACAATGGCAATGGTATGTAATTGGTACAATTGCCATCATCGTAACGATGATTATTGACTATGACCGGTTTAAACAGGTTGCCTGGTATTTATATGGTTTTGGTATTTTCTTATTACTTGGACTAGAATTTAATGTTCCAAGTAATCTTGTTCAAACCATTAAAGGAGCAACAAGCTGGTACAAACTCCCTGGTATTGGGAATTTCCAACCATCTGAGCTTTTAAAAATTTTTCTAATTTTGGTTTTAAGTCAGCTCATTGTAACACATCGTGAAAAATACCAAGAAGGTTCCATTAAGTTAGACTTATATTTATTAGGAAAGCTATTTCTCACCACATTAGTTCCACTTTTATTATTAATAAGACAGCCTGACCTAGGAATGTCTATGGTATTTATGTCAATTTTTATATCCCTATCCATTGTTTCGGGGATTCGCTGGAGGATTCTATTTTCATTAGGATTTACTTTTTTAGTATCAATAACAACTCTTGTTTATATTTTCTTTGCATTTCCCGTCTTTTTCAGGGAATACATCTTAGACGAATATGCCTTGGATCGATTCTATGGATGGTTGGCTCCTTATGAATATTCAAGTGACGAAGGGTTTCAGCTCATCAAATCACTATTAGCCATTGGTTCAGGAGAGTTGTCTGGTAAAGGATATATGAAAACGGAAGTGAACCTACCAGAAGCACATACCGACTTTATATTTGCCATAATTGCTGAGCAATATGGTTTTATTGGAGCCAGTATCGTTATTTCTCTTTTCTTTCTTCTGATTTACCGAATGATTCATATTGCTCTAGAAGTTAATGATCCCTACGGTAGTTATTTATGTGCCGGTATTATCGGTATGATTACGTTCCAAGTATTCCAAAACATTGGAATGACCATCCAACTCCTTCCTATAACAGGACTCCCGCTCCCTTTTATAAGCTATGGCGGTAGTTCGCTCGCCACCTATATGCTGGCCATTGGCATCATCTTAAATGTACGATCTAGGACCAAAAAGTATTTATTTGACTAAAAAGCAGCGAGTATGCTGCTTTTTTTGTTCATATGATAAGAAAAGCAGAATTACTCGGAAAGGCTCTGGCTTAGGAAATGTACTGAGTTTTGAGAGAGTATCGGTTTTTTTTTGGTTCATGCTCTTTGACCTCGAGGTTCTAGGGTGTACAAAAACCAATAGTTCAACAGGAGGAATTCGTTTGAAGATTGATATTATCGGCGATATTCATGGTTGTTTTGAAGAGTTTGTGGTTTTAACCGAGAAACTGGGTTATAGGTGGAAGGATGGCTTACCCATTCATTCAGACGGCCGGGTACTAGGTTTTGTAGGAGATTTAACAGACCGTGGACCTCTCTCTCTTCGAGTCATACATACGGTCTATCGACTTGTCATTGAAAAAAGGCAAGGTTACTACTGCCCAGGAAACCATTGCAACAAACTGTATCGGTATTTGCTTGGTCGAAATGTTCAAATAACGCATGGATTGGAAACGACAGTGGCTGAGTATGAGGTATTGTCGAACAAAAATAAGAAGTTTGTGAAGGATCAATTTATCCAACTTTATGAGATGTCTCCTTTATATCAAGTTTTAGACAACGGGAAATTAGTATTTGCACATGCCGGAATTTGTGAAGACTATATAGGGAGAACAGATAAAAAAGTGGAAACCTTTGTGTTGTATGGTGACATAACTGGAGAGAAACACCCGGACGGCTCACCAGTAAGGAGAGATTGGGCACAGGATTATAATGGAGTAGCATGGATTGTCTATGGTCACACACCAGTTCATCACCCTCGCATGATCAATAATACTATCAACATTGACACAGGTGCAGTTTTTGGTGGAAAATTAACAGCTTTCAGGTACCCAGAAATAGCGACAGTTTCTGTCCCGTCCACTATGCCCATGGTTGAAGAGAAATTCCGGACATTTAGTGAGAAAGTTTAGTTAATAAGTAAAAGGTGCCAGGTGCTATAGAGTAAATTGGTCATTTACGGAATCGTTTTGGAACTATTCTGCTTATCGCTGATATATTTCAATAATCGCCGATAAAAATCGATAATCGCTGATATAATCAAAAAATAGCCGATAAAAACCAATAATCGCCGATATAATTTAAATATAGTCACGCGAATACAAAAAAGACTAGCAACCACCCGCTGCTAGCCTTCCTTCTCTATAACTTTTTTCATATCGTCAGGTAATCCAGCTGTAAATGTAAGGTTTTCCCCTGAAATAGGATGAACGAATGATAATTCACAGCTATGCAACGCCTGTCGTGCCATCAAATTCCTCTTTCCTCCATATAAGTCATCCCCTAATAAAGGATGGGCTAAATATGCTAGATGAACACGAATCTGATGTGTTCTGCCTGTTTCGAGCTTTAAGGAAACATGAGTAAACTCATCATAGCCGGTCAAAACAAAATAATGTGTCACGGCTGGCTGTCCGTCTTCTCTGACTTCTCGCGCAATGATGCTATCCTCTCTCCTGCCAATTGGAGCGTCGATCGTACCCCTTTCAGGAAAAAGATGCCCATGAACAAATGCTTCATATCTTCTTTTAATAGACGCCACTTTTTGTTGTTTAGAAAACAGATGATGGGTAAAACGATGCTTTGCCACGATTAATAAGCCTGATGTATCACGGTCTAGTCGATTTACGATATGAATCGTACAAGCAATTCCCTGCACTTCATAATAATGAAGGATGGCATTAGCGAGCGTTCCCGTCGGATGCTCTCTTGACGGGATGGTCGCCATATAGGCTGACTTATTAATGACAAGCAAATAGTCATCCTCATACACAATTTCAAAAGGGATATCTTCCTTAAGAATTCCTAAGCTTGGCATCTCAGGAGGATACACGACCCTTAGCAAATCACCTTTCTTTAAAACGTAACGAACGGTCATTTCGTTTGAATTAACCGTTATACTTCCACCGCCAAACTTAATATCTGTTAAAGCTGCCTTTGATATCTCTCTTTCTTTCAAAAATTGCCTAACAAGCTTTCCCTCGTCTTGCAATTCAATCGTCCAAATTAAAGTAAATGGTTTCACAAAGTGATTCCTTTCTTACTTATTCTCCAACAAATGAGTCTCTTACTCTTTTCCAAAATGGTACAGGGCGAAATCTAGCAAATCTAATTTTTTCATCGGCAACACGGTGCTGTATTGATTTTACATCCTTATGCAAAAGGGTCAAGTGGTCAATTGTTATTTGAAAATCATCATTTTTAACTGGCTTTAGCATGCAAGAATGATGATTAGGTAAAACAAGTGGTGAGCCAATTGTCCGGAATACTCGGTTGTTTATGGAGGCCATTTCCGCAATTTGAATGGCTTCAATTGATGGGTGTAAGATGGCCCCACCTAGTGCTTTATTGTAAGCCGTACTACCTGTTGGAGTCGAAACACATAAACCATCTCCACGGAACGTTTCAAAATGCTGGCCTTTAATTTCTACATCCATCACGAGTGATCCTTCAACTGCTTTTACCGTACACTCATTCAAGGCTAAGTACCGAACTTCTTTTCCACCGTTTATATAACGAATAATCACTTCTAATAACGGATATTCAACTGTTTGATAAGGTGTTTTTGCAATGGCAATGACGAGCTTTTCTACTTCGTCAGGTACCCAGTCTGCATAAAAACCAAGATGTCCAGTATGAACACCTACAAATGCCGTTTTATCAAGTCGATGACTATATCGATGAAAGGCATATAGAAGGGTTCCATCTCCCCCAACTGAAATCACGAGATCAGGCTCTTCTTCATCATAAGTAAGTTCAAAGTCCTGTAAATAATTTCTCATTTTATGCATGAGCGTATTTGAGACAGTATCCCCTTTTGATGTGATCGCAAACTTCATTGTCGCCCACCCTCCTTTTTTTAAGAGTCTTGTTTTCTGGAGAAAACTGCTTGTGCCTCTTGTATTTCATCACGAATAAGTGACATTTCTTCATCTAGTCGAAAAGCAGCCTCTGCTGCTCGTTGCAATCGTTGAAGAATTTTAGGTGGTATTTGTCCACTATATTTATAATGTAACGAGTGCTCGATCGTTGCCCAAAAGTTCATAGATAATGTTCTAATCTGTATCTCCACTAATATGTTTTTCTCACCATTCAGTGTATCAACCGGATAGCGAACGACTAAGTGAAACGAACGATAACCGCTCTCTTTCTTTTGGGAGATATAATCTCTTTCCTCCACAATGACAAGGTCCTTACGTTTGCGTAAAAGCTCGACCACTGTTTTGATGTCCTCTACAAACTGACACATCATTCGGACACCAGCAATATCCTGCATTTCATCCTCTAACCTTGTCAAGTCAATCTTTTTTCGTATGGCTTTATCAAGAATACTCGGGATTGGCTTCACTCTACCTGTTACAAATTCAATCGGTGAGTGAAGTGAATTCTGTTCGAATTGGGCACGAATACCTTTAAATTTGATTTTTAATTCATCAACTGCTTGCTCATAGGGAGCTAAAAACACATCCCAGTTCTCTATCATAAAACCACCGCCACTAAAGTCTACATGTTGTTAATACTCTTCTATTTAGTTGATTGATCAGTGCCTAGGAAAATTTTTTCTACCTCGTTTACCATCTCGTCACCGTAATTGGCATTCCCTTTTATATTGCTGCTTAAGTATAAAAGTTCTTCCACTATTTCTACTAATTCTAGTTTTTGGTTATTGAACACTACCATCACTGTTGAACGATCTGTTATCGCCTTTTGTAAGTCTCTCCAATACTCTCTTGAAATGGATACATACATATAATCAGTAGATGTTTCTAGTATGTAAATAAAAGCAAGTCTCTTTGAATCAGCTAACATTCTTCCTGTTGGTGTTAGAGCTTCGTCCACATCACTATTCGAAGAAAGTAAGAGTTTCCCATTATTCCACTCTACTTTTTCTATTATAATTTTTGTACTCATACTTGTACTCCTTCTTAAATAAATCTAGTTATAAATTCTAAATATATTTTACCATAAAAAGCCTACCAACATTAACAAACAGGATATAGTATAATAAGAAATATATGAATACGTTCGAGAGATGAGGAGTCATAATTAATGAACCAAGAAATAGAGATTGAGTTTAAAAACTTACTAGTAAAAGAAGAATTTCAGTTCTTGCTTAATGAATACTCCCTTACTGAAAATCGGTTTACCTTACAGCAAAATCATTATTTTGATACAGCAACATTCGATCTTAAAAGTAACGGTGCTGCACTTCGAATTCGCCATAAAAATGGTGTCTATACATTAACACTAAAACAGCCTATTGAAGAAGGTATTCTTGAAACACATCAAGTTTTAACCGAACAGCAAGCAATGGGCATGTTATCAGGTGGAACTCTTCTTGATGGGGATATACAGAATATTATAAAAGCACTTCAAATTGATTCGGCAAAGATTGTACACTTTGGTACACTCGAAACAAATCGTGCAGAAATACACGACTTAGACGGAATACTTGTCTTTGACCATAGCCGTTATTTAAACCAAGATGATTATGAACTAGAATATGAGGTACAGGATTTTAAACATGGACAAGAGAAATTCCTTGCATTCCTTCATAAGCACGGTATTCCTATTAGAACGACTGAGAATAAGATCAAACGATTTTTCAATGCAAAACTGTCTAGCAAAGAGGTGGAAAAAATATGAATAACATGAATATTAGTCAGATGAAAATGATGTTAGAAATTCAGGCACTTCGTAATTTTTCTGAAACAACAGCACCTGGACAAAATGATACGACTTTATTTCAAGAACTCTTTTCCAAGCTAATGTCTGAAGGACTCTCCACTACCAAAGATGCTTTATCCTCTCTTCCTAATGCAGTTGAAAAAATAACATCTAGCCTACCTAGTATGGAGTCATTAAAAAATGCACTCCCTCCTATTCAATTAGGAAATATGGAAGAAATGATTCAACAAGCTGCAAAAAAATATAATGTTGACCCAAAGTTAATTAAAGCTGTCATTAAAAATGAATCTAATTTTAACCCAAATGCAGTCAGCCACGCTGGTGCAAGTGGACTCATGCAATTAATGCCATCTACTGCCAAAAGCCTGGGAGTCAAAAATATGTTTGATCCTGCTCAAAACATCGAGGGTGGAACAAAATATTTGCGTAATATGCTAGACCGTTATGATGGCAACACAAAGCTCGCACTTGCAGCCTATAATGCGGGTCCTGGAAATGTGGATAAATATGGTGGTATTCCTCCATTTAAAGAAACACAAAACTATGTAAAAAAAGTTACGAATACGTATAGTCAATTAAACGTTTAGGGTTCCCTCATGGGAGTCCCTTTTTTTTTACAAAAAAATGATGGAGGTTTTAATTATCGACAAAAAAGGAATAGTAAAAGAATAAGGGAGGTCGTCAATATGTCAAATTATAAACAAAAAATGATAGAAAGTGTTCCACAATCAGATTTCTACTGACATCCATCGGGCTTATTCACTAGTAAACCCCTTATGGCTTTTACTCAGTTATTTCATTGTTGTATTAGGAGAATTACTTTTATCACCTGTAGGTCTTTCAGCGACCACAAAATTGGCTCCTGCTGCCTTCTCCGCACAAACAATGAGTGTTTGGTTTTTATCCAGTGCTGCTGCACAGGCCATTAATGCGCAGATTGTTCAGCTTTATACAGTTGTGAACGAGATGTCGTATTTTGGAGTGATTGGTGGAGCATCGATCCTGCTTAGTATTCTTCTCTTTATTCTTTCGTCAAAGATCCATGTATATATGAGGGGCGTGAGGTAATTCACTTTTTAGCAGATGGAAATAGATGCATAAGTCACTTTATTTGAAGATTGAAGATATGGTTGTTAAAATAAAGAACGACACATTAACTTTAACTGTGCTGAAATCCCAACAATGTAGCTTTCGTACACATAAAAGGAGTTTATTTATATGACAGATCAAGAGCATTTTACTACCCCTTTTCATGCTATTGGAGGTGATGAGGTAATCTCTCGTTTAGTAGATGCCTTTTATAAAAGAGTAGGAAATCACCCTGATCTATTTCCTATTTTCCCTGATGACTTGACTGAAACAGCCCGGAAACAAAAACAATTTCTAACCCAATATTTAGGTGGACCACAGCTTTATACAACTGAACACGGGCACCCAATGATGCGTGCACGCCATATGCCTCATGAAATTACGCCAAAACGGGCAAATGCATGGTTACAATGCATGAGTGATGCAATGGATGAGATTGGTTTGGAAGGTCATTTTCGGAAGGAATTAAATCAACGGTTAGTTTTAACAGCACAACATATGATTAACACTCCGGATACAAAGGAGGAAATATTCCGTGATTGATCGTCAAGGTCGTTCAGCATGGCACGAATGCGGGAAGAAGCCTCTTGAGATTTATGTCTTTATTGACCCACTATGTCCAGAATGCTGGGCTCTTGAACCGATTTTGAAGAAGTTGCAAATTGAATATGGAAAGTACCTCTCCATTCGACACGTTGTGAGTGGTCGTCTCGCTTCATTAAATTTAAGGAAGGGCACTCTTAATGGAAGTCTTGCTGATGTTTGGGAAAAAACAGCAAGTCGGTCTGGGATGTCATGTGACGGAGATATATGGCTAGAAAATCCAATATCCACACCCTATATAGCTTCTATTGCCATAAAGGCAGCTGAACTACAAGGAAGAAGAGTTGGATTGAGATTTTTGAGAAAGCTTCAAGAGCTTTTATTCTTACAAAAACAAAATATATCGGATGAAACTGTATTAATAGAATGTGCTAAAAGTGTTGGTCTTGATGTGGATGAACTCATCAAGGATTTACATTCAGAGAGTGCTGCGAGAGCCTTTCAATGTGACTTAAAAATCACAATTGACATGGAAGTCGACAAGATTCCGACCCTCGTCTTCTTTAACGAAAATTTTGAAGAAGCAGGAATGAAGGTTACTGGCTGTTATCCTTATGATGTGTATGTGAGAATTATTCAAGACCTCCTGCAGGATATTCCTGATCCAGCTCCTCCTCCTCCGCTCGAAATATTTCTACAATACTTTAAGTTTGTTGCAACAAAAGAAATCTCAGTTGTTTATAATTTACCAGTCAATGAAGTTGAAAAAGAAATGAAAAAGCTGTTACTCAAACAAAAAGTAGAAGTTGTCCCAGTTAAATATGGAACATTTTGGAGATATTTAGGTTGAAAAGGACTTGGTGTTTAATGCCAAGTTCTATTTTTTATGGATGATATTCCAGCAAACCCAATAATTATTTCACTTTATATTTCTTTTCCTGTCCCATTTGGCATATACATGGAACAACATACACCATGGAGGGTTAGATATGAAATGGAAACTCACCTTTGCCATCGTAGCATTTATTATGGCCTTATACTTTCAGATTCTTGGAATGTTAAACCTAGTTCCAATTATTCTGACAACCCCAGTTTTATTCCTCGTTATATTCTTAATTATGTATGTAGTAAATAATCGAAATCGTTTTAAAGGCTATACGCGAAACTAAGAGGTGCAGACATGCACCTCTTAGTTTTTTTTGTTGAGTGTAATGATTCCTGTTTACGCATTTGCGAGAGCTCTGATACCTTATCACACATGTAATGTTGGGCTTGGGGCATCATTTCCCAATAATATAATACCCCTATCAAACATATCTTTTCATTAGAAAAAGGATTGGGAAATCCCAATCCTTTTAATGCATTTCACTAAAAAATTATTTTAATCCCTCTAGCAACTGCTCCATCTCTGTTAACTTTTCTTCAAATACTTTCAACGCTAACTCGATCGGCTCTGCAGAAGTCATGTCCACTCCCGCTTTCTTCAATACCTCGATTGGGTAGTCTGAGCTTCCTGCTTTAAGAAACTCGATATAACGATCTACCGCTGGCTGACCTTCTTCAAGAATTTGCTTGGATAGAGCTGATGCTGCACTAAAACCTGTTGCATATTGATAAACATAGTAGTTGTAATAAAAATGAGGAATTCTAGACCACTCTAAGCCAATCTCCTCATCAATCACAATTTCATCGCCGAAATACTTCTTGTTTAACTCATAATACATGCTCGTTAATAAATCAGGAGTTAGGGCTTCTCCTTCTTGAGCCTTTAAATGAATACTGTGCTCAAATTCAGCAAACATCGTTTGACGGAAAACTGTACCACGGAAACCTTCTAGATAGTGGTTCAATAGGTATAAACGCTTCTTCTCGTCGTCAATTGTTTTGAGCAGATAATCATTTAATAGGTTCTCGTTACATGTTGAAGCAACCTCTGCAACGAAAATTGAATAATTGCCATAGACAAATGGTTGTGTTTTCCTTGTGTAATAGCTGTGCACAGAGTGACCAAATTCATGTGCTAATGTGAACAGATTATTCACATTGTCCTGCCAGTTCATGAGGATATACGGATTTGTACCATATACTCCAGACGAATAGGCACCACTCCGCTTCCCTTTATTTTCATGGACATCAACCCAACGATTCTCGTAGGCTTCCTTGAGAATGCTTTGATACTCCTCGCCAAGTGGGGCCAGTCCGTGTAATACATGATCCATTGCTTCTTCATAGCTTATCTCCATCTTCACTTCTTTCACTAGTGGCGTATAGAGGTCATACATATGAATTTCATCTAATCCTAACACCTTTTTTCGCAATGACACATAGCGATGAAGTAGATGAAGATTGTCATTCACAGTATTAACTAGGTTCTCATATACTTGTTCAGGGATAGTATTGTTACTTAGTGCTGCAGCACGGGCTGATTTGTAATTTCTTACACGTGCATAGAAGTTATCCTTCTTCACTGTTCCTGAAAGCGTGCTTGCAAATGTATTTTTGTACTTCCCGTATGTTTCGTAAACCGCTTTAAAGGCTTCTTCTCTAACTCGCTGATCTCCACTTTCTAGGAAACGTATATAGCGGCCATGAGTAATCTCAATTTCTTCCCCGTTTTCGTCTTTTACAGAAGGAAATTTTAAATCTGCATTATTTAACATACCAAATGTGGTACTTGCAGCACCTGTAACGTCTGAAACTTCAGCAAGTATTGCTTCTTCCTTCGCTGATAAGACATGAGGTCTTGTTCGCGTGATTTCCTCAATGGCATGCTCATATACCTTAAGCTCAGCCTTTTCAGCTAGGAATGACTTTACTTTTTCCTCATCAAGGGCTAAAATTTCAGGTACAACATAAGCTAATGCACTTGAAATTTGCGTATATAGGTTGGCAGCTCGATCGTTCAATCCTTGATAATGAGAATTTGTAGTATCTTGGTCATATCTCATATGAGCATATGTATACACCTTACCCATTCTCATCAACAGTTCATCTTGATAGGTAAGCAACTCTAGAAAAGTGGTAGAAGATTCACCAAGCTTCCCTTGAAACTCACCAGCCTTTGAAATCATTGCTTTTATTTCTTTAAACCCTGCTTCCCATAAATCATCAGTGGCAAATATATCTTCTAATTTCCAAGTGTCTTCCGAGCGTACTTCACTTCTCGTAGGCAGCGATTTTGTTGCTGTTTTTTCAGCCATTTTAAATAGGACCCCCGATACTTTTTATATTGTTTTGACAGTCGAAATATTTGTCTATCATAATTATTCGATAATCATCAATTTATTTCCTCTTTTTTTCCACATATAATAGTTTTTACGTGGAACTTTTTTTTATCCGTCTTGACATGCACGATATAATAAGGAAAGTGAAGTTCCTATGATACTTTTGATAAATACTGATATTAAGGACGTGAATATATGATTACAATTAAAACTGAGAGAGAAATTGAATTAATGCATAAAGCAGGGGCATTGCTTGCCACTTGCCATAAAGAGCTTGCAAAACTAATCAAACCTGGAATCACGACCCAACAGATTGACGAGTTTGTGGAGGATTTCTTAACTAAAAATGGTGCGACTCCTGAGCAGAAAGGGTTTCGTGGCTATGAATACGCAACCTGTGCATCGATTAACGACGAAATCTGTCATGGCTTTCCACGAAAAGAATCCTTAAAGGAAGGTGACCTTGTAACAATCGATATGGTTGTAAATTTAAATGGGGGTTTAGCCGATTCTGCTTGGACTTATGCCGTTGGAGAAATACCTGAAGCATCAACCAAACTAATGGAAGTAACAAAAAAGGCTCTTTACGTTGGTATCGAGAAAGCTGTCGCAGGCAATAGAATCGGCGACATAGGTCACGCCATTCAAACCTATGTAGAAGCAGAAGGTTTTTCTGTTGTTAGGGATTTCATTGGTCATGGCATTGGCCCAACCTTACATGAAGAGCCTCAAGTGCCACACTTTGGATTACCAAACCGCGGTCCGCGATTAAAGGAAGGTATGGTTATTACAATTGAGCCGATGGTTAACATAGGAACTTGGCATTCTCAGATGGACGCAAATGGCTGGACAGCTAGAACATTTGACGGCTCTCTATCTGCACAATACGAGCACACCATTGCCATAACTAAGAATGGGCCCATTATTTTGACTGAGCAGCACTGAGGAGTAGCCTAGCTTCGGTTATCTTAGGATAAATGTTAATTTGTAATCCAGCGACATTTATAGTAAAAACGATGCGATATTGCCAGAAATATACACTAATTATGAAGGAAATCCACTGTTGGTTATGTGGTTTTCCTTTTTTTCACCTTTATGTGTGTCAAAGAGGACTATATTTGCTACCATGTTCAAAAAAGTTTTTTATCGTCGATTATTTCGGCGATTATTCCATTTAATCAGCGATAAGAGATTTCTTCCCTTATATCATACTTTCCACTGCAAGCACGGAAAACAAATCTATCTTTTAAAACCAATCCTCCATCCCAAAAAACAAACTGCCGAGAATAGAATATCTCGGCAGTCAAAAACCCACGTTATTGGAATATTTCCGGTGTATCTGTAACGAAATCATTCTTCTCGTTATGCATACCTTGACCATTTTTCCTGTTTGACATCGAGCGTGTGACACCGTAAGCTACAACACCTGCTCCAACCATCGCAAGAGTTGTCATCGCTATTCCTTTTTTTCGTCTTTTCAGTGTACTCAGTCCCTTCACTTAGAGTTGAGTATAAGATTCCCCAGGTGAAATTGAACTATACTCAGGCGAAAAACAATTACCATACATCACATCTCCCGCTTCTTTTCCTTCAACATGAGTAACAATCGCTGATCCTCCAAGAGGGCCTCCTCTATTTGTGAAGGAAACTGGCAGTTCCTCATCTTTTGAAATGTTTTTTTATCGATATACATCAATAGTCCAGTATCAACTAAACGGTCTAAATACTCCATTATGGCAAAAGAATAATGACTATTCGTAATAAGTGGAAGCTCTTTAACAAAAAATAGCTGACTTTTCTTCTTCATCTTAATAAAGTGATAAACGGATTGGAATGAAAATTGACTGTAGGTAGGAAGGGTTTCAATATACTCTAGGAGAATCCAGGATTGCCAAATCATGGGGGATGTTTGAATCCAATACATGGAAGGGACTGGAATTCCAACTTCAGAAGGTATTAAGCTTGGATAAATCTGTTTTAAATACAAGAAATTTAATAGCTTCTTCATACTATGAGATGGAAATTGGGTGCAATTTAAACGCCAACTCTTCTTCATATCAAGCCAAGCATCGATTGGATAAACCATATTACTCACTTGATTCTGTAAGCTTGTGAGAGATCGTTCGTGAGGGGATATGATATCTAGAGTTGCGATAACGGTGCTTGAAGTAAGGGGAACAATTTCGTGTAGGATTAGAAATTTCTTTATCTCCGGGCAGTAATATAGGAGACTCGGTTTTTTATTTATAAGTTTTGTGAACATCCAATCAAATGTAGAGAGGGTAAATCGGTTGTTTGACGTTTGTTTCAGTCTTTTTCCACCTAGAATCCAAAGCGGGCTAAAACCATTTAGGATATAGTTTTCGGTTCGCTCTTTGAATCTATTGGAATCCAATGCTGAGCATTGAAATTCAATGGTGTATTGGTACTTTTGATTACACACAAACAAATCTGGTCGTTGCTTTACCTTTTTAAAATATGGTTCAAGCTCTGGAGAATATCCTTGATGGGTTAGCCATTCATATAGCTGAACCTTCCCCTCTAAATGGTAAGCCGATTCTCCTTCAGAGAATGAATCACAATCACTTTTTTTCACGTGTGCGAAATGCGGTATTCGATGGTTTCCGATTCTTAATAGGACTGTCTTCTTACAGCTCGGGCACAGGAATGTTTCACTCTCTCTTAGACCTAATAAAGAATCCTTCGCCCATACACCATTCATCGAGAACATTCTTCCTTTTTCATTATGAGCAACTAGCACTTCAATTCATCAGCTCCTTTTTTTTACATCCTACTTAATTCTTCCTTGATTTCAATAATCCTGCTTAAAACTAGAAAAAAAGCAATTCAATCAAGAATTACTTTTACAATAAGGGTGATAGCAATTTAGATAATGATTCAACTATTCGTTGCATGAGTGTTCTCTTGATGAACACCTCGTAGTCAATTTTTGCCGAGTGCTGCAGATCAAGCTGAAATTCTTTAACTAATACATCGATACTGCTACATTGATATAAGAAAGCATTGACCTCAAAATTTAAGTGAAAGCTTCTCATGTCCATGTTTGAGGTACCAATGGAGGCTAGAACTTCATCAATAATGAGGAACTTGCTATGCATAAACCCTTTTTCATACTCATATACACCAACTCCAGCTTCTATTAGTTCGAGAAAATAAGAACGAGATGCATAAAAAACAATTTTTTTATCAGGACGACTTGGTACGATAATTTTTACATCAATACCACCTAAAGCGGCAACTTTTAAGGCTGTAAGTATGTCCATGTCAGGAATTAAATAAGGGGTGGCAATCCAAATTGACTTTTTTGCAGTAGATATCATTTCAAAAAAGAGATTTTTGATTACTTCCCATTCATTATCTGGTCCTCCTGCAACAAGCTGTAAGGCCCCATAGCCTTCTCCTTGTTTAATGGAAGGTGTTAGATAGCTAGTTGTTAAAAGAGCCTCACTGGTCATATAATACCAATCCTGTAAGAAGATTAGTTGTAGACTTCTGACTGCTTCCCCCTCTAGAAATAGGTGAGTATCACGCCAGAATCCAAAATATTTATCCTTCCCTAAGTATTCATCCCCAATATTCAAACCACCTACAAACCCTTTTATCCCATCCACCACAATAATTTTTCGGTGATTACGAAAGTTGACTTTATGATTGAGGAAAGGAAGTCTCACAGGAAAAAAAGGAACCATTTCAACGCCGGCAGCTCTTAAATCAGTAATATACTTTTGGGACAATCTCCAGCTACCAACCGCGTCAAATAGAAAACGCACCTTTACGCCCTTTTTTGCTTTTTCCATAAGTATATCTTTAATTTCACGGCCAATTTCATCATCTTTTACTATGTAATATTCCATATGTATATGATGCTTCGCATTGTTTAATTCTTGTACTATTTTTGAAAATGTCTCTTCCCCATTCGTAAGTACCTCAGAATAGGTTTTTGATGATACTGGACTCTTACTTAATCGGCTAGCAAGGGTATACAGCCTTTTATGATGATCTTCAAAGAATTCTATGCCTTCTAAAGTTTCAAAACGGTTACCCTCGATTTTTAAAAAGGTATTCTCATCAATGATTGCTTTCTTTTGAAAAATTTTCTTCTTTCTAAAATTCCTACCGAACATCATATAAAAAATAAAACCGAGAACGGGAAAAGCACCAAGAACGAATAGCCACGTAATTGTTTTGGTAGGATGACGATTTTCAAGGAAAATAACGAAGCCTATTAAAACAGCAAGTATGGTGAACAAAATGCTAATTGCACCTAGTAACTGCTGACCAGTGAAAGTTTGGATTGAGTAAACCGAAAAGAAAGTAAATGTAATAAAAACGAAAACCTGTAACGTTTGTTTCATACCTTTCCCTCTTTCCATTAATTTAAAAATAAAGTGTAAAAAAACCGATTCCTTCAAATGGAATCGGCTAAGGTTTTGGAGTAAAATGCTTACGCAAAATTTCAAATGTTCGTTCTGCAATGATTACTTTTCCATATTCCTCAATGCGATGGATGGTTAATTGGCTTTCATAACCATATTCAAGTAATAAACTGAGTGTATTGTCGAGATGCTCTTCCTCTATATCTTCCATAAAATCCACATATAGAAAGTAGCGGTTCTCATAGAGAAAAAGTTTATCTGAAATAACCTGTTGTAGATCTAATCTGTGACTCAATGATATTACATCCTCAAAATCTGCGAAGCGTATGATGAATTGAAGTGAGTCAGTTTCCTCTATTTCTTCTATTTGAGAATCATCAGATACATTACGTTTTGTTTGAAAATGCTGATCAAGAAGAGATTCGATCTTATCATCGACAGGAAGATCAATCGTTTTATCGTCAGATAAGGAAAGTTCGATCTTTTGACCGTCTTTAGATAATTGAGCTTTTGTAACAACAACCTCAATTCCCTTATCAAGTGCTTGAACTTGTATCCAAAGTGGTCCCTCTACAGAAAATTCTTCTTTATGATGAACTTCATCCATCATCTCCCAGAAAAGTTCTTCACTTCTTTCCCTGTTGTACCAAATTTCCTCGCGGTCAAAGCCTCGATCTTCTATATCACCGTAGGTTATATAAAACTTTACAGTATGTTCATTAATCCGTTCAATTTCCATCCTTCAACTCTCCCTTCTCATTTAAACGACTGAAGGGACATAACCCCCAGAGCGAAGTGCTCTAATTTCTAGTTTTAAAAATTATTTCTTAATTTAGTTTCATACCCTAGCTCCAGTTCCTAACTTCCCGAGTTCATATAACCTCGAACTAAAAAATGTAAGATATCGTCTTGAAGTTCGAGAACATCTGCATTTCGAGGTTGAACATGTGCTCGTGCATTTCTTATCAATGTACCCATTTTTTTAGTGTATCAATCTTATCACATACACTTTACGCTATCCACTGAGAACAATTATTCAATCACAAGGAATATTTTCAACCTTGTACTTCTATTTTATGATAAATATCTTGATTAGGGAAATAAAAACACCTATTTTTTAAAAAACAAACGTATGCCTATCCATCGGAAAAAATACGTATCTGTTAAAAAATTTAGGGCAGCCTTTTACCTGTTTACAGCCCTTGTTTTCATTGACAGGTTGTCTAATTAATTCTATATTTAGGAAGTCAATCAAAAAAACGGTAAGGGTGTTTTAGATGGAATTAGAATTTTTGACTGCACTACTACTAATTATAGGAATTGATATTGTACTTGGGGGAGATAATGCCATTGTTATTGCATTAGCAAGTAGAAACCTCCCAGACTCACAACGAAACAAGGCTATTTTCTTAGGGACTGGCCTTGCGATTGTGGTTAGAATTATCTTAACGGTTCTAGCAGTCTATTTGTTACAAATACCTTATCTACAATTAGTTGGTGGACTTCTATTAATTTTTATTGCTTATAAACTTCTAGTAGATAACGAGAATGATACTGCGAATGTAAATGCGGCTTCGACACTCAGTGCAGCTGTAAAGACGATAGTGTTTGCTGATATCGTAATGGGGTTTGACAATGTCATTGCCGTTGCAAGTGCAGCACACGGGAACATTTACCTAGTTGCGATTGGTTTACTTGTATCTGTACCGATCATTATTGGGGGAAGCAAGCTAATCTTATACTTAATGGAACGCTTTTCAGCGCTAGTTTATGTAGGCGGAGGGATTTTAGCCTTTACGGCTGGTAGTACAATTACGCATGAGCCTAGACTACTATTATTCTTCGAAAACTATGAAACAGTAAAAGACGGGTTGCCTATTTTAACCGTAGCATTCGTTTTAATTGCAGGATATATAGTGAATATCCTAAAAAAACAAAGACATTAAATAAAAAATTCTACAACAATTGTTGTAGAATTTTTTATTAAGCTTAGTTCACTAAGCGTTGTGCTTCTCTTAGTTGGAATGTCCGAACTCTTCTTGGTAGAAATCTTCTGATTTCATCCTCGTTATACCCTACTTGTAGACGCTTCTCATCAATTATAATGGGCCTTCTTAATAACCCCGGGTTTTGTTGGATGAGTGAGTATAGTTGTTGTAAGGGTAAAGATTCTACATTTATATCTAGCTTCTGAAAAACTTTAGAACGAGTAGAAATAATTTCATCTGTCCCATCCTCAGTCATTCGAAGGATTTCTTTGATTTCTTTAATAGAAAGAGGCTCTGACATGATATTTCTTTCTGTATAACCAATATCATGTTCTTCTAACCATAACTTCGCTTTGCGACATGATGTACAACTTGGTGATGTATATAATGTAACCATTAATACTTCACTCCCTTATTTATAGTAAACACCTAATTTGATTAATAATGATTTTCATACTTACTTTACAATAAGTACTAAATAGAAATCTTTATATTTAATATTATATACGAAGAAACACAAAATTAACAGTGATTTTCTTGACTATTTTTGACTTTTTAATGACGCTTTTTCATCACCTTCTTCTTTTAAGAATTTATATGTATATATGAATATACGTTTCAATAGGTCAAAAGGTTGCATGTTTATTGTTCTTTTCCCAAAAATGAAGAGTAGTAAACATCTCTTTGTCACAAATTAGCTACATCTTATATTGAAGGCGCATTACTTTTTTAAATAAGGCTGTTTTTGTAAACTTTATTGCTACTAAGCAAAAAAATTAGTGGTTGATTTCGAGGGCGTTGAAAAAGTCCGCTTTTTAAAAAAAGTATGTGTTAAATTTACCTGTTGATTTCCGCTACAGGATGTACCTGTCCCACTGTTCTAAGCAGGAGTTTCTCACCTTCTGCTCCAATCAACATATACTCCCTAAATTAGCTCGTTTTTCGAGAGTATCTACTATTTCAGTGGCTTCGTTAATTTCGACGTATTGCTTTAACAAAACTCCTATTGAACAAAAGGCGCAAGCGCCCCGGTTAGCCTAAAGCGCAAGCAAATGTTCCTGAAAGATAAAAAGTGTGATATTTCCATTAAATCCTTTTAGGTTATTTTGATCTAAGTCGGTCTGGGTGCTTGAGCTGGATTCAGATGCACCCACCATATAAATTCATATACTATAAAAAAACAACAATCTTCTAGGAAAGAGCCGTGAACTATTCCCAAACCTGTTCAACGTCCTCTTCAAAGATTTTTTAATATATCAGTTGTTGCCTTTTCATCTTCATGTATTGATAAAACTTTATCCACATTTTCATAGGCTTCACCGTATATTTGTTTATCTTTATATGTGTGGATCATTTCGTAGGTTTTTTTCATCCCCTCATATATAACTCCTTCACTTTCTTCTGTAGGAGACCAATATAGAATCTCCATTGGATTTATTTCATTCGTAGCTAGAGAACGTCTCTTATAGCCAATAGAACTAGCATGTAAAAAATCGGCACGTTTGTAAAAGTGCAGCCTCTTTTCTGAATCAGTATCCACGTAGTTTATTGGCTCTACTTCAAGAATAATTGGTTTCTGCTTTTGCTTCAGCATATCAATTAGTTTATTACCAAGTCCATGACCTCTTGCGTCCTTCGAAACAAATAAGTAATCAATAAAAATAAAGTTATCTAATTCTGCAAACATTAATACATGGTTTGACCCTTCATTTTTATGGTATATGTCACCTCTTTCTTCTAATAATATATCCATATGTTCTTTTGATTTCATTTCTTCGACAGGGAAATATTGATTTAACTTTTCATACCAATTCATTAAATGACTCCTTTTTTCCTGATTTTTTTTCTAATAGATTGTAACAGTATTTATGAACTACTTAAATTAACTGCTATGATGTAAAATGGTCTTGGAACGAAGTGTTTCTTCCCTTATATGTTTTACAAACTTAAGGGAGTGGAAAACATATTTGATAAAACATTCCAAAATATTCATACTTGTTCCTAGAAGTAACATACCCCTCTTTTCAAATGGCTAAACATTTAATACAATAGAGATATAGAATATTCACGTCCTAAAAAATTCGGAGGTACTACCCTTATGTTTTTTGAATATATTCTTGATTTTAGTTTAGTTGCTTTATTAGTGATTGGATTAACAGCCATTATGGGAGTCTTAACGAATGGCATCGGTGAAAAGCTTGCTGGTGGCAAAGGAGATCCTGAAAGCTTTAATCAATCTGCCAAAACTCAAACAGGTTGGAACCAAGTTGGTGGAAGAGTCAAGAAATAAACCTGCATCCTAGGGATGCAGGTTTTTTCTATTTTCTCTCAAATGGTTGTTAGTTCAAGGGTGTATAATCTACATTGGGAGTATATGAGTTTCCAGCATTCCACAATAAAAATTCATTGATACCATTTTCATTCAAGGCTTTAATTTGTGCTTCTACTTCAGCTTTACCATATTTTAAATAGTTGCCCTTACCTAAATACGAAGCAGTGAAATCTTGAATCCAAGGACGTGATATGGGAGAATTATTGAGTTGTTTTAGTTTCTCGTTCTCAACTTTTGAATATTCACTAACTAAACGATACGGTTCGAGATCTGGTTTTGTAATCCCAAAGTATGCTGTCCAATGACTTGGGTATATCATTGAAGAGATAACGTCTACATTCTCTGAGATCTTCGAAAAATTCTGTCCTATACCAGGTGCTTCAGGCAAAGTAGCCGTGTAGCCAAAAATATCTACAGAAACCTTTACATTATACGGCTCTAGCTTCTCTTTTGCATATTTTACAAAGTCAGTAACAGCTTGAACTCGTTTCTGTACATTATCCATCTGAGTATCTTGATAGTCACCTATTCCATAGCTTAACTCGCTATCCCGTTTCTCAAAACCTTCTGGGAACCGAACGTAATCAAATTGTATTTCTTGAAAACCCAGCTTAGCGGATTCGATTGCTATGTTCACATTATGGTCCCAAACCTCTTTTAAGAAAGGATTGACAAAGGATTCCCCACGTCCATTTTTCCACACTTGGCCGTTTTCAACAAAGGACAAATCAGGCCTTTCCTTTGACCAGATACTATCCTTAAATACGACAATCCGTGCTATGGGATATATTTGGTGACCCTCCATAATTTCTAATTTACTTCTTACGTCTTGAATGTACGGTTTACCGATTGAATGAAAGGGTGATGAAGGCTCTGGGATGTAGGTTAGATTGCCCCAATCATCCTTGATATCTATGACCATTGCATTTAAATCAGTGTCATCCATTAGCTTAACCAGTCGGTCGAATCGATCTCCACCTGCTGAATGACCTGTTACGTAAATACCTCTTATAGCATCAGGATATACAAAAGTTAGCCCTGAGTTAAAGGTAAAACGTGAAAGATTCTCGGGGATAACCTTACTTTCAAGAGCCATATCTCTTTCCATATGGTTCAAACTTGTTCTTCCCGTTTCTTCTGCAAAAACAACACTCGACCCAATCATCATACTTATTAAAGTAAAAGCCAAAGTTTTTCTAAGAAGCAATTTCCCCATATTTCAATCTCCCATCTATGTTGATACTCTATTATAAGTCAAAATCCGACAAGTTTGCTTATAATTCTACAATCATTCTTAAGTATTATCACTTTATTTTTTTGTACCTTAACACCATTTATGCTATCTTTTTTAAATTTAGAACAACCTCTAAAGATGAGGAGGGACGAAGATTACCTTTATAAAGAGATTATAAGGTCTATTCACTATTTATTATGAGGGTACATTATAAAGTGTCTCACAAATTCATGATGAATTTTTATGACTTCGCAAATACAAAGAGTGGATAGTCCTCAATAAAAAAGGTCAATTGGCACAAGACCAATCGACCTTTCTTATATAGATTATTTACCAAATTTCGCAGTGTACTGCTTAAATTCTGACTCTGAACAATAAACGAAGTGTCCAGGCTTAATTTCACGCATTGTTGCTTCTTCTACATCATAATTATGTTGATCTGGATCATACATAATACGTTTTCTCGTCTTTTCTGTATCTGGATCTGGTAATGGAATCGCAGATAATAATGAACGGGTATAGGGATGAATTGGATTTGCATACAACTCATCACTTGTAGTAAGTTCAACAATTTTACCACGGAACATAACCGCAATACGATCGCTTATATACTTAACCATCGATAAGTCATGGGCAATAAATAAGTAGGTTAAGCCTTTTTCTTTTTGAAGCTTTTTCAATAGATTCACAACCTGAGCCTGAATCGAAACGTCAAGAGCTGAGATTGGCTCATCTGCAATAATAAATTCAGGATCTACTGCTAAAGCACGAGCAATTCCGATTCGTTGTCTCTGACCACCAGAGAACTCATGTGGATAACGACTTGCATGCTCTTTATTTAGGCCCACTGTCTCAAGAAGCTCGTATACTTTTTCCATACGTTCTTTCTTTGTTTTAGCTAGACCGTGAATATCAATACCTTCAGCAATGATATCTGAAATAACCATACGTGGGTTTAATGATGCATATGGATCCTGGAATATCATTTGCATTTTACGGTTAAATTTTTTCAAATCTGCCTTTGATTTCTTACCATGAACATCAACACCATCATATTTAACATCGCCACCTGTTGCATCATAAAGGCGGATAATTGATCTACCAGTTGTCGATTTACCACAACCAGATTCACCAACAAGTCCGAATGTTTCACCCTTGTAAATATCAAATGTAACACCGTCAACAGCCTTTAGTGTATTCCCTTTACCAAGTCTAAAATGCTGTTGTAGGTTGTTAATTTCAAGTAATTTTTGATTACTCATTACGGCCACCTTCTTTCACACTAACAGCAGGTTTTTTACTACCAAAAGAACGTTTCTCCCTCATGCGTTGAACAGTAATAGGAGGTTCAACCTTTGGAGCATCTGGATGTAAAAGCCATGTTGAAGCATAGTGAGTGTCAGAAACCTTAAACATTGGTGGCTCTTGCTCCAAGTCAATCTGCATTGCATATTCATTACGTGGAGCAAATGCATCACCTTTTGGCGGTACTAGTAAATCGGGAGGTGAACCAGGAATAGCATATAGTTCATGATCTCCTGATTCTAAGCTAGGCATAGAGCTTAATAATCCCCAAGTGTATGGATGCTGAGGATTATAGAAAATTTCTTCAGACGTACCGATCTCAATAATTTTCCCACCGTACATAACCGCTACACGATCAGCCATGTTTGCTACAACTCCAAGATCATGAGTGATAAATATAATGGATGTTTCTGTTTTTTGTTGTAAATCTTTCATTAATTCTAATATTTGAGCCTGAATCGTTACATCTAGTGCAGTCGTAGGTTCGTCTGCAATTAGAACCTTAGGGTTACATGCTAGAGCAATTGCAATAACAACACGCTGTCTCATCCCGCCAGAAAATTGGTGAGGATACTGATTTAAACGAACTTCAGCTTGAGGAATTCCAACTAGACGTAACAATTCAAGAGAACGCTCTTTAGCCGCTGAACGACTTACCTTTTGATGCTTTAGAATACCTTCCATGATCTGATGTCCAATTTTCATCGTGGGATTTAAAGAAGTCATTGGATCTTGAAAAATCATTGAAATTTCAGAACCACGAAGTCCTTGCATCTGCTTATCAGATAATTTAACAATATCTTTACCATCAAATAAAATTTGACCCTCTTTATACTTACCTGGAGGTGTTGGAATAAGTTTCATTATTGATTTTGCTGTAACTGATTTACCTGAACCAGACTCTCCAACAATTGCAAGGGATTCCCCTTTGTATAAATCAAAGCTTACACCACGTACTGCTTTTACTTCCCCAGCATACGTGTCAAAAGAGATGTGTAAGTCTTTTACTTCTAATACTTTCTCTGTCATCTCTTCCACCTACCTTATTTAATCGCGCATTTTCGGATCAAGTGCATCACGCAATCCGTCTGCTACTAAGTTAAATGCAATCATTAGAATACTAATAACCAATGCAGGGAATATCATCAAATGCGGAAAGATTTGAAGCGATTTCGTACCGTCTTCAATTAATACCCCTAAAGATGCTAAAGGTGCTTGTAAACCTAAACCGATAAAGCTTAAGAAAGCTTCAAAGAAAATAGCAGATGGAATGGTAAACATTGTATTAATAATGATAATTCCAGCAACATTTGGGATTAAGTGCTTCGAAAGTACTCTGCTATCTGATGATCCTAACGTTTTAGCAGCTAAAACGAATTCGTGTCCCTTCAATCTTAATACCTGACCTCGGACCATACGAGACATACCAATCCATCCTGTAACGGTTAAGGCAATGATAATGGAGGTTAGTCCAGGTTTTAGTACAAGTATCATTAAGATAACTATAATTAAATTAGGAATACCTATTAATACTTCTACAATACGTTGCATGATATTATCTACTCTACCACCGTAATAGGCTGATATACCACCATAGGCAACTCCAACGACCATATCAATCACTGCAGCAACTATTGCAATAAATAAAGATACTCGAGTTCCTTCCCACGTCCGTGTCCAAAGATCACGACCAAGACCATCTGTACCAAACCAGAAATAGGAGTCAATCCCTTTAGCTTCATAAATGTCAATACCTTTTTCGTCTTTTCCATCTACACTCAGGAAGCTAACATTTTCAAGAATTGGGATTTTAGGAGGTAGTTTTGCTCTTGATAGATCTTGATCATCCATTCCATACTCACTAAACATTGGTCCAAATAATGAAAGGAGAATAACAATTGCAAGTAAAAAGATACCTACGATAGCAGCCTTGTTTTTGCGGAAACGGATCCACGCGTCCTCCCAATACGTTAAGCTAGGTTTTTCAATTCTTTCACTTTTATTTAGATCGATTTGAGCTGGTTGAAATAATTCTTTAGATATCTTTTGTTGTTCATTCATTAGCTCTTACCTCCAGCTAATCGAATTCGTGGATCGACAATTCCGTATAATAGATCTACCACAAACACGATAAAAATAAATAAAGCGGCAAAGAATAGGGTTGTACCCATTATCATTGGAAAGTCATTTGACATAATAGAACGAACAAATTGTTCCCCAAGTCCAGGTATAGCAAAAATCCTCTCAATAACAAGTGTACCTGTCATTAATCCAACTGCCATTGGTCCTAGTACTGTTATCAATGGGATTAATGAATTTCGAAGTGCATGCTTAAAAATAACTGCACCTCCACTTACACCCTTCGCTCTCGCCATTAAAATATAATCAGAATGTAGAACTTCGATCATTTCTGTTCTAATAAAACGTGCTGAAGCCGCCATTGGGAAAATCATTAAAGCAATCGTTGGTAATACTGTGTATTTAGGCCCTTCCCAAAATGCAACAGGGAACCAACCTAGCTTAACACCTACAATATATTGTAATAGTCCAGCAAACACGAAAGATGGCACAGCCTTTCCGATAACAGCTACAATAGTTGAACCATAATCTAGAGGGCTATTTTGATTCGTTGCAGCAATAATCCCGAGAAGAATACCTAAAAATGTCCCAATGACCAATGATTGGAATCCTAAATAGGCAGATGGTCCAATACGGTCTAGAATTAAATCGGTTACATTGCGGTTATTGTACTGAAATGAAATTCCTAAATCACCTTTTGCTACGTTCCCTATGTATTTCACATATTGAACTGGAACTGGATCGTTTAATCCGTATTTTTCTAGAATGATTTCTCTTTGTTCAGGAGAAAGCTTTTCTTCCATGGTAAGAGGTGTACCTGGCATTAACTTCATTAAGAAGAATGTAGCAGAGGCAATAATAAATAAAGTAATTATCATGTAGACAACACGTTGAAGTAAATATTTCGTCATTATGCGCACCTCCTAAATAATAACCGTCAATCCCGGTGGAATTTTATAAATATTCACCAAAATTCGACAATTCTCAAACAAGGTAAAAGAGAGTATGATTACATACTCTCTCATATCCTTTAATTAGTTATTACTGAATTATTTCGTCTTTCCTTCGATATAAGCCCACTTGTAGCTGTAATCAGGACCAAAAGAGTTATTTAGTACACCTTTTACATACGGTTGAAGTAATTGAGCAGTTCCACGTTGGAATAGAGGCCCAATTCCTGCATCTTCTTCAAGTAGGATACGCTCAGCTTCTTGCATTGCTTCGAAACGAGCTTCTAAGTCACCAGAAAGAGTAGTTTTTGCATCTGTAATTAGCTTATCAAACTTAGCGTTTGAGTATCCACTAGCATTGTGTCCGCCATCAGTAACCCAAAGGTCAGCGAATGTCATAGCATCCTGGTAATCAGGACCCCATCCAGCAACTTGGATTTGATAATCTAATTTCTCATCAAGCTCTAAACGTTGCTTGAATGGTACGTTTTTTAGAGTAATTGTTAAACCAGGTAGATTCTTTTCTAATTGGTTCTTGAAATACTCAGACATTTTGATTGAAGTCTCAGTGTCTCCACTTAAGAGTTCAAGTTCTAACTTATCTGTTCCAAGAGTAGCAAGACCCTTAGTCCAATGTTCTGCAGCTTTAGCAACATCAGTTAAATTGAAGTCACCGTTCTTAGCACGGAAATCTTCACCAGTTGTTGGGTGTGTTACAAAATCAGCAGGTACTGCATAGTAAGCAGGTACTGAACCGTTATTTAAGATTACATCTGCTAAGCCTTGCTTGTCAATTGCCATACTAAGTGCTTTACGAACATCAACATTCGCTAAAGGACCATCTTTTTGCATATACTTAAAGTAGAATAATGTTGGCTCACCAAACGTTAAGAAGTTTGGATCCGTCTTGAACTTGTCAACGAATTCAGCAGATAATCCAACGCGGTCGACTTGACCAGTTTCATATAAGGCTACAGCAGTTGCAGGATCTTTAACAACCTTTACTTTGATTGCATCTAACTTAACATTTTCTTTATCCCAGTAAGTGTCGTTCTTTGTGTATACCCAACCTTCTTCATGCTTCCACTCAGTTAATGTGAATGGACCATTGTAGATCAAGTTTTCAACTTCTAAACCGTAGTTCTCGCCTTGTGCATCGCGGAACTCTTTATTTTGTGGTAAGAATGTAGCAAATGTAGTTAGTGATAAGAAATAAGGTGTTGGCTTTTCAAGTGTAACTTCAAGAGTAGTAGCATTAACTGCCTTAACTCCTAATTCATTTAGGTCTGTGATTTCACCAGCTGCGATCTTAGTAGCGTTCTTAACATCTCCTAAGATGAATGCATATTGTGATGCACTTGCAGGGTCAACCGCTTTTTGCCATGAGTAAACGAAATCTTCAGCAGTTACTGGAGTACCGTTTGACCAAGCTGTTTCACGAAGGTTGAACGTGTAAACAAGTCCATCGGCGCTCATCTTGTGGTCAATTGCTACACCAGCAACTGGTTGCATGTTTTCACCAAGTCTGTAAAGACCTTCGAAAACTTCAGACATAACTTGGAACGCAACAGCATCTGTACCCTGTACAGAGTCCATTGTTGGAATTTCAGCTGAGTCAAGAATGTTTAATACTTGCTCTTCAACAACTGCTGGTTCTTCAACAGCTGGCTCTTTGTCATCAGTACCTTGTGCGTCTTCTGGTGTTTTTGTATTGCCACCACAAGCAGCTAAAAATAAGCTTAGTACTAATGAAAGTACTAGTAACATCATCCATTTAGAATTTCTCATGGATAGGTAACCTCCCCTTAAAAATTAATTTTATTTAATTAATAGATGTTTTTCATCTACAGTTTGTATTATACAAGTTTTCTAACTATTTTGCATATATTTTTTTTTACACTTTTAACAAAATACCTACTATATTTACGTTTCTGTTACAAAAGATAGTCCTTTAGACCTACTATATTCAGTAAACATACTGTGTTATTTTATCCAATATTTGCTTAATTATGTTTAGGATTGTATATTTATATCACTGTTTATATACTTTGATGTTGTTGTTACGTATTCTTGTAACATTTTATACCATCAAATATACATAATAGCTTATATTTACAATTTCCAGTTCAATTAAGGTAATATGAACATTGTTAATGTATAACACAATTGTTAGTAGGGAGGATTAATTTTGAAAAGCATTATAATGAAGCAAACCATCATTATCTCATTTGTCATTTTTTTAATTTCAATAGGCATCAGCATACTATTCTACAAATCATTCTCACTCCTTTCAATGATTAATAGCTTATTTTCAGTTGGTATGTCCTTATTTTTGATCAGTGCATTCTTATTTATTGGGAAGAGTGGATTCTTTGATGGAATTATATACAGCTTTCGTCAATTTTATAAATCTTATTCAAAACAAGGACAACAAATCGGTGATGAACTCGATCACATGGCTTTACCCTCTGAATATTCGTATTCTTTTATTAAACCCATGTTTTATTCAAGTTTCCTTACTATTGGCCTTATGCTTATTTTATTGTTCTTCTATTATTAAACGCTCTTGAAAATGTCATTATGTTCATATATAATTAGTAAAACTTTACAAACTAAGCGATGAGAAAGACAAGTATATGTCGGGTAACCTTCACAGAGAGCCTGTGGTAGCTGTAAACAGGTATGGTCCTCACATAGAATGGGCTTTTGAGCTTTTAAACCGAACTGATGCAAATTCAAAGTAGGCTTTAACGCACTCCAAGCGATACATTGGACCCTGTTTAGTATCACAGGAGAAAGCGATTTTGCAGTTATGCAAAATAATTAGGGTGGCACCACGGTCATTCGTCCCTTTTCATAGGGATGAGTGGCTTTTTTTGTTGGAAAAAAACGTTGTAGGAGGCTACACTATGAAAACTATTTTTTCTGGAATCCAACCAAGCGGTTCATTAACCCTAGGAAATTATCTTGGAGCACTCGTACATTTTCCTCCATTACAGGATGAATTCAACTGCTTTTTTTGTATAGTGGATCAACATGCGATAACTGTTCCGCAAGATCGTATCGCTTTGAGGAAAAACATCAAAAGTCTTGCCGCCTTATATATCGCAGCAGGTATCGATCCATTTAAATCAACTCTTTTTATTCAATCAGAGGTTCCTGCACATGCGCAAGGAGGATGGATGATGCAATGTATTGCCTACATTGGTGAGCTTGAGAGAATGACACAGTTTAAGGACAAATCACATGGCAAAGAAGGCGTGTCTGCTTCCTTACTAACATACCCTCCTTTAATGGCTGCTGATATTCTTCTTTACGGAACCGATGCCGTTCCTGTCGGAGATGACCAAAAGCAACACCTTGAATTAACACGTGATTTAGCTGATAGGTTTAATAAGAAATACAATGATATTTTTACAATTCCTGAACCAAGGATTTCTGAAGTTGGTGCTCGAATTATGTCCTTACAGGAACCAACGAAGAAAATGAGTAAGTCAGATGAGAATTTAAAGAGTACTATTTTTATTTTGGATGATGCAAAACAAATTGAGAAAAAAATTAAAAGTGCTGTCACAGATTCTGAAGGAATCGTAAAGTTTGATAAAGAAAATAAACCAGGAGTTTCTAATCTACTAACTATCTTCTCGATCTTATCAAATAAGACCATTTCTGATCTAGTAAAAGACTACGATGGGAAAGGGTACGGAGATTTTAAAGCTGATGTTGCAAAAGTTGTTATTGAAGCTCTCAAGCCTATTCAGGAAAAATATTATTCTCTTATAGATTCTGAAGAACTTGATGTTTATTTAGATCAAGGTGCAGAAAAGGCAAATCTAACCGCCAAAAAAATGCTTGCAAAAATGGAAAACGCAATGGGTCTTGGACGTAAGCGGTAATATAGTAAGGCTCATTTTGAAAGATTATTGTTTTTTAAATAGGTTTAGTGAAAGCAAGCTGTATAAATAAATTGAATGGAGCGTTAGGTGCTAGGGCTCCTGTGGGTGCAGCGGGACAGTCGAGACTCACGCAAGGCGTTTGCGCTAAGGTAGGCTTTTTCACAGTAGTGAAAATAACCTTCTTTTTTTCGCCCACCCCTTTTGGGTTAAATAGCAACAAAGTTTACGAAAACAGCCTATATTAAAAACCCGCTATTGATGGCGGGTTTTTCGTTTTTTATACGGGAATTATATTAAAGTTTAGTTTGATTGTACAAAATCCCTTCAATCATTTTCAATATATGAATAATCCAAAAATTACTAGCCTCTTCCACCTATTATTCATGCTATACTAGTTTTAGTATTTCCAGAAAATTGTCGAAATATAGGGGGAGCTTTTATTGCAGAGAATTAAAAGGTTTTTTTCTCAAAACATAAAAACAATAAAAACAGAGAAGAAATTACCTTCATTTAATCATTTTAGAAAGTTTCACTTTAGAGATGTTGCTTTTAAGTCACAATTCCATGGAATTAGCTTTAAGTTAAATCTTGCATTCATTTTATCTCTTGCTACATTCGGAATTATTTTAAGTGCTATTATTACTCCTTACATTACCAAAACGATGAAGGATTTAATCCAAGAACAGTCTCTCTCTGTTGCACAAACGCAAATGAAAACGATGGAGAATCACATTGCTACAACAGTTGAGGAACTGCAGCTCATGGCTGACATTCTCGTTAATCAAGAACCTAATGAAATTAGCGGTGGGTATGCAAAAATGAGAGGGTCTAACCCGAAATTCTTAGATATCTATCACATTGGTATGGATGAAAAAGAAATTATGAGAAAAGGACTTACAACAGTTCTCTCTGACCGTTCGAAAGATCCTGTTTTTAAAGAAGCTTTAAGCAATGGACAATATATTAGTCCCCTCCAAGTAAATGATGGAGGCTTGCAGAATGCATTTACCTTTGAGGTAGCTGCAACGGTTACAAATTTATTGAGCAAGCCCATTGGAGTGATTGGTACATATTTAGATACATTTTCAGTATGGAGGACTACTAGAGGAGAAATAAACGAAGTTACAGCACAGAAAATGTACGTAGTATCCAAGGACGGTTATGTTGTAGCCGCCGATGATCAAAAATGGTTAAAGACTTTTGAGAAAAAAAATAGAGTCTATTCTACACTTTCTAATCATGAAGGTGTTAATGACTTTATGAAGAACCTAGATAAAAAAGATTCCAAAGGATTTAGTGGTGTTGGAACGTTCAAAAATGATCAAGGTGATGATCAAGTTACAGCTTATTCCTACAATGAGAAGCTTGGTGTAGCCATTTTTGTTGAAACACCAGTTCATGTTGCATATAACTCCGTTTCTTCTATGCAAACGATTATTTTTGTTCTTATTATACTTTCTGTCATCGGGATTGCTATATTTAGTTATATATTCTCTAGACGTCTCGTTTCACCTTTACGTCAGCTTATTACAGTTACAAATGAAGTTGCGAATGGCGACCTAACTAAACGCATAACAATTATTCGAAAAGATGAAATTGGACAATTAGCGAGCTCATTCGATACCATGATCGTGAACTTGGAAACCATCGTTAAGCACACACAAAATGCATCACAGCTTACGTTTGAAACATCAAGTGACTTACGAGAATCTGCCCGTGAAGCTGCTGCTTCTTCAGAGCAAATAACGGCTGCTATTGATGAAGTTGCTAGAGGTGCTGAGCAGCAATCTGCCATTAGTCAGGAAACAGACGAGAAAGTTAACCAATTTCTTCATGTTGCATCACAATTGGAAGGCCAGAGTCATGTTGTCATTGAAACAGCAAAGAACACGCAAGAAAATATTTTTTCTAATCAAGAAGTATTAGAAAAGTTAATCCAGGGCGTTCAAAGATTATCAGTTGCGACATCTGATTCATCTACTGAGGTTAAGAAATTAGAAGGCCGAACGAAGCAAATTAAAAAGATTATTGAGCGTACGAATCAGATTGCTAGTCAAACAAATCTTTTAGCCTTAAATGCTAGTATCGAGGCTGCACGTGCCGGCGAGCACGGAAAGGGCTTCGCTGTTGTAGCAAATGAGGTTAGGAAGCTTGCGGTACAAAGTAACAATACGACCGTAGAAATCGACACAATCATTAAGCTTATTTTAGAATCTATTGAAGTAGTTAGCACCAAGATGGCTGAGAGCATTCTTCAAGCACAAGAAGAAAGTAAATCAGCAGTGTTAGCGAAAAATGCATTGTCTAAAATTGTCCATTCGATGGATCAGGTACTTCAGTCCGTTCAGTCAATGGACGAGCTATTAATGCAACAAAAAGAATACATTCAAACGATTCAAGATCATTCAAAAGAAGGATTATCTTATGCTATTCAAGCGAGCTCTTCTACTCAAGAAGTGGCAGCATCCTCCATTCAGGCATCAGGCAATATGAATGGTGTTATAGAGAATATAGATTCTCTCCTTAAAATGGCAAAGGATCTAAATGAATCAGTAAGCCGTTTTAAGGTACTTGAAGAATCCGAATAATGAAAAGGGGTGCATTTAGCGCCCCTTTTTAATTTACTCTTGTTTCTTGTTCTAGCTCCCATAGCTTTTCAAAGAACGGTTGTCCTTTAATTAAGTTTTCACACAGCTGTAAATGTCGCTCACTCCAGCCATATTGAACATCCTCGAGGAGGTGATTCCAAGCGTTCTCAAAGTCCATCTCTTGTATAGCTTGGTATCTAGAAGGATCCCAATCGGTATACCAATAACGAACTTCCGCTACATTATTTGAAGTGTATAGCTGGTCCAAGGCCATTAAAAGCAACTGCTTCAACTGACGCTCTTTTCGCGTAAGGCCGCTCATTAAATTTGGAGAGGGTGATAAAATATGATATTCCTTCAACCCATCACTCTTCATTGAATTAAATTTATAAGGGGAAGGTTCCTGATCTGATACCATATCATAGACAAGCTGTTCCTGCCTTGGTATCAAACGACTTTTGCGGATAGGAATATTATAGCCAATCGTGTCAACGACTAGTATACCCACTCCATCTGTAACGACAAAGCAGTAATCAAGCTGAATTCGTTCATGATTTTTTCTCAAATAGGACTTTTGAAACACGTCTTTCATTAGTGAGCTTGGCAAATCTAACAAATCGTTTTCTATGTAATGGTATAGCGTTGTGTCAACCTTAATAAGTGGGACTTGGTCTAATAGCTCAACGCTATCATCTTTACGCCATTCATGGAAATGACAAACATTGTAGCCGTTCTCCTCACCTTCAAACCAGTTAACCCATACATCATGCAGATACAACATTGATTACCCCTCACTTTATATCTGTTTGTTAAGAATCAGTATAGGCAGTCATACGTTAAATTATTCCATCTCGGGAAACTTCTTGTACATTATTTCTTTGATTTTTGAGCCACCGCTGTTTTTAGGAGAAATTATAATCGAAAATACATTTTTTATTCAACAACCATCCTACTTTCTAAAAAAGAACCCTTATCACATCATATTTTACTTAAATGTAGGTCCGAGGAGTATTGGATGTGTAAACAAAATTTTGAAACAAAAAAAATCCATCACATAAATGTGACAGATTCATAGCTATCGGTTTGACTTTGGATTAAATGCATCCTTTAAGCCTTCACCCACAAAATTAATAGATAATATCGTTAAGGTAATTGCTGCAGCAGGAGGTACCCAAATCCATAACTTATCGCTTAATACATCAGGACTTCTTGCTTCTTGCATCATATTTCCCCATGTTGGAGTAGTCGATGATACCCCAAATCCAAGGAAGCTTAGCCCTGTTTCAACGACGATCATGACTGCTAGTGTTAAAGTAGCTTGAACAATGATGGTTGACAAAACATTAGGTAGTAAATGTTTGGTAATCACCTTGAATGGAGAACACCCAATTGAAATGGCGCTAAGAGTATACTCATTCTCTTTTTCTGCCAATATCTTACTTCGAACTAAACGGGCTAATCCGCCCCATGACAGGAGACTAATTACAACAATCAATGTCAATAAGCCTGAGCCTTGGAAAATAGAGCTTAATACGATAACAAAAATCAAAAATGGAAAGGTCAGAATAAAATCGGTGAATCTCATCAAAGCATTATCAATTGCTCCACCGAAGAAACCAGCAGTAGCTCCGATGACTGTTCCAATAATACTTATAAAAATCGTTATCGTCGCAGCAAGTGTTAATGATACTCGACCACCATATAAAAGCCTAGCAAAAACATCTCTTCCGGCTTTATCCGTACCAAAAAAGTATTCAGTCGAAGGTTCCTTAGCCATTTGAAGTAGATTTACTTTCTGAGTTTCTTCATATGGAATTGTAAGTAATGGGGCAAACACTGTAACCAGTGTAATAAAAACAAGGAAGATTAATCCTATCATCGCCGGTATATTCCGTAAAAACTTACTTCTAGCTATAGCCCATGGAGATCCCCCCCTTGTTACAACCCTTTTATTATTGACAACGACAATTGTTTGATTTTGAGTAACTGGTTTCATGTGTCACCTCTATTCTAGTCTAATACGTGGATCAACTAATCCTAAGAGTATATCCGCAAGTAAATTTCCGAGTAAAGTAAAGATCGTTAGCATTAATGTAATCGCCAATACTACTGAGTAATCGCGTGACAAAATGGACTCTATAAATAGGAACCCAATACCCGGATATGTGAATATCGTCTCAGTGATTACTGCTCCACCTACTAAAGCAGCGATGTCAAACCCAATTAAGGTTACAATTGGAATCAATGAATTTCTTAAAATATGCTTATTGTAGATCGCTGACTCCTTAGTACCTTTGGCCCTGGCTGTTCTCACATAATCTTTCCGAGAGCTTTCAATCATGTCATTACGTAAAAACTGAGTGTAGCTGGCAGTGGCAAATGCACCAAGAACGGCAGCTGGTAGAATCGTATGCTTAAGCTTACTAAAGTAAAAGTCAAGAGTACCTGGCTCTATGCCCGTTCCAATACTTCCTGTAGCAGGAACCCATTGAAGCTGAAAGGCAAATATATAGATTGCTACTAGAGCCGCCACAAAGCTAGGGATAGCTAGGCCTAAATAGTTGTAGAAGGAAATTGCATAGTCCCCTAAACCATAAGAATGACGACCTGCATAACGCCCCATTAGAAAGGCTAAAATGTACGTAATCGTTAATGCAAATAATGCTAAAAAAATTGTATTAGGTAAACGAGAACCAATTAGCTCCATTACTGGTAATTTATGATTAAATGAATCACCAAAGTCTCCCTGTAGAACTCCTCCAACCCAACGGAAATATTGAAGATGAACTGGATCATTCCATCCCATTTTTTCACGCATTTCATTAATATATTCTGGGCTAGAATTGAGTGGATCTACTTTACCAGTTAGCGCATCCCCTGGCATTAACTTTGCCAGGGAAAAGCACACTACTGAGATAAGGAAAAGTAATGGAATCATTCCTAGTAATCTACGAAGCGTGTAAACTAGCATTATGATTTCCCCTTATCTAGGTGAAACGCGCATCGCATTTGATTTGATGCACGTTTCACCATCTTAGTATTCTAGAATCGTACTTATTCTTTTACCCACCATAAATGGACATCTCTTTGTACTGTAAACGCGTTCGCAGCTGTGTTTTGAAGACGCTTATTTACTGCATAAACATCTAATGGTTGGAACATGAAGATCATTGGAAGCTCATCGTTTACTAGCTTCTGCCACTCATAGTAGATTTCCTTACGGTGTTCAAGTACATCTTTGCTCTTGTCTTCAGGGAATTTTACACCCGCTTTAATTAACTCATCAGACTTTTCGTTATACCATCTTTGCATATTCCATTGGTCTGTACTTAACCAAATTCCAGACGGATCTGGATCCGTTGCTAGACCCCAAGCACCGTTGAATGTTTCAAACGATGGATCATCTGCATCAATAGAATCATAGAATAGGTTGAATTCCTTAAGTGCTCCGCCGTTTAGACGAGCATCAATTCCAGCGTCTTTCCAGTTTTGAAGAATGTATTGTGCACGTGGCTCAGCAGTTGACGTACTGCTCATTGCATCAAAGTTTACAGTGAATTTCTCACCCTTTGGATCTTCAACCAACCCATCACCGTCAATATCCTTATACCCTGCTTCTGCAAGAAGTGCTTTTGCTTTCTTTACGTCATATTCATAGGCATCGATTTGATCATCAGGAATCTTAGCCCAAGAAACAGAAGGCTGTGGAACGTTTACAAGCTGACCAAGACCATTACTGAATGCGTCTAGAATACCTTTACGATCTAGAGCATGTGCCATTGCTTTACGAAGTAACTTATTTTGGAACTTCGGATTGTCAGAAACAACTACACCTTTATCCTTATCCCAACGTCCGAAGTCAAACCCAATATAGCTATAACCTAGGCTTGGCTCTTCATGAAGAATGAGGTTATCTAGAGCTTTAATTTGTGGATATTGGTCTGAAGGAGCACCCATAATATCTACTTCTCCACTTTCAAGTAGTCCACTTGCAAGTGTAGGATCGATTACCTTATATACAACGCTATCTAATAATGGCTTACCTTGCCAGTAATCATCAAAACGTTCGAACTCAATCATTTCACCAGGAACGATATTCTTCACTTTAAATGGTCCAAATCCTTGTGGAGTCTTACGAACTTTATCTGAATCTATCATGTCCTTAACTGCAACGCCTTCATAGTGATCCTTGTGCATTGGGAATAACCAAATGTTATCTAAAAGGTTTACGATTGGCTCCTCTACTGTAACAGTAATTGTGTAATCGTCTTTAACCTCAATACCTTCAATTTTGTCTGCAGTGCCGTCTTTATAAGCTTGTGCACCTTTAATCATAGAAACGTTCGTGAAACGTTGCCCAGGGTAATCTTTATCAGCAATTACATTCCAAGCAAATTCCATATCTTCTGCTTTAAGCTCATCACCATCATGCCATTTAACACCTGGCTTAATCGTAAATGTTACTTGTGTATTGTCTTCTGACATTACCCAAGTAGCTACGTTCGGCTCTGGTAAAAGATCATCACCCGTCGAAAGTAATCCTTCTGACATAAAGCCTAGCGCTAGAGAATCGTCTTCTCCTTCATAAAACGCGTAATCTAAAACACCTTTAAATGGTTGTGTAAATGCAAAAGTAACATTTCCACCAGCTTTTGGTTCATCATTTGCTGGCTCTTCTTCAACTTCTGTTGTAGTATCTACTGGCTTATCTTCTGGTTTTGCCGTGTCTTTTGTTCCCCCATTACAAGCTGCTAGGAACATAGAAAGTACTAGTAACATAGCTACTAGCCATAATACTGACTTTTTCATCATTTTCCCCCCAATAAAATTAGTATTTGAAAAATTCCTTTAAAGATTGTTGCAGCGAGAACGTAGAAATAATCCTGTATCACTTTAGTTGTAAAGGTGACAAGCAACTCTATGTCCTGGCTTCACCTCCTTTAAAGAAGGCTTCACCTGCTGACATTCAGACATGGCATGACGGCAACGTGGGTGGAATGTACAGCCTGAAGGTGGATTAACAGGACTTGGTACATCACCTTGTAGAATGATTCGGTCTTTCTTCTTCCGTGGATCTGGTTCTGGAATGGCTGAAATTAATGCTTGTGTATAGGGATGCATGGGTTCTCTATAAATACTCGCTTTATCTGCAACCTCTACTAATCCGCCAAGGTACATAACTCCAATTCGATCGCTCATATGTTTGACAACGCTTAAGTCATGGGCAATAAATAAAAACGTTAGATTAAATTCGTCCTGAAGTTCTTTTAATAGGTTTAATACTTGTGATTGAACGGAAACATCGAGAGCGGATACAGGCTCATCTGCAATAATAAGCTTTGGCTTTAATGCTAAGGCTCGGGCAATTCCAATTCGTTGTCGCTGCCCTCCTGAAAATTCATGAGGATATTTATAATAGGCATCCTCAGGAAGTCCCACCTTAAGTAATAAATCTAATACCTCTTCTTTCAGGTCTTTCTCTGTTTTTTTCGTGTAATTACGGATGGGTTCTGATACTAGTTTACCTACCATCATCGTAGGGTTTAACGAAGCATATGGATCCTGGAATACCATTTGGAAATCCTGACGAATCTTTCTAAGAGAAGTTCCTCTTAAGTTCGTTATATCTTTCCCATCAAAAATAATTTGTCCCTCTGTTGGCTCTAAAAGGCGCAAAATGGTTCTTCCAGCTGTCGACTTTCCACAGCCTGATTCTCCAACAAGCCCTAATGTTTCGCCCTTTTTAATTTCAAAAGAAATATCGTCCACTGCCTTTACAGCTCCGATATTACGTCTAAAGAATCCCCCTTTTATAGGGTAATACGTTTTGAGATTCCTAACTTCTAATAATACATCCTTCTCGACATTCACTGTGACACTCATGTACTTACCCACACCCCTTTTTCAGAGTAGCTCACATCATATAGTAAACAGGAAACATCATGTCCTGTTGCTACTTCAGCAAGAACAGGTGTGACTGTTTTACATTCGGCTGTAGCTTGTGGACAACGTCCAGCAAATCGGCAGCCAACCTCTGGCATGTTCACTAACGAAGGAACAATTCCTTTTATAGAACTTAATACCGCTACATCCTCTTCCATCTTTGGAATAGCACCTAATAACAGCTTAGTATAAGGGTGTTTGGGATCGTGGAAAAGAGTGTCAACATCTGTCTTTTCAACAACCCTCCCTGCATACATCACGATGACTTCATCACACATTTCAGCTACGACACCAAGATCATGTGTAATTAGTAGAATAGACATATCATTTACTTCTTGAATTTCTTTAAGTAACTCTAAAATTTGGGCTTGTACCGTAACATCAAGAGCAGTTGTTGGTTCATCAGCAATTAACACTTTAGGTTGACACGCAATGGCAATCGCGATCATAACCCTCTGCCTCATCCCCCCGGAAAGCTGATGAGGATATTCGTCTAAAATCTTTTCAGGTCTAGAGATACCAACACTCTTTAAGAGGGCAATACTTTTTAGCCTAGCCTCTTTCTTCGTTAAATCCAGGTGGTTTAATATTGCTTCTTGAATTTGAAATCCTATTGTAAATACAGGATTTAAAGAGGTCATTGGTTCTTGGAAGATCATTCCTATATCCTTGCCACGAACTTTATTAATCTCTTTATCTTTTAACTTCGCAAGATCCTGTTCTTGAAACAGAATTTCACCATCCAAAATCTTCCCGTTTTCTTTAGGCAAGAGTCCCATAATGGATAAAGACATGACACTCTTACCACAGCCGGACTCGCCTACAATTCCAATTATCTGCTTTGGTTTTAATGAAAACGAAACACCATCTACCGCATTGTAGTACTTTCCGTTAATTTTAAATCCAGTCTTCAGATTATTAACCTCTAGTAACGGTGATTTACTTCTCGATTTAATGTTAGCGTTCATCTTACACCTCTGAATTCTCTGACATTCACAAAGTTATTTGTTTAAAATATTATTACAAATTCGTTACAATTGCAAGAATATTTTATATTTTTGTAACATTTAGATTTATATTATCAAGGGAAACCATACCAAATAAGGACTTCTTCAATTATACTTTTAGTAATTTAATTATTTTTTCTGTTTTCATCTTTTCAATCTTTTTCAAAGAATATTTTTTCTCTTCTAAAAGTAAGTCAATTAGGTAGAATCCTACGCAATATCCCAGCATTTTAGGATTGCTTTTCAATCCATATAAAATCTCTTGGGACTCTTTATCATTTTTATGCTTAAACTTATTGGGATATACGAGCTCACTCCACCATTTTTCCAATTGTTCGGTAGAATATAGCTTTGTCCAATAGGCCACAAACTCGTTTCCGCAATGCTCTCTAACTGCATGCTCTGCTAGTCCTTCAAGAATAATAGTATCTAGTAACGTTATATCTTCTTCTTTTTTTGATATATAGTTCAATCGACAGACATGGTTATATTCATGTGTCAGTAGTGCTTTAATTTCAGACTCATCTACTTTAATAGCAAAGAACAAAAAGAGCTTATCATCAAATGCAACACCCGACTTTCCTTTGTTCTCCTTCATAATTTCCGTTTGACGCTGGTTCACTGGTAAAATAAAGATAGGTATATCAGGGCCATTCCACTTCTTTTTTAATACTTCAAATTCTTTTTTAACAATCTTCCAATAGTTTTGCTCTAGAAAGAGTTCCACATCATCTCTTCTAGTAAATATGGATGATCTATACATCCCAAATAGGCTAAGGTACTCATATATGTCACCTGCTTTATTTCCGTTAAAATAAGTGGACAGTTCTTCACATATTCTTATAGGTTGGTAACCAAAATCTTTTAGCCAAGCCTTCGTATCAATAACTCCCAACACCTTCACCCCTCATCAGTTCATACTCCTATCTTATGAAAATAATAAAAACTGAGTGAGGAAAAATACCTCACTCAGTTTTTTTGTTTGTTACCTCGTTTGAAGAAGGGGGCATCAGCCAGAGCTTTGATTAAATAAGGCTAATTCATAAAAGAGAGGCGTGGACAAGAATCTAAAATCAGATTTTAATTCTGATTAAAAAAAACCTGTATAGTTAGATACATTAGTATCTAACTATACAGGTTTATCGTTTTATTCGAATTTTTTAAAGACTAATGTTGCGTTGTGTCCACCAAAACCTAGAGAGTTACTTAGGACAGCATATACATCCTGTTTTCTTGCAACATCAGGGACATAATCTAGATCACAGTCTGGATCTGGTGTCTCAATGTTAATTGTGGGTGGAATGATTCCCTCTGAAATAGCCATTACAGAGAAAATTGCTTCGATCCCACCTGCTGCTCCTAATAAATGTCCGGTCATTGATTTTGTTGAACTAACTGCCATTTTATAAGCGTGATCTCCAAATACTTCTTTGATTGCCATCGACTCATATTTGTCATTATAAGGTGTACTTGTACCATGGGCATTCATGTAAGTGATTTGCTCAGGCTGAAGCCCTGAATCTTTAATTGCTTGTCTCATTGCACGTACTCCGCCTTCTCCAGCAGGTGCAGGTGCAGTAATATGATAGGCATCACCTGTTGCACCATAGCCTACTATTTCGGCATAAATACGTGCACCACGAGCTAGCGCAAATTCAAGTTCCTCTAAAATAAGGATCCCAGCACCTTCTCCCATGACAAAGCCATCACGATTTGCATCAAATGGACGACTAGCTGTTTTCGGGTCTGAATTAAACGATAATGCCTTCATAGAGCTAAATCCAGCATATGCCATGATCGTTAATGGGGCTTCTGTTCCACCCGTCACCATCGCATCTGCATCACCACGTTGAATGACTTTAAAAGCATCCCCAATCGAGTTCGCACCTGATGCACAGGCGGTCACGGTACATGAGTTGATTCCTTTTGCACCTATAGCAATTGACACTTGCCCTGCTGCCATATCGGGAATCATCATTGGAACATAGAATGGACTTACCCTTCTGTAGCCTTTAGCTTGAAAATTTCTGTATTGCTCTTCATGTGTTTCCATTCCGCCAATCCCTGAACCAATCCAAACGCCAATACGAGGGGCATTATCTTCTGTTATCGTTAAATCTGCATCCTTAACAGCCATTAGAGAAGCAGCCATCGCATATTGCGTAAAGCGGTCCATTTTCTTAGCATCTTTCCGATCCATATAATTTTCAGGATTGAAGTCTTTTAACTCTGCTGCCACTTTGGCAGGAAATAGATCCGAATCTACACGAGTTAATGGTCCAACACCTGAAACCCCATTAATTAAATTGTTCCAGGTTGTTTCTAAATCATTTCCTAGTGGAGATACCGTTCCTAATCCTGTGACAACTACGCGTTTCTTTTGCATAGAATATTCTCCTTTTTGAGACGAAATATATTTTTTTCGCATTGACTGAGATCATTGAATTCTATAATAAACTTCGATTTTACATTTTAGGCATGATGAATGGAAATTATACCTTTAGCTAAGGCAACGTTAACGACCCCAACGCATGGCGATTGCTCCCCAGGTCAATCCTCCACCAAACCCAACCATAACGACGACATCATCATCTTTAATCGTTCCGTTTTCTAGCTCTTCTACAAGAGCAATGGGGATTGAAGAAGAAGAAGTGTTTCCATATTTCTTAACCGTTTTTGACATCTTCTCTTCAGGTAATTCAAGTCGTTGTCTTGCTGCTTCCATGATACGAATATTGGCTTGATGAGGAATTAAAAAATCTACATCTTCCTTACCCAATCCTGCCTTTTCTAGTACGTTTAGACAGGATTCACCCATTTGGCGCACAGCAAACTTAAATACTTCTCTTCCGTTCATGATAATATACTCATCCTGATACAAGTGCTTAGCACCGGTTCCATCAGAGCCTATTTCAAATGAAAGAATACCTCTTCCCTCTGACACAGGACCAAGAATGGCTGCACCAGCACCGTCACCGAAAAGTACAGCTGTATTTCGGTCAGACCAATCCGTAATCCTAGAGAGCTTCTCAACACCAACTACTAATACATGTTGATAGGTACCCGCTTCGATGAATTGTTTCCCCATTACGATTCCATACATAAACCCTGCACAAGCCGCACTTATATCAAATGCAGCCGCATTCTTTGCCCCTAACTTCTCTTGTATAACGCAAGCAACAGATGGAAAAGGATTGTCCGGTGTAACTGTTGCAACAATGATTAGATCAATCTGCTCCGCAGTAATCCCAGCGTTTTCCAATGCCTTTTGAGCTGAGGCATAGGCCATGTCAGACGTGTTAATATCATCGCCTGCAATTCTTCTTTCTTCAATACCCGTTCTTGTACGTATCCATTCGTCAGATGTATCTATTATTTTTTCCAGATCATGATTGGTCACTACTTTGTCAGGTAGATATCGTCCAATTCCAATTATTCCAGCATTCATGGAAAAAACCCCTTTTTTATTATCAATTATTATGACTTGGTACTAATTTTATAGCAAGAATATCAATTTAGCAATCATTTTGGTATCTAGTTTTTCACATTCGGGCAACTGTCCATAGCGAATTAAAATCCCTCAACATAATTTATCGTATATACCATGTATGCACTTACCCATCAATTCCATACAAATATCCTTAAAGACCATTCTTTTTAGGAGGTGCTATTATGAGCGAAATAGAAAAACAAGAACCTTCAAAACAACAAGAATCCAATTACCACCCTTTTGACCGATTAATGTTTGGAACGAGAAGAGTGCCCGTCAAAGTAGAAGAAGATAAGGCTGAACCCCAATCAACATCCACTTCCAAACAAAGCGAATCATTTGATATGATGACGATGATTCAAAATGTTGATCAACTTATGGGGTCTGTTAACAAATTCAAGCCAATGGTCAAACAATTAGCTCCACTTCTTGATTTATTTAAGACAAAAAAATAGACGCTGGGATCAGCGTCTATTTTTTTTACTTTTCTTCTAGTGCATCATGACGCCCGAGATCATACGCATCTGACATAACTTTTGTTAAAAGTTCTATCACTGGTTGTAGCTTAGATAAATCTAACTCCAAACCAGTCTCATCTAGAATTGACTTTGCCTCCGGTAAATACTTCATAGCAATTTGCATGAATTGTAGCTGTTTTGAATCCATTTATCATTCTCCTATTAATCAGTTTGATTCGGAAGATTTCCTGTCTTAATGTAGACCTGCACGGCCTTATCTATCTTCTCTTGAAGCTTAGTACTAACCTCAGGACTATATTTCCCTAAAGTAATAACTTGATCATCAAAATCAAAATAAAGATTTCCAGAAGCTAATTTACCTTCATTAAATTCTTTTGCAACAACCTCGTACAACATGTCTACATGCTGTACAGTACTAGTCAGTACTGTTGCTTCACCTAAATCAGATTGATCAGAGATGTAACCTATTGCATATAAACCTTCTTCTTTTAGCCGCTCAATAATAGGCACGTTAAACCCATCACCAGCAGGATAGACGACATCTACTCCGTTATTGATCATGTCCTCTAGCTTATTTAACGCAATGTCAACATCATCCCAGTGTTCCGTATAGCTAATCTCGACATCTACTTCCGGATTTTCAAAAAGTGCTCCTTCAAAAAATCCGTTTATTTCAGGCTGCCATTCAAATGCAGCAAGGACACCCACTTTGTTTGTTTTCGTCATCTCTCCCGCAATCATGCCTCCAAAGAAGCCCATTGCGTCAGCATTAAAATTCAAGCTAGTAACGTTTTCTCCTCGGACATCTCCGTTAAAACAAACAAAATGAATGTCTGGGAATCTAGCTGCTAATTTATTAAACCAGGGTGCATATTCACTTCCATGCCCAAAAATTAAGTTTACCCCTTTATTCGAGTATTCCTGGATAGCATCGAACACGACATGTTCATTATCCATTCCTTCTTTATAAAAAACGTCCACATCAAACACAGATTGAACCCTGAGCATTCCTTTGTAGCCTTTTGTTCCCCATACTTGGTCATTCACTGTTTCAGGTACAAGCAAACCTACCTTTTCAATCTTTCCTGGGACCATAGGCTGTGCGCATCCAGTTAAGATGAAGGCGATTAGCAATAGGACGATAAGTGGCTTTTTCATCTATCTTAGTCACTTCCTTTATCAAAACTCCCATTATATCTCTTAATTGGGAGCATACTGATCTATCTTAGGTTCTGTTATGAGTCCATTTTATAATGCATGTCCTAGATTATTTTACCCTTTAACCACCGTAATGGTAAAGGATAATTCTCTTAACTCAAGATATTTCTAGAATTTCTAGAATTTAAAATAAATCTTTTACAAATTTTTTTTAGATGTTAGCCTAATATGAGACCTTTGTTTACTTAATCCTTCTTCAATAGTTATACATGGTCTAAATGATAAAAGTTCTTCCGCCTTTTTGTTTGAGAGTCTATTGCTGAAATTTTCTTCATTGTTTTTTCTACCTAGAAGATAATTCATACCTTTCAACCATTCTCCGGAATTCCCAGTTGTTATATGGATGATTTCCTCTGAAATCATGCAATTTGCAGCTTTTTTAATGGCTTCAATTGCATCCTCAACATAAAGGACATCACCTATATATTTATCATCCACCCAACCAACGTCTTTTCCTTCTTCTAACAACCTCAAAACCTGTTGAAAAGCAAATGTATCAGGCTGCCATGGTCCATAAAGAGTTGGTAGTCTTAGTATTAGAAAAGACAGGGCTTGTTTACTATTTTGAGCTTGAATAATTTCTTCCAAAGTCAAATATCGCTCTCCTCTTGTAGTTAGGGGAGAAATATGTGTCTGCTCGGTTATGAATGTTTCCTTATGTGCTACTATTTCTGTTGTGGATAAAAAAATAAATCGTGTTGAATGCAAATGGCAATATTCAATTGCCTCATATAGATATTTCTCCACTAGGCCGGGCTTTGCCTGTTCTTTATCAGAAGGAAGGTCTATAGTGAAAAATAATGTGTCAATCTTTTCGTTTATCTTAGGATTCCAATGTTCTCTATCTTTTTGACTTACATAATGTAAATTAGCGTTTCGACCAATTGACATCTGCTTTTCTTCTTTTTGGTCATACGAACCTTCGTTTTGCTCTAGATCAAGTCCATAAACGGTTATTCCTTCTTCTAAAAGTTTTTTAGTTAGGTGAAATCCAAGAAAGCTGAATGCACCGATGACAATAACTTTTTCCAACAGAAATCACTCCTCTCTTTTAGGCTTATCTACTATCCTATGAATACTAGCAGTCAAGAATGACGCTAATACAATACTTTTTCCTTTTTAAAACTCAAAAAGTCCCCTTATCCTTAAGTGATAGAGGGACTTTTATAAGGTTCTCTCATGCTTCTCAAAAAATTGTAATAGGCTACTCCCGATGCCAAAACGCTTCTCATTCACATGGAAGACTAACTGTATCGGAGAATTCTTATTTCGATTTTGCTCATAAATTCTGCTCATTTTCTTCGATTGGTATGTTTTTTCATCTGTAGATATCCACATTTTTACTGGAGATGTTCCTGTATGGTCTTTTATCGTAGGAAGCATCTTGACTTGTTCATCAAATTCATGTTCTTCCCACTCATAAGCATCTAAAACTTCTTTCACGACTCTTTTGTAAAATAACTTATTTTCTTGTTCATGAATGAGCTGAGCTCTTAAGCTTAAACAAGGATTTAACATTGCCACAGACCTGAGTTTATCTCCCATTTCATCCATCAGCTGAAGTCCAGTCAAAGCACCCATTCCTTCTACTAGAATGTGAATACATTCATTTAGAATTTCTCTTTTCATGACAACATGATATAGTCTTTTAGCAAACGCAACAGCCCTATGTGATCCATAATTACGACCAAAGAGATTGGAGTAAAAAACAGTATAACCGTTATCCAGAAAAACCTTAAGAAAGGTAAACCTTCCTGCATTCTGAATCCAAAAGCTCGTTGAATGATCCACAAAATGGTTTCGGTCTCCAATCACAAAAATAGCAAATCCGTTTGGGCGCTCTGGCAAGTGAACGACATTCCATTCTCCGTCCAAAATAAATTGATGTTGATTCATTACTGCTCTCCCCCGCTCAAGCAACATCCACAGGAAAATCCCGCTCGTATTAATGTATGTTCTTCAGAAAAAAATGATAGGGGAAATGCCCATAAATGTAAAAAACTTGAGAAATTCAATTGATTGGTACACTACATTTTCTATTCTGTAAGTAGGGAGTGGGTTACTTTACAGAAAAAAAACATTTCTAACCTAAGAAATGTTTTCTTTATAAATATTTTCCAATTGTATTTCCTCTTTTAATTCACTCAATCTTTCCTTACCTAATCTAGTTAGATTAGACTCATCCTGATCTAACAAAAGCTGTAACTCCTCTTGTTTATCAGACATGTGAATTCCTCCCTCTTCACTTTTTACTTATCAATCATTTTCTTATATAAGTATGAATTTTATACATGGAATTATGTAAATTTTCTATAAATTTCTACATATTTATTTTTTATTATGCTATGTGTTATAATAGAATCAAATGTAAGAGAAATTGAGGTGATACCATGCGTTACTTTTGGACATTCTTTTGGACATTCCTTTTAATTCAAATGTTATTTTACGTAATCAGCGCTATGCAAGGTGGTACATATGATTTCATTCAAGGATCCATCATTGCAGTTGTCTTCTCACTACTAATTTTCATTTTAGGGGATGCACTTATACCTAAAGAGCCTGCTGCACACAAGCATGACTAATAAAAACCCATTCAAGATTTGATCTTGAATGGGTTTTTATTTATGTTTTTGAGGATTTTATGAGAAAACACCATACAATAAAGTTAGGATGCTCCTCTACTAGTAAATATCTTTAAAAAGAGCATTCCCACAAAAAAACAGGGAATGCTCATCTACTATGGTTTTCTTTGATAGCTCCATTTTCGGTTATGGTTCGATGTTTCTGGAAAAGAATCCCCAGCATTTAGTTTGATCAACTTAGGATTCGTTACCGTGCTACCAGTCTCACCGATTTCAATATATAATCCGTTGTTTGGTGCTTTTTGTCCGGGTGTAAATTGGCGATTTTGTCCCATTGTGCACCCTCCTTATTTGAAATGGGTTGCCCAACTATTTTACCCTTCTTCTAAAATTTATTTCATAGTATGTCTGATATTTATCTATTCAATAATTGGAATTTTTATAAAGACTAATCTGCAATTCGTAAGGCTATTTTTGCATACCTAGACATCCTGTTCTTCGTCCAAGGCGGAGTCCATACTATTCTTACGTCGACTCCTTTCACCTCAGGCAGGTCTGAGAGAGCTATCTTAATTCCTTCTGTAATGGTTCCAGCTAGTGGACATCCCATTGAGGTAAGAGTCATGGTAATAACCGCTACTCCCTCGTCTGTTAGCTCTACCCCATAAACAAGTCCTAAGTTTACAATGTCAACACCTAATTCTGGGTCGATTACTGTTTCTAGTGCACCGAACATACTTTCTTCCATGGCTTGATCCATTTACACCACTCCCTTACTCTCTTTGTTATAAATATAACCAACATAGTTTTTAGCATTAATCTATTTGCTTACAGATTCCCTCACATTGCTTTTAACAGCCTCTTTTCGCAGCCAAAATGAATAGGAAAGTGTAAGGATTGGTAAGCACCATAAGAGTATGGCAAAAGGCAAATAAGTAAATAGAGACACACCTAGCACGGTACTACACATAATCGCTAGTACACTCCAAGGAATCATTCCAGCAAATAACATGGATGAATCGGCCATTACCCTAGCCAGTTGCTCTCTTTGGTGATTTTTTGTCCAATCTGGCAAAAATGTTCTTCCCGTTAAGATAATTGGGAGAGTCTGGTTACATGCTAACAAGGAAATAAACAAGGTAGCTACCATCGTTTTCCAGGTCATCGTGTACAGAGATGTTTTAGTCCCCAACCATTTAGTTAACAATAACTGAAAAACTTGGAATTTCTCTATAATGCCATTATAGGCTCCTGCAAGTCCAATGAAAGCGACTAAAGGAATCATCTTTCTCAGCCCTCCGCCAGACTCTTGAGTACCGTTCCATAAAAATTGAAACTCTAAAGGTATTCTTTGGTAAGAATAGATAATGACTAAAGCGACAGCAATACTCACAATAAAACATGTTCTTATTTTTATTTTTAATAATGCAAGAAGAATCAGAACCAACAAAGGGAACATGACAATTACATTTGCTTCTAGTTCAGTTTTAACACTGGAAAGAGGCTGGCTGTCGATTAAGATATCTTGTATGAAAAAGAATAAAATTGATGCTACACAAGCTACAAAACCCGTTTTCCAAAGTATCCGTTGAAACGGCTTACGCTCTATTTCAAGTGTGTTAGATAGCAATTGATTTGCACTCGAAAATGGGGAGGTACGGTCTCCAACAAAAGCCCCTGAAACTAAAGCACCTGCTGCTATTTCAACTGACATGCCGATTGATACCGCGGCAGCAATAATAGGAATTCCAATCGCACTTAATGTACCTACACTAGTTCCTAGGATCATTGAAACAACTAAAGTACTTATAAAAGCAGAAACATAAAAAAAGCTTGGGTTGATAAAAGAAAGAATGACTTCTACCATGCCAGTAATTGTACCCGCTATCTGCCATGACGGTAATAACAAGCCAACAAGCAATAGAATTAGTATTACTTCTTTTGTTTTAAGTAACCCAACTAAGGCACTCTTCCCAATCTCAGTATATGTATAGCCTTTTCGAATACATACGTAATATAAGAATATAAACCCTGGTAAGAAACCAAAAAATAGTAAAAAATTAAATACAACAGAGCACACGATGCCTATTAGTGTAACAAGTACAATCATGACTGTGTCCTTTAAACTAATTTGTTTCTTCATGCTATCACCTCCTTTCTGCATAGTATGAAAGTAGACATTCGAATTAGAAACACGGTAAACTAAAAATTAGACAAAGCTAATAAAAGGAGAAACGTATGAGTAAACCACATTTAATAGCTGTTGATTTAGACGGTACATTATTAACGGACAACAAAATTATATCATCAAGAACAAAACTTGCTTTACAAAATGCAATGAATGCAGGTCATCATGTAGTCATCGCGACTGGAAGACCTTACAGGGCAAGCCAAATGTATTATAAAGAACTTGGTCTTACAACACCTATTGTGAATTTTAATGGAGCACTCGTTCACCACCCCACCTCTTCAACCTGGGGCACATTTCACTCACCGTTTGATATCAAAACGGCCAAGCAAATAATCGAGACAGGTGAAAGCTTTACCGTGAAAAATATTTTAGCAGAAGTAATAGACGATGTATATCTTCACTATCATGATGAAGAAATGATGAATATTTTTACAACAGGGAATACAAAAATTCAAACAGGTGACCTAAAAGAAATATTGCTTCATGATCCAACATCTGTATTAATTCATGCGAATGAAGAACATGTTGCCGATATTCGAAAGCATTTGTCAGATGTTCATGCTGAAGTAATTGATCATCGCAGATGGGGTGCTCCTTGGCATGTTATTGAAATTGTTAAAAGTGGATTAAATAAAGCAGTTGGACTAAAGAGAATCGCAGAGCATTTTAACGTACCAACCGATCGAATTGTTGCATTTGGAGACGAAGATAATGATTTGGAAATGATTGATTACGCTGGTCACGGTGTTGCAATGGGGAATGCAATTTCACAACTTCAATCTATTTCAAACTTTATAACCAAGACTAACGAAGAAGACGGGATCGCCCATTACTTAGAGGAAGTTCTGCAATTAACAAGGAAATAACTTGGCTATTAGAGGATGTTCAAAAAGTCCGGCAAAAATAGCTTCGAATTTCTTCGTCAGCTCGTCTTTCCGCTCCTCACGTATACAAAACATACGCGCAGGTAGCTCAAGACTTTGCTTCCTTGAACTTCTTTGCTCTTTTTGTCCTCCTTTTTGAACAGGCTCTATTATATATATGTTCACAACAAAGAAAGAAAAAAACAGTTGATAATTCCAAAGCGGTAAAGTTTTGAGCATTCGAACATCTATCTCTACATAAATCCTTTATTAGGAAATTCTCTCTTGAATAGGTCATGATTTTTTTCCACAAACTAATCTTCGACGCTAAGGTAAGCGTCATCTACTTTAAGGGGGAATAAATCATGGGCCGAAGCAATAAATCAAAACGCTTTGTTCAACAGGGCACAGATTTTATTACAAAGCATGATGAACGATTCCCGTATCGATCAACTTTAGCAGAAGCTGAAGCGAAGAAATTAAAAAACGTCACTGAGAGCTCTCTTGGAGGCGTTTAAATGGGTAACCAACTTTTTCAAAAAGCCAGAGAGTCCGTTCACTTTGCCAAGCAGGCTTCATCTGGAACTGGTTCTATTGAATTGATAGTCAAGCAATAGAAATAGCAAAAAATGCTCTTTCCTCTGCCTATGCAAATACTACGAATGCTAAAAAAAGAGCAGCTTCGTGAATTGCAGCAGAAGCTAGAACAGCTCCAATAACTTGTAAATTCAATACCATTCACACAACCTGCGGCGATTACTCCGCAGGTTTCTCTTTTCATATACATACTCATTCTGTTACTATTTAAATTATCTAACTCTACTGGGGAGAAACATAAAATGAAGGTACTTACATTAAAACAAAAACAAAATGAGAATCATTACCCAATTGACCTTATAGATTCCTCCCTGTTTTATTTATCTAAAACAACGACTGTCTTTCCAGTAGCTGATTTTACGATCTATGAAAAAAAAGGACAAAGGTCAAAAGCCATCCATACCGTAAAAGATGCTATTGAATTCCCATATGAGTATCCTTTTATTAGCTATGCCGTTCGGAATATATCAACGCATCAAGTGTTTTATACGTTCTTTCGATATAATCTTGTAAGTAAAGAGCAACATGAAGTAGGTACTGTTCACTATACTTTTGACGCTGAGCTCGAAGGTGTGTTTATGACCGATACAGAGGTCATGTATATCATTCGTAAGATCGACGAATCCGATTATGACGACGATACAACCTTTTATTTATTGGATGCTAAAAAGCAGAAGCAATATGTTATAAAGGAACCCAGTTTTCAAGACTCCATTTCTACACCCACAATTTTTAGTCATAAAGGGGACCCTTATTTATTATTGAATCCTTATTATTTTGAAACGTGGGAAAAGGAAGACCATTTTCGTCTGAAGGGTCAGCTTTTTAAGGAGAAGGAGTACATTGCCGTCATGCCGTTAAAGCATTTTATTAGGGATGTTAAGGCAGGAGCTCCACTAAACACTTTGTTGATTGAGGAAAAAAATAAAGGTGGTTTTGCTCGAGTCATTGCAGAAAATGGAGACTCGATCTTCTATGTTCAAAAGGATTTTAGTACAAAAAAGGAAGAACTGATTGAATTGAGTAAAGATACTCTTCAAAAGAAGAGTTATTTTCTTCCGAGCGGATTTTCGTATCACTCCATTCGCATATTCAATGACAATGTCTATTTTGCGTCCATTGATGAAGACTACTTTTATTCACCCATGAAAAAGGAGATATTTCGTTTAGAGCATACCTATTTTCAACATCTGTCAGGTGTAATGAATGTTTATGTCCATTACTTGGATCATCGGTATATTGTGGCTGATTGCTGGACAAGAAATAATGGAGCAGATCTTTTCTATGTCGCTATAATAGATAAGGAAACTCGTAACGTTCAATACTTTGAAGATAAAGCATTGGGCTGTGAAGTTTACGATCAAACAGTTGTTATTTATTAAATCATAAAACATCCCCAGCCAAGATGTGGCTAGGGATGTTTTTTATTTAAATTGCTGTAAAGGTACATAGTAAGAATTAACTATAGAGCCATCTTTCGCACTTCTTTCAAAAATATGTGCTGTTATGGTTCCGTTGGAAGGTAGCTTATCTTTTGGAATCGAAACTTTCAATTCAAATGCTGACCACGATGGTGCGCCCTCATTTGCTTGAAAAGGTGTCTCTTTGATTAGTTCATTATGTCCGTCTTCAACACTGTACATGAAAGACGCTTCAAATACACGGGCTTCACCTGTTATGATGTATTCTCCATTCTCACCAGTTGACTTGATGTTACGAAATGCAGGATTATCAGAATCTACTTCAGATTCACTTGCTTCTGTTTCAGTATTTTCTACAGATTTTTCAATTGTCAGTAACCCTTCGGCAACAAAGGTACCTTTGTCTACTTTCTTGCCGTTAATTTCGATCGGTATTACAGTTGCCACAACTCTATAATCCCCTGCTTCTACCTTTTTTCCCTCTTTTGTATAATCCCACTCATCCTGGAAGGTAAGCTTATCCCCAGCTTCTAGCTTTTGCATAACTAATGCCATTGTAAACATTTTACCATCTGAGTACCGATATACTTCATCTCCTGCATTATCACTTACTACTACCTCAAATTTTTGACCAGAAGAAAAGGTTAAATCTGCAACTTCTTCACTATTATTGGTAAAAGTCATTTGGAACGTAGCTTTTTCCTTAGTTGGTTCGATTTCTACTTTCGTACTAAAATCTGCCAAATCAATGGAAGGTGATGTTGTTTCCTCTAATTCTTCGTTCCCTGTATTTCCATTTGTTACTTCATCTGTGCTTCCACAGCCTGCTGCCAGAAACAGCAGGCCTATAATAAAAATGAATCGTATCATTTTATTTCCTCCTAATGTTTGCTTCTTCTACTATTGTAGTCGAAATTGGATCAAGAAAGGTTACACTTATTATGTTTTAACCATCTTTTCTAAAGAATCCGAAGACCCCTGTGGATTGAACAATATTTGTAAATGCATTTTGGTCCACTTCTCTAATAATTCTCTCTAAATCATAGAGCTCATACCTTGTAATGACAATCATAATCATTTCTTTCGGTTCGTTTGTAAATGCCCCTTTTGCAGGAAGAATAGTGATCCCTCTAACTAATTTTGAGTGGATGGCCTGCTTCAGTTCTTCTCCTTTTTTTGTAACAATCATCGCTGTTAGTTTGGCATGTCTTGTATGAATGGAATCAATTACTCGAGTCGTAACATATAAGGCAACTAGAGTGTACAGAGCTTCCTGAGTCCCATAAAGTAATCCGGCTGCAACGATGATGATTGCATTTAGCGCGAAAATGTATGGCCCAATTGGTTTATCCTTCATTCTAGACAATACCAACGCAATGATATCAACACCACCAGTGGATGCACCAAATTTCAAGGTCAATCCTACACCCAAAGCAATAATAACACCACCAAATACTGCATTTAACAAGATATCCGTTGATACTTGGTATACAGGTATTAGTTCAAGAAACAGTGTTGTCAAAGCAACACTTAAAAAACTATACAGTGTGAAGGATTTTCCAACCTTTTTCCACCCTAGAATGGTAACTGGTATATTTAAAAGGAATAAAAGGATACCCGTTGAAATGAAAAAAGGTGTATGATCCTGAATTAAGCTAGCAATTAACTGTGCTACGCCTGTAAATCCACTCGCATAAACATGGGCTGGTATTAGAAACAGGTTAAGACCTATAGCATTTAATAAGGCACCTAGTAGTACAACGAGAATTTTTTTGCCCTCTGCCAAAACCATGAAACTCCCCCTTATTTTCCCTTTATCTATAATGTTGCCTATTTTTCCTGAAATGAAACCAAAAAGTTGAGTTTTCACCGGGAAATAAGTTAAACTTATCTTTATATATATATTAATTTTATACATAGGTTTTTAGTAGAAGTAACAATGAGTTTATGAATTAAGAGGTGAGAGAAATGTCAGTACAATTATTAACTGATAGTGGCTGTGATTTACCGAAGGAATGGCTAGAAAACGAGAAAATAACGTTATTTCCGTTAGTTGTTCATATAGATGAGCGTGATTTTTACGATATGGAATCCATTGACTCTTCAAAAGTGTATGAAGCAATGAGAAAAGAAAGTGTTCCTAAAACCTCACAAGTTCCACCAACCAGGTTTCAAGATACCTTTACTAAACTTGCTGAAGATAAGCAGGAAGCCATTTATATATCATTTTCATCCGAACTTTCTGGTACCTTTCAAACAGCAACATTGATTGCATCACAAGTAAAAGAGCAATACCCTGACTTTAAATTAACCATTATTAATACGAAATGTGCTTCATTGGGCATGGGTTTAGTCGTCGTAAAAGCAGCAGAGTATGCCCGAGGCGAGCTCGAATATGACGAGCTTGTAGAGAAAATTACGTTCCAAGCAACTCATATGGAACATATATTCACTGTAGATGATCTTACATATTTAGCTAGAGGCGGGAGAGTTTCTAAAGCCTCTGCCTTTGTTGGAGGGCTGTTGAATATTAAACCTTTACTTCATGTTGAGGACGGAAAACTTATTCCATTAGAGAAGATTCGCGGTCGAAAAAAGGTGCTACAACGCATGGTTGATGTAATGAAAGAAAGAGGAGTGGACCTATCTACCCAAACCATAGGTATTAGTCATGGTGAGGATGAGGAGACAGCTTTATTTCTACGTGAAAAGATCAAGGAGCAACTAGGATGTGAGCACTTCTTCATTACTCAGATAGGCTCGGCCATCGGAGCCCATGCTGGACCTGGAACGATTGCCCTTTTCTTTCTGAATAAAACGGAGTAGTACATAAATAGGGCTACTTTGAGTTAGGCTAAGGTAGAATTGAATTCTAAAAAGGAGCTGAGCTTCTATTGCCTAAAACAAGTGATAATGACAAAAAAGCACGTGACAACAATGCCAAGCACGTCGAAAAGAACTTAGAGGCAGAAGAAAACCGCCAAAAAGGAGAAAATCAATACTCAAAAAAGACCGATCATAAGTAGGAAGCTTGGCTAGATGCCAGGCTTTTTGTTGTTTTGATTGCAATTGAGAAAACATGGACCTTCCCTTAGTGCCTCTGGTTACCGTCTTCTCCCTTTTTCGTGATTTACGGGCATCATTGAGACCCTTTGGCTACTGGCTAAGCACTTTTTCTCAATTCACGCGACTTGACTAAGTCGGGCTACCTAACTTACTATCACACCAAATCAGCTGTACATTGCGGGCATCTTGATGCCTTAATTGGAATAGAAGTTGTACAATAGGTACATTCTTTCTGAGTAGGACTAGATGGAGCTTTTTCTTCTTTTCTTCTTAGTCGATTGATTTGACGAATGACAAGGAAAATGACAAAAGCCATGATGATAAATTGGATCACATTATTAATGAATATCCCGTAATTGATAGTTGGTGCTCCGGCCTTTTGGGCATCAGCCAACGTTTGATAATCACCTGCATCTAACGTAATGAAAAGATTCGTAAAGTCTACTTTACCGATCAGCATTCCAAGTGTTGGCATAACGAGATCATTTACAATCGAAGTGACAATCTTGCTAAAAGCACCACCTATGATGACTCCAACAGCAAGGTCAATCACACTCCCCTTCACAGCGAACTCTCTAAATTCCTTAAATATCCCCAAACTTAGTTCCTCCTTATAGTCGTTTTAGTTTTTACTATGTTCAAAAAAGGTCAGCATTATAAGCTGACCTTCAGGCTATATTACATCTTAAATTGTGATAGTACTGAATTTAATTCGTCTGTTAGTTCTCTCATGGAGGTCACTTTGCTAGCAAGTTTTTCAAATGCATTTAGCTGTTCAGCTGTTGATGCACTTATCTCTTCACTTCCAGCTGCAGATTGTTGAACAACAGCACTAATATTTTCTACAGATTCTAGCACTTGTTCACCAAGTAATTTTGAGGCGGACATTCCTTCAACTAGACCTTGAATATCCGATGAAATACCTTGAACCTTTTGCTCGATTGTTTCAAAAGCTTCTGTTGTGACAATCATTGATTTCTCCTGTTTTTCAGAGAGTTTTACACCTAAATCAACAGATTGTAAAACCTGTGACAAACCCTTTTTAATATGATCCACCATTTCAAAGATTTGCTTTGTTGCTCTCGTTGAAGCTTCGGCTAACTTTCTAACCTCATCTGCTACAACGGCAAATCCTTTACCCGCTTCACCAGCACGTGCCGCTTCTATCGCAGCATTTAAGGCGAGGAGATTTGTTTGCTCTGCTATAGCAGAAACAGAAGTGGCCATCTCTTCAATTTTGCTCGCATATCCAGTGAATTCCTTCGTTGCTTTCTCAACCATTTTTGTTGATGAGATATTTTCAGATAAAAGCTGACGTTGTTCTTCCATGGCCTCTCTACCGGAAGTAATGGATGCCACTGCTTCTTGACTATAATCAGCGGTTTGTTTAGAACGTAGTAAATTAGCCTCAAATTCTTGTCCCATTTGTTCGACAATATGAACAGAATTTTGTAGGTCCTCAGAAATAACCTGTGATCCAGATGACAGTTCTTCTGTAGAGACAGCAACTTGATTACTAATCTCTGTTAATACATTATTTTCTTGTTCAATTTCACGTGAGTATTGCTCAACATTCTTGCTCACACTTTCCACAGATCCAATAAGTCCTCTAAGCTGCTCAACCATTTGAGTGAAAGACTGATTAAGCTCACCGATTTCATCTTTCTTGTTATAGTTCACTTTCTCTACTACAAGATCACCAGAGGAAATTTTTCTTGCGTTATCAGTTAGCAATTGAAGTGGTTTCGTAATAGACAATGTAAATCGATAGCTAAACAGAATAGATGCAACCACTAAAATAACAGATCCTAAGCCTGCAATGGTAATAATCATTCCAATTTTTTTCTTGAGATCTTCCTGTAAGAAGTCATAGTGGGTCGATGCATACAAATCTAATAAATGTAAATCATTTACAATTCCTTCTGTTCGAATGGATTGCCGTTTTACTTCAGCCGCATCTAGACTTTGTAAGGACTTTTGGGCATCAAACAGTAAGACTTCATACTTGCTAAATGATTTGGTAATCACTTCTTTCGTTAGTTCTAAAGAATTCAACTTTTGAACTTTTTCAAAGTTTTCGCGAGTTAATATAAGCTGTTCAAGAGCTTCAAGCTTATTAGCTTCTGTCATATTAAAAGAATAGTTGTTTAAGCTTTGCTTTGTGATTTTCATTTGAGCATTTAGTTCGTGTACAGAAAGTAAGAAAGGTACATAATCTGTGTTGGATTTCTCGATTTCAACCATCTTTATAATAATGTATCCAATCATCATGATGGCTAGTGTAAGAGCAATCATGGAATGAAGCATTAATTTTTTCTTAAGATTCATATCTGTTGTACCTCCTTCCTTATGGATTTACTGTTATTTTCCCAGCAATAATATCATCTTTATGATCAGTGATCGTCTTAAGTTGCTGCTGTGTAAATGGAATAACACGAATAGGTGATAAATTTACCCCATTCTCTTTCAATCCAAGTTGAATAAGTCCCTTAGGAAGCTCTTTCTTTTCTTTAAAAGAAGAAATTGTTTGATATAATGCAACATCAACATTTTTTAGCATGGAAGTCATAACCGCTTTTTCGGCATAAAAATATTGATCACTGTCAACACCGATTGCATAAACACCTTTGTTTTGAGCTTCTTTTAAAACACCTACACCTGTAAAGCCGGCAGCTGCATAGAGGACATCAGATCCCTCTGCAATCATTTTTGTTGCTATATCTGTGCCAAGCTTATCATTTCCAAAATCACCAGCATACACGACAACCACTTCAATTTCAGGGTTGATCGTCTTAGCACCTTGTTCAAATCCTCTAGCAAACTTATTAATGAGAGGAACATCAGCACCACCAATGAATCCTAGTTTATTCGTTTTTGTTGCTAATGCAGCGGCAACTCCCGCTAAAAAACTTCCTTCATCTTCTTTAAAAGTAATGGAAGTGATATTTTCTAGCTCAGATACTGAGTCTATTAAGATAAACTTTTGCTCAGGGTATTTTTTTGCTACTTTTTCTAAATCTTCTTGAACCATAAAGCCTAATCCGACGACAACATCATTTCCAGTTTCAACAAGCTCGGTTAAACCTTTTTCATACGTTTCTGTATCCTTTAGCTCACGATAATCGAATAATATATCGAGCTCTTCTCTTGCTTTTATTAAGCCATTAAAAGCTAAATCTGAGAACGATTGGTCCCCTAACCCAACGTCTGATAGCATAATACCAATCTTAATTCCATCAATCTCTTCTGATGTGTTCGTGCTGTTTGTTGAACATCCTACTAAAAGAAGAACTACAATCATGATGAGGGATGTTATCTTTTTACCCATTTACAATCGCTCCTTTTTTGCCATTACTACACTTTCTTTTATCGACATGATTCGACGAAAGTTAATCTTTATAGAAAAGATGTAATAATCAGTAAATTTCGTTTTAAAAAAACATCAGGCTGTCCGAGATATCTCGAACAGCCTGATGTTTTGGTGGTAGAGTGTATTAATTATTAATTTATTTTCTTGCTGAATTATACGTCCAGCCTTCTTCCTGATACACTTTCCCTTCTTTCATTAGTTTTCCTAACGCTCGTTTGAAAGCTCCCTTACTCATGTTGAAAATTTGTTGGATATCCTCAGGTGTACTTTTATCGGAATAAGGCATAGCCCCACTTCGTCCCTCCATGTAGTCATAGATAGCCTGTGAATCAGTGTCCATTCCTTCATGTCCTCTTGGTAACAGGGATACATTTACAGAACCATCTTCTTTTACATCAACGACTCTACCTTCCACTACCTGTCCTAAACGTGGTTCTACTTTCCGTTGCGATTCATGAATAAACCCAACCAACTTGTCATCAGTATAGATATAAGATCCTACTTTGACTGTTTTATAGATCGTTCCTTTGATATTTTTGTTAAATACTTCTCTTGTACCAACAACTCCGATTTCCCACATTACAGGCTCTGTTGCCAATCTTGCAAGTAGTCGACCATTCCGATCCTGCATTAGGCTACAATAAAGCTTATCTCCAACTTCAGGCCATAACTCCTCGAACAATGGAAGATCGTCCTTTGAAAGAAGCATATCCTTAGTTAATCCGATATCAATAAAAACACCTAACCCACGATTCACCCCAACGACTTCAACCCATTCATATGTATCAATGACAATTTTAGGTGTCTTCATTGTCGCAATTGGTCTGCCCTCATGGTCATGATAAACAAATACTTCTATTTCGTCCTCTATCTCTATCTCACCAATAACTTCACCATTTGGTAAAAGTACCTCATTTTCTTCTTGATCTATCAAATAGTATCCAAAGTCTACTTGCCTAGAAACGTGTAGCATTTGTATAGTACCAGGATTGATTCCCATCATTTGTTACCTACCTTCTAAAATTATTCCTAAACTCATTCTTTCCATTTCGAATCATTATATCACTATTTTACTATCTATATGATTAGTATGTGCTGATTTCACCTTTTCCTTGTAAAAGGTCGGGGAAATTTTGTACAATAGTAATTATTATCATTTACGGAGGAGATTTACTAGATGTCAAAAGAAAATTCATTTGATATAGTTTCGAAAATTGAGTTACCAGAAGTGACGAACGCAATCACCAGTGCCATGAAGGAAGTAAAAACTCGTTACGATTTCAAAGGGAGTAAGAGTGATATTTCCTTAGACAAAGAGGAGCTTGTCCTCGTTTCGGATGATGATTATAAGATGGAGCAATTGAAGGATGTATTACTTAGTAAGCTGATCAAACGAGGAATTCCCATAAGAAATCTTGATTATGGAAAGCTAGAAAATGCAAGCGGTGGAACCGTAAGACAGCGTGCCAAGCTAGTTCAAGGAATTGACAAGGACAATGCGAAAAAGATTAACATGGTTATTAAAAATTCTGGGCTAAAAGTAAAAAGTCAAGTTCAAGACGATCAAGTTCGAGTTACAGGTAAAAATAGAGATGACTTACAAGCTGTCATGGCTGCGGTAAGACAGTTAGATTTAACTGTAGAAGTACAATTTATTAACTATCGTTAAGAGACAGAGTGAAGACTCTGTTTTTTCTTTTTACTTTTTTCATATTTCCTCTGCTAGAAGACATACTAACCTTCAGTAATTATGAGAAAAGGAGCAAGCTATGACAAAGCAAAAACAACCTCAACAAACATTACCACCACAGCATCAAAATAGGCAGCCAGGACTTGAATCAGAAATGAATCCTTTACCTAAATTTGTTGATCCTGCTTATCGGGGGAGTGGGAAGCTTAAGGGAAAAGTCGCTATCATAACAGGTGGTGATAGTGGAATTGGAAAGTCGGTAGCCATTTACTTTGCTAAGGAAGGAGCACAAGTTAGCATCGTATATTTGGACGAGCATGAGGATGCAAATGAAACGAAGAGTTTGATTGAAAAGGAAGGCTCCCAATGTTTATTGATACCGGGTGATATTGGAAAAGAGGAATTTTGCCAAGAAATTGTAAACCAAACGATACAAGTATTTGGTAAGATAGATATTCTAATAAACAATGCTGCTGAGCAACATCCGCAAAAAAGCATTGTAGACATTACTGCCGAGCAGCTAGAAAAGACGTTTCGAACCAATGTATACTCCTATTTTTTCTTAACGAAAGCAGCCCTTCCTCATTTAAAAGGTGGAAGTGCAATCATTAATACAGCATCCATCACTGCGTATGCAGGAAATGAAACACTGCTTGATTATTCTGCAACGAAAGGCGCAATTGTTACATTTACTCGGTCACTATCCCAGCAGTTAGTCGGGAGCGGAATAAGAGTGAATGGAGTGGCACCTGGACCTATCTGGACACCCCTTATCCCTTCCACCTTTACTAGCGAAGAAGTATCGACATTTGGTGCAGATACACCTATGAAACGACCTGGACAACCATGTGAATTAGGACCAAGCTATGTTTTCTTAGCTTCTGAGGATTCAGCTTACATGACAGGGCAAATGCTACATAGTAATGGCGGAAAGATCGTGAATGGATAAGTAACATACTTATTTATCCTTTAGGGCATCAAATGTAGTCTTTGATAACCCTTCCCTACTTAAAAGGTGAATTTTCAGGGCACCCTAAAAATTCCGTAATAAGAAAAGCGCAAGCGCCTTGTTTAGACCAGGCATAGCAAATGACCTCGGGGGGGGGGATAGGCGTTGGAGCTAGACACTAACCCATTTTGAAAAAACTTATAGAGGGTGTTCAAAAAGTCCGGCAAAAATAGCTTCAAATTTCTTCGTCAGCTCGTCTCTCCGCTCCTCACGTATACAAAACATACGCTCCGGTGCTCAAGACTTCGCTTCCTCGAACTTCTTTGCTCTTTTTGTCCTCCTTTTTGAACAGACTCTTATACTTTCTTAATCTTTTCAAAAAAAAAGGGGGGCCACACCCCTCCTCAACTTACAACTTCAACACTATGTTTTTCCTGACATGACTGTCTCTTTACTAACTGGTGGGGAATCATAACCCGCTTAACATGCTCGGTCGGATCTTGAATCTTCTCTATTAGGCATTTTGCTGCCATACAGCCAAGCTCGAAAATATTTATATCTACAGAAGTTAATGGTGGTCGTGAAACCTCTGATAGCATAAGATTATTAAAGCTCACAACCGAAATATCCTCTGGTACACGAATTCCCATTTCATCAAGTGTATTAAGAACACCCCAAGCCATTAAATCATCCGCCACAACTAGTGCCGTGGGTGGTTCCTCAAGTGCAAAAAGCTCTTTAACAGCTTCTTGACCACCTTCTTTTAAAAACTCTTCATGAATAATGTATTCATCTCGGTACTGCAATCCTGAATTATGAAGTGCCTTCTCATAACCTAGTAATCTATCAATTGTCACGACTAAATTAAGACTACCTCCGACAAATCCAATCTGATCATGTCCGAGTCCGATAAAGAATTCAGTTACCTCTTTTGCGGCTTTGTAGTTATCGTTATCGACATGTGAAATAGACTCAGAGTCTTTGAACGGCTTTCCAATAACTGTAAAGGGAAAGTCTCTTTTTTGAAGGTACGAGATAATTTCGTCATCCACTCTAGAATATAGTAAAACAATTCCATCCACTCGTTTGCCTTGAACCATTTTGACAACGCCTTCAAAAATCTCATCCTCTGTTTCCCCAGTAGACATATATAAGGCATATTCTTGCCCATGGGCAATTGTACTTATTCCACGGAGTACTTCTGGAAAAAAAGGATTTTGAAACACTTTATCTGCAGAGCTTGGCATGACAATCCCAATTGCTTGAGTTGTCTGATTCGCTAAGCTTCGAGCATTAAAATTCGGATGATACCCCAATTCTTCCATCGCTTCACGAACTCGTTCCTTCGTCTGATGACTAATCCTTGGACTATCGGCAATGACTCTTGAAACGGTGGAAGGGGCAACGCTAGCAAGCTTTGCAACATCCTTTATTGTTACCGCCATACAGCAAAAACTCCCTCTCCCCAAATTATCTATCTCTAGTTTATAACTTTATGCAACATTTGTCAGTGTCATTTTGTTTCCAATTCCACTTCCTACTCTTCTTTCACCTTTCGCTTTTGGCGTCTGATGGCGAATACAAGAAACAACCCGAAAATTGCCCAGACTCCAATCATTCCAAGTATGACGGGCCAATTAACACCTGTCTCCTCACCTATTTGGAAGATATTCGCAGTCTCTCTGTCCATTGTAATCATGAACTGTTCTTGATTTGGTCGGACGATATCATCACTAAGTAAAGCACGAAGTTCCCGATTTTCCCCAACCTCAGAAACATCAAACTCTGCTGTTATTGTTTCACTCGCATTATTAATGGCAAGAATAGTTGTTTCGTCCTCGTATGTTCGTTTAAATACAGCCATCCCTTTATCTTCAAACAGCATTTTAAAATCACCATATCTAAGAGAAGGAAATTCTTTTCTTATACTTGCTAGTTTAGATATATAATCAATGATCACTTTATCAGCTCGAAAAGCCATCATTCTTCGATTATCAGGGTCTTCTCCTCCGTCTAATGCAATTTCAGTTCCATAATAAATAATGGGGATTCCAGGTGCACCATATAGATAGGTTAGTGCAAGTTTTAGCCTTGTTTCAGGATTTTGCTTTTTCTGCACCACTTCTCTTGTGAACCGAAGATTATCATGGTTATCAAGGAAAGTTCCTAATAAGTAAGGATTTTCATAAAAAGCTTCATTTCTTAACCATATTTTATGAAGCCAATCAACCGGCTGATCTGGTTGACGAAATGTCGTATTTAATCCTTCGTACAAGGGATAGTCGACAAAGGAATCGATTCCTGTTTCACCATAGGCAGCAACATATCGAGGATCCTCATGCCAAACCTCACCAATTAAGAAGAAATCCTCTTTGACACTTTTTACTTCTGAAGAAAATTTTTCCCAAAATGATTTTGGTACATGTCTTACTGTATCCAATCGATACCCATCAATATCGGTTTCTGTAATCCACCACTTCGCCATGTCTAGGAGGTATTTCTCGACTTCTTGGTTTTCATGTGCTAAATCTGGCAAGCCAAAAAGCTGACCATTTTCTACATTGTCTTGGTTATCCCAATTGGTAATATCCTTTTTCTCATGAAACCAATCTGCTTTTTTTGGATCATTCAACCAGGGGTGCTGATAACCGGTATGATTGACGACTAAATCCAAAATGACTTTAATATCTCTGTTATGAGCTTCTTTCACTAAGGTCTTCACATCTTCTAATGTACCGAAATGCTCTTCTACTTCATAGAAGTCCTCGGTCCAATAGCCGTGATACCCTTTTTCTTCATTTTTGACAATTGGCGTTAACCAAATGGCTGTAAATCCCATTTCTTTTATGTAATCAAGCTTGTCAGTTACACCTTTCAAATCTCCACCATGATATGCACGAGGATCATTGATATCTACTTCAAAATCATTACTAGTATCTCCATTGTTAAATCGGTCGACCATGATAAAATATATCAACTCATCCTGCCAAGTTCCCTCTTCTTTTTCAACAGCCTTTACTTGAAAGCCGCAAAAAAGAAGAAACGGGATAAGCATTAACAAAATCTTTCTGCTCACTCGCCGTTCCTCCTTCAATTATGATATTAACTTAACCTTTAGTGCCTCCGGCTGTTAAGCCAGAAATTAAATAACGTTGTAAAAACAAGAAAACAACTGCAATTGGTATAGCAATAAGTATAGAACCTGCTGCGAACCTAGTAAAGTTATTATTAAATTGATCATTAATAAAGTTAAATAAGCCAAGTGCTAAAGTGAATTTTTCTGGATCTCTTAACACAATTCTTGGCAGTAAAAAGTCTGTAAATGGTGCCATGAAATTAAATAAAGCAACAACAGCTAAGATTGGTTTTGCCAAAGGAAGCATAATTTTAAAGAATACACCTAAGTGACCTGCTCCATCCATACGTGCTGCTTCGTCTAGTTCCCTTGGTATTGTATCAAAATAACCCTTCACAAGCCAAGCGTTAAATGGAATTTGTCCACCTATATAAATGATAGTTAAACCTACTAGTGAATCCAGTAAACCAACCATGTTAAGAAGGATATACAAGGCAACCATCGCCATTAGAGAAGGAAACATTTGTAGGATTAAGAATGCATACAATCCATTCTTTCTTCCAATAAAACGATATCTTGAAAAAGCATACGCTACAAAAGATGTAATTAATACCGAGAAAAAGGCATTTGCAACGGCAACAAGAATACTGTTTTTATACCAGATTAAATAGTCACTATTGGGGCTTGTGAACAGCCATTTATAATGTTCAAAAGACAAGTTTTCAGGAATTATGGAGCCTGAGTACAAGCTTGTACCCTGGTTAAGAGAAAGACCAATCGTCCAAAGTAACGGGTACCCAATAATAATAAACATAAAGAATAAAAAGATATATATAAGTGTGACTTCAATTCTTGATTTTGTTTTACTAGTCATCTCTAAATGTTCCCCTCCTCTTTGAAGGAACGTGTCCGTCTAAATTGGAAGACCGCAAATCCAGAAACCATAATTCCAATGATAATGGAAATGGCAGCAGCCATATTATAATTGTTGGTTTCAAAGGTCAGTCCAAACACCCACGAAATGAGAATATCGGAGCCACCTGCGTTTTGTCCTCTTACAGCAGGTCCGCCTTCATTAAATAAGTAGATAATATTAAAGTTATTAAAGTTACCTGCATACTGCATGATTAATAATGGAGCTGTTGCGAAAAGCACATGTGGCAGTGTGATAAATCTGAATTTTTGCCAGCGTGTACCGCCGTCAACATCTGCTGCTTCATACCAATCCTTAGATATACTAGTTAAAACCCCAGTAAATAAAGCAAAAATAAACGGGAATCCAAGCCATGTTTGAATCATGATCAATGCAACCTTCGTCCAAAATGGATCACTTAACCAAGGTATCATCACACCAAAGTTACTCAATATATCTCTGTTGATTGCACCAAATTTATCGTTAAACATTGCCGCGAATATAAGGATTGTGATGAACGCCGGAACGGCCCAAGGTAGAATAAGAAACGTTCTAATCAATCTTTTAAATTTAACTCGTGGATCATTTACAAGAAGTGCTAGGAAAAGCCCTAATGATACTTGTAATGTTGTAGCCACAAGAGTCCATATAAGTGTCCATGAAAAAACGGTTAAAAAGGTATTTTTCCAAATTGGAATAGAAACAAGGTCTATGAAGTTTGTAAACCCAACCCAATTTAATAGGTTTCTCGGAGGAGAGTTGTATAAGTTGTAATCCGTAAAGGCTAAAGAGACCATAAATAGTAGCGGAAGAACAACAATGAAGATTAATAATATTAACCCTGGTGTAACAAATATGTATGGGAAACCTATATCCCAAGCATTATTGATTGCTTCCATAAAATTAGGTTTTCGCTTACCTTCTTTAATACTTAAAGCATCTCTCTTTGCATCCATAATATTCAATACATATAAGCCAACAGCAAAGACAACTAAAATAGTTGAAACAAGCCCTTGTATTAAAAGGAATATTGAATGGTCCACCTTTGGTATTTCTCCTAAGGTTCGGATTCCCCACAGTCCAATATTTATAAAATCTAAAAAAGCAATCAGAAAAGCCGCTTCAATAATTAGGAATAGGGTTCCTTTAAAGAAACGACGATTGTAAAACTGTCCTAGTCCAGCAAAAATGATTGACAAAATCATGGCTACTGTAGGGTTATGTCTATTACCATTTGTGTTCTTTACCTTATCAGACATAGTGATCCTCCTGTTCATTAAAGCATAAATGGTGGATAGAAAAAGTACTTTCTATCCACCTTTACTTACTACTATTTATTTTGCTCCACTAGCTGCAATATTATCTTTAATAATTTGTACTGTTTCAGTTAGAACTTCACCAACATCATCACCGTTAGCAATAAACTGAAGTGCGTCACCCATTGGATCCCAAACCTGTTGCATTTGTGGGATACTTGGCATTGGCTCGCCGTAAGCAATCTGCTCTGCGAAACCTTTCATTAATGGATCTTCTGTAATTTTCTTATCCGTTAATGCTGCTTCGTTAGCTGGCATTTCACCTGCTGTTTCATAATAAGCCATTTGGTTCTCAGTGTTCGTAATGAACTTCAATAAATCAAGTGACCATTCTTTATTTTCTGAGTAAGAAGAAACCATCCAAGACTTAACACCAACGAATGACTTAGGATGCTCACCATTTGCAAGTGTTGGAAGTGGTGCAGTTGCAAGCTTATCTCCTAATGCATCACGGTATGTTGGGATATTCCAAGGACCTGTGATAACTGTAGCAACCTTACCACCTGTAAATAATCCATTCATAACGTCACCAGTGATTTCTTTCGGGATGTATCCGTTAGAGAACCAAGATTGAACAAGCTCTCCACCTTCTACAGCACCTTCGTTACCTAGACCGATATCTGCAGCGTCATAAGCACCGTCTTCTTTGTTAAATACATATCCGCCATATCCAGCAAAGAAAGGATATACGAAGTAAAAGTTAGCAGCTTCCATTAAAAAGCCGTATTTATCTTGCGTTGCATCTGTTTGATCTTTTGCAATTGTCATTAGTTCTTCCATAGTAGCTGGAGCTTCCTTTACTAAATCCTTGTTGTAATAAAGACCATAAGTCTCAACAACATGAGGAACACCGTAAATTTCTCCATCATATGTTACCGCTTCAATTGCAGTAGGGCTGTAATCTTTTTCATTTTCAATTACGATTGGCTCAGCTAATCCTTGAGTTACAATATCACCAATACGATCGTGTGGCTGGAAAAAGACGTCTGGACCAGTACCAGCTGGAGCATCAAGAGCTAGGTTTTTAACTTGATCTAGCATTGATACGCCTGTTATTTCAACTTCAATGCCAGTCTCTTCTGTATACTTTGCCACGATGTCAGCAATGGCAGCCTTTTGCTTTTCTTCATCATTTACCCACATTGTTAATTTTTCAGGTTTTTCAGTTTCTGTTGCACCTGAGTCTGCTGGAGTTTCTTCAGCACGCTGTGGACCACAAGCAGCTAGTACTCCAAACGCTAAAATCATAATCATAAACTTCGATAAGACTTTTTTCATTTTGACCCCTCCGTCATCTTTTTTTGAAAATCATTGTCCATTTGAACAACCGTTTGCACGATTATGTAAAAAAAATGTATGAAAACGATTGCATTTGGAACTTTAATTCTCATTATACAGCCTATTCTTAGTTTGACAACCATTTTTTATTGACCTTACCTTTATCTTTTCCCAGCATTTTTTATTTCATCCTGATAAATGTTGTTATTATTGACTTTCACCTGCTCATCTACTACTCTAAAAAGAAGCAAACGCTTGCACAAATTCCAATAGAAAGGTTGATGATTTTGTTAAAAGAAGCGATTTATCATAGACCCAAAAACAACTATGCTTATGCCTATAATGAAGAAACATTACATATTCGACTTCGCACAAAGAAAAACGATGTAACAAGTGTTCAACTAATATTTGGAGATCCATATGATTGGAGAGAGATTGCTCCAAAAAAGCACCAATGGCACACTGAAGAAATACCGATGATGAAAAGTGGTAAAGATGAACTATTTGATTACTGGTTCGTTGAAGTTAAGCCAGCCTTCAGAAGGCTTCGTTACGGTTTTAAGCTATCAGATGGTGCTGAAATATTGTTTTTCACTGAAAAAGGGTTTTACAAAGAGCAGCCAACTGACGATACGGCTTATTACTTTTGCTTTCCCTTCTTAAACAAAATTGATGTATTTCAGGCACCCGATTGGGTTAAGGACACGGTTTGGTATCAAATATTCCCTGAGCGGTTTGCTAATGGAGACGACTCAATTAATCCTCCAGGAACCCTTCCTTGGGGAAGTACTACGCCTGAGTACAATAATTTCTTTGGTGGTGATTTCGAAGGGATTATCCAACATATTGATCATCTCGTAGAGCTTGGTATTACTGGAGTCTACTTCACCCCAATATTTAAGGCCCAGTCCAATCATAAATATGACACGATTGATTATATGGAAATTGATCCCCAGTTTGGGGATAAAGAAACGTTTCGTCGCTTAGTCGATACCTGTCATGAACATGGAATTAAAGTGATGTTGGATGCTGTTTTTAATCACAGCGGTTTCTATTTCCCACAATTTCAGGATGTGTTAGTAAACGGAGAAGCCTCTATTTATAAAAACTGGTTCCATTTACGTGATTTTCCTGTCGTAACAGAACCAAAGCCAAACTATGATACATTTGCATTTACTAAGAATATGCCTAAGCTCGATACAGAAAACGCGGAAGTTAAAAACTATCTGTTAGAGGTTGGTCGTTATTGGGTTCGTGAGTTTAATATTGACGGTTGGAGATTAGATGTCGCTAATGAAGTCGATCACCAATTTTGGAGAGAATTCCGCCAAGCCGTGAAAACAATAAAACCAGATGTTTATATATTGGGTGAAATTTGGCATGATTCATTACCTTGGCTTCAAGGAGATCAATTCGATGCCGTCATGAATTATCCATTCACAAATGGGGCCCTTCAGTATTTTGCAAAAGGCACAGTAAGGGCAACAGAATTTACAAACATCATCTCAAATGTTTTACATTCTTATCCAAACAATGTAAATGAAGTACAGTTTAATTTATTAGATAGTCATGACACACCTAGAATTTTGACAATCTGTGAGGATAACTTGGATAAGGTTAAGTTACTTTACTTATTCCAGCTTTCTTTCACAGGAACTCCTTGTATCTATTATGGGGATGAAATTGGCATGACAGGTGGGCAGGATCCTGGGTGCAGAAAATGTATGGTTTGGGAAAAGGAACAACAAAATTCAGATCTTTTTGAACATGTGAAAAAGTTGATTCACCTTCGGAAAGTTAGTCCCGCATTCGGAAATCAAGGGACAATTGAATTCGTCGAAGCAGATGACGAGACAAATCATCTTGTCTATCGGAAAACGTTTGGAAATGAGTCATTATTATTTATCGTTAACAATTCTGAGAAAAGACTAACAGTGAATCTAAATAAGCAGGCTGCTAGCTACATTGATATTTGGCAGGATGACTCCAGCTTAACAAGCAATAGCTTGGAGTTTGCCGCTTACGGGTTTAGGATTTTAAAAGAGATATAATTTGGAACTAGCTATTGTTGATTGCATTAGAATGGCGTGTGAATTCATTCACGTCATTCTTTTTCATTTAGGTTAGGTGTGAACCACCATTCTGTTCACCTCTCCTGCTTTCTTTCCAAATCTGTCTCAAATATCCACTAATCGAGACTCCTCTCCTGCTTTCTCACCTATATCTGTACTGAATACCCTCTATTCGAGACACCATTACTGCTGTCTCTCCTATATCTGTCTCGATTACCGACTAATCGAGACTCCTCTCCTGTTTTTTTCCCCCATATCTGTCCCGATTATCCACTAATCGAGACTCCACTTCTGTTTTCTCCCCCATACCTGTCTCGATTACCCTCTATTCGAGACACCATTACTGCTTTCTCTCCCATATCTGTCTCGATTACCGACTAATCGAGACTCCTCTCCTGCTTTCTATCCCATACCTGTCTCGATTACCCTCTATTCGAGACACCATTACTGCTTTCTCTCCCATATCTGTCTCGATTATCCACTAATCGAGACTCCTCTCCTGCTTTCTATCCCATACCTGTCTCGATTACCCTCTATTCGAGACACCATTACTGCTTTCTCTCCCATATCTGTCACGATTATCCTCTATTCGAGACACCATTACTGCTTTCTCCCCCATATCTGTCCCGAATACCCTCTATTCGAGACTCCTCTCCTGCTTTCTCTCCTATATCTGTCTCGATTATCCACTAATCGAGACTCCTCTCCTGCTTTCTCCCCCATACCTGTCTCGAATATCCACTATTCGAGACTCCTTTACTGCTTTCTCTCCCATATCTGTCTCGAATACCCTCTATTCGAGACACCTTTACTGCTTTCTCTCCCATATCTGTCCCGAATACCCTCTATTCGGGACTCCTCTCCTGCTTTCTCTCCGATATCTGTCTCGATTACCCTCTATTCGAGACTCCGCTCCTGCTTTCTCTCCCACATCTGTCTCGATTACCCTCTATTCGAGACTCCTCTCCTGCTTCCTCTCCTATACCTGTCTCGAATACCCTCTATTCGAGACACCATTACTGCTTTCTCTCCTATATCTGTCCCGAATACCCTCTATTCGAGACTCCTCTCCTGCTTTCTCCCCCATATCTGTCTCGATTACCCTCTATTCGAGACTCCTCTCCTGCTTTCTCTCCCATATCTGTCCCGAATACCCTCTATTCGAGACACCATTACTGCTTTCTCTCCTATATCTGTCTCGATTACCCACTAATCGAGACTCCTCTCCTGCTTTCTCTCCTATATCTGTCTCAATTACCCACTAATCGAGACTCCTCTCCTGCTTTCTCACCTATATCTGTCCTGAATACCCTCTAATCGAGACACCATTACTGCTTTCTCTCCCATATCTGTCCCGAATACACTCTATTCGAGACTCCTCTCCTGCTTTCTCTCCCATATCTGTCTCGATTATCCTCTATTCGAGACACCTCTCCTGCTTTCTCTCCCATATCTGTCTCGATTACCCACTAATCGAGACTCCTCTCCTGCTTTCTCCCCTATATCTGTCCTGAATACCCTCTAATCGAGACTCCGCTCCTGCTTTCTCTCCCACATCTGTCTCGATTACCCTCTATTCGAGACTCCTCTCCTGCTTTCTCTCCTATACCTGTCTCGAATACCCTCTATTCGAGACACCATTACTGCTTTCTCTCCTATATCTGTCTCGATTACCCTCTAATCGAGACTCCTCTTCTGTTTTCTCCCCCATACCTGTCTCGAATACCCTCTATTCGAGACACCATTACTGCTTTCTCCCCCATATCTGTCCCGAATACCCTCTATTCGAGACTCCTCTCCTGCTTTCTCTCCGATACCTGTCTCGAATACCCTCTAATCGAGACTCCTCTCCTGCTTTCTCCCCCATATCTGTCTCGATTACCCTCTATTCGAGACTCCTCTCCTGCTTTCTCTCCCACAATTATATTTGTACTCATTTGCCTAAACCCTCTGTTCGATGAACAATCCTTCTATACTCAACGGGTGACATCCCTTCTAACTTTCTAAACAGTTTAGAAAAATACCCTTGGTCCTCAATTCCAACCTCCCTGCAAATGGAGGTTACCTTATCATTCGTTGTCGATAAACGCGACTTTGCTTGTGAAATTCGGTATTGATACAAATATTGAATCGCACTGATTCCGATTGTTTTTTGAACACATCTCGTAATGTAATCCGGGTGGAAATGAAGATGTGAGGACATATCCGACATTTTAATGGATTTTTGATAATTTTCTCGTATGTATTTCAGAGCTTCCTCGCAAACTTTCTCAGTAGCAGTAGGGATTTGCATGGCTTGTTTTTGAAGTTGGAGCATAAAATCCTGAAAAATATTCTGTTGCTGCAATTGAGAATCCGGTGTATGTTCATTTCCCACTTTGACTAATTGCTGCAGAAGCTGCTCCATCAATTCCCTCTGATTAAAGGAATGATATTGAGGAATATAAAACATAAATTGAGCTGGTTTTTCAAATGTTCCCTCAGTTATCGAAAGGTTAGGCCATTCTAGCTCAGTTATCTGGACTTTTTCATATTCACCATGAACTATAAAATGCAGCCAGATGTATTCGGTCTCTTCTTCGCATCCTTTGTGTCCATAATGCTCTAGCCCTGGAACGAGAATGAGATATTCACCGTTCTTTACTTCAAACTGCTGTTTACTTTCAGAAATAAACAACGTTCCTTTTTTTACATATAACAAGTCAAAAACAGAATAGGTTCTTTTAAAGTGTCTTTTCCCTTTAGCAAATATAGCTTCTCCACCCTTAATAAACGTCGGGAATGGAGGCAGCTGAAATGAGATATGTGTCATAGCTCGTCTCCTCTTTAAGTCGTAATAGTACCAATATTATCGATATATTCTCTTTTTTTTATATGTTCTTCCCTTTAAACTAAAGTATGTTGTTCTAAACAATTATTCTACACAATCATCCCAAAATTCAGTTTATAGCAAATGTCGGTATTTTCATATAATATCTTTATTAATTGGAAATGCACACTCTAAAAAAGAGGTGAGTTAATTGGCCAAAATTCATAACAAGCATGACATAAAAAAAATGACCTTATTCGCCCTGACATGGCCTATATTTATTGAAATCTTACTTCATATGTTAATGGGTAATGCAGACACGTTGATGCTTAGTCAATACTCTGATAATTCCGTCGCCGCAGTAGGTGTTTCCAGTCAAATCTTAGCGTTAGTTATTGTCATGTTCGGCTTTATTTCAACGGGTACTTCTGTACTAATCGCTCAGCACTTAGGGGCAAATGAACAGAAATCCGCACGAGAAGTTGCCGTCGTATCATTAGTAGGAAATCTTATATTTGGCTCAATCATTAGCTTAATTTTATATATATTCGGAAAAAATATTTTACAGCTAATGAGCATTCCCGAGGAGCTAATAAGGGAAGCTTACACATATTTAGTTATTGTTGGTGGGTTTTCAGTTATTCAGGGAATTATTATGACCATTGGCTCCATTATTCGAAGCTATGGCTTCACTAAAGATTCCATGTATGTAACGATTGGAATGAATATACTCAATGTAGTCGGTAACTATGTGTTTATATTCGGCCCATTCGGTATACCTGTTCTAGGAGTAGAAGGAGTAGCTATTTCAACAGTCGTGAGTAGATTGATTGGTCTAATTGTATTGGTTTTTCTACTAGTTTGGCGCATTGAAGGATCTCTTCCCTTTTCTAAAGTGTTTACATTACCAGTCATACACACGAAAAACCTATTGAAAATTGGTATCCCATCCGCTGGTGAGAATTTAATGTACAATGCTTCTCAACTCGTCATCACATACTTTATAACCATGATCGGAACTGAGGCATTAACAACAAAGGTTTACACGCAAAATATTATGATGTTTATCTTTTTATTTAGCTTCGCCATTAGCCAAGGCACACAAATTATCATAGGTCACATGATTGGTGCTAAACAATATGAAGACGCCTATGAGCGTTGCATCAAAAGTTTAAAATTAGCCATACTGATATCCTTTAGTTCAGCAATCATCATTAGCATTTTCTCAAAGCAATTTTTCGGAATCTTTACAGATAATCCTTCGATTATCGAGCTTGGTAGCCTATTAATTTTGTTAACCATTATCCTTGAGCCTGGACGTTCATTCAACCTTGTTGTAATTAGTGCCTTACGTGCTGCTGGAGACGTCAGATTTCCCGTTTACATTGGAATATTGGTCATGTGGGGTGTAGGTGTTACAATCTCTTACATTTTAGGCATACACTTTGGCTTAGGACTAATTGGTATTTGGATTTCATTTATAGCTGATGAATGGCTGCGTGGAATCATTATGCTGTATAGATGGAAGTCAAAAGTTTGGATTCGAAAGACATTTATTAAACACGAAGATCAGCCAGCTTGAGCGAGAGACAAATTGTCTCTCGTTTTTTTATTTCAATGTCAGAAAAACTAACGTAACTTTGAAAGCGAATACATAAAAATCAGGCTTGTTATATTCAATTTTACTGTTGATTTTAATTATTCAGTCAATTATGATAGTTAACATAACACTTCATGTTACTTTTTCTAACATATTAAACAAAGGAGGAAAACAGTTGAAAAAACTTGAAGCAATCATTCGCCCTGAACAGTTTCAACATCTGCGTGAAAAGCTTGCACAGATTGGTATTAACGGGTTAACCGTTTCTGAAGTAGCAGGTTGTGGTGGTCAAAAAGGGAAACAAGGATTATTTCGTGGAACTGCTTTTGAAATTAAGTTAGTTCCTAAAGTAAAGGTTGAAATGGTTATAGAGGATATTCGGGTTAATGAGATCGTGGAAACTATTCAATTGAGTTGCTCCACAGGAACAATAGGGGACGGGAAAATCTTTATTATACCAATTGAAGATTGCATTCGAATTAGAACAGGTCAACGCGGAAACGAAGCAATTCTATAATAACGGGAGGGTGATCAAGATGGTAAGAAAAGTAATGTTCCTTTTAGTAGCAAGCCTCAGTTTAGGTCATGGTGTCTTGGCAGAGGATTCGATTGAGTCTTTACGCAGCTCCCTCGATATGTCTTGGATGATGATTGCAGCTATTCTTGTTTTCTTTATGCATGCTGGCTTTGCTATGGTAGAGACAGGATTTACTCGTTCAAAAAATTCTATAAATATATTGATGAAAAATCTTCTAACGATGTCCATTGGATCCATTTTGTTCTTTATCATTGGATATGGCGTGATGTTCGGAGAATCAGCATTTGGTCTAATTGGGACTAATGGGTATTTGTTAATAGGACAAAATGAACAAATCGGATTCCTCCTTTTCCAAGCCGTATTTGCAGCAACTTGTGCGACCATTATTTCCGGTGCTGTTGCAGAACGAATGAAGCTTAACTCCTATATGATGTTAACTGTGGTCATGACTGGACTTATTTATCCAGTTGTCGGGCATTGGATTTGGGGTGGGGGCTGGTTATCTAAGCTCGGTTTCACCGACTTCGCAGGCTCTACAGTCGTTCATTTGACTGGGGCAGTTGGTGCTATTGTTACTGTAGGTTTCCTTGGAGCTCGAATTGGGAAATACTCTGGTAAAAAGATAAATGTTATCCCTGGTCATAACATCCCGCTCGGTGCTTTAGGTGTTTTCATTTTATGGTTTGGATGGTTTGGTTTTAATGCCGGGAGCACGTTATCAGCTGACCCCGAGCTCGTCCCTCAGATCATTGCTGTGACCTTACTTTCCGGTTCTTGCGGGGTAGTAGCTACTGCACTTTACACACTTTTTCGGTTTAAACGAATTGACGCCTCCCTTACCTTAAACGGAGCACTTGCTGGATTAGTCGGAATTACAGCTGGATGTGCCGAAGTATCTTTACTTGGATCGCTCATTATAGGAGGAATCTCGGGCATTCTTCTCGTTGAGGCTGTTCAATTTATTGATCGGAAGGTTAAACTTGATGACCCGGTTGGGGCGATAGCTGTTCATGGTGTAGGTGGGATTTGGGGCACCCTTGCTGTCGGACTGTTCTCAACTTCCAAAGGGTTATTTTACACCTGGGATGTTAGCTCCCTAGGCATTCAGGCAGTTGGAGTTCTGGCTGTAATTATTTGGGCGACACTCTCCGTGTCTATGACTCTTTATGTACTAACAAAATTTTCCTCCATTCGAGTATCACGTGCAGATGAGATTGCTGGCTTAGATTTTTCAGAACACGGCTCTTCTGCTTATGAACTAAGGGAAAGCACATTATCCGAAACCTACCTTGATCAACCTATTGTTTTTGGAAACGGGTTAGTAGATCGATTAAACCAACTTGGAGCAACTCCTAGAACGACCGAGACATAAAGAAATATTTTTCTCAGTGGGGGTTCTCCTACTTCCACTGGGATTAGTTTTACCAATTCTTTACTCCGTATTTTTTTCAATTTGGTGGCTTCGTTCCCCATCAAAGTCCTCCACATTTATCTATAAGTCCCTAAACTCAAACACTTTCTAGTTACTTACTCCTTTTTAGATCATGATGAAACACATCTATTTATAATATATCGCGAATTAAACCGTATATTTACAATAAAGTGGATATAGGGAGTGAGATTGGTGGGATTATTAGAGATACTTTTACTGGTGGGTTTTCTGCTTGGCGTAACCATTTTTCTATTACTGTATAAATTTGGCGATTTCACTTGGCTCATCTCTTCTCTCATTACCTTAGCTTTAGGAATATTTATTTTTGTTTGTAGTGAATATTTCATCAGTGGATTTGAAGGAATCCCAATCGGAGCTATTGGGGGAGCCATCATATTGTTTGCATTCGTTTTTCTAGTACTGCCTTTTTTATGGAACATTATAAAGGTGAAGTTACTAAAAAAATAATTCGAAGTAACTATCTCATCCAAATGTTTTCTGAAAGTTACCGTTTTTTGCGTATTAAAAATATACATATCCCCCACTTTCCTTTTATACTTAAAGAGATTGGGGTGATTTTGTGTTGAAAACGTTGCCAGATTGGTTTTATCGATTCTTTATCGTTTGGTATATTGGTGGCCTTATTTTAGTCGGATTTGATCTTCTCCCTCCTTCTTGGGAATGGGCAAATGCATTGTTTATCATTTTAGCAGGTGGAATTGGTATCTTTTATTTATGCTTTACCTATTCTCCTTTAAAAGGAATTCTATATAGTGTGTTTGTCCTTATTCTTTCTATATGGGTGGAATATATGGGGACAACCTATGGTCTATTCTTTGGTCAATACTCTTATACATCACATTTTTGGATTCAACTATTTGATGTTCCGTTAGCGGTCGGCTTTGCATGGGTTGCTGTTATTTCTTCAACTCACGCACTTACAAAGGATTTGCTCCGTGGTTTATCTACAAGATTGAGTCGTTTTCTTCTCTTCCCTCTAATAGGTTCAATGCTAGCTGTTCTATTAGATTTGATTATTGATCCTGTAGCCTTTCAACTTAAGGAATATTGGCTCTGGGAAGAACCAGGGTTTTATTACGACATCCCAGCATCAAATTTTCTCGGATGGTGGATTCTTGCTTTTCTGTTTCACTTCATTGGTTCTATATTTTTTTATGGCAAAGAAAAAGCCTCTGATTTTCAGATGACTTGGAAAATAAGAGCCATCACACTTTATTTTCTTCTTGTTCTCATGTTTTGTTTTATCGGTTTAATCGGAGGATTATATCTTGGAGCTATATTAGTTTTATTGATTACTGGTCTTATTCTAGGATTCTATTTTTACACAAAGAGGCGATCGCATTGATTGAAGCAAAAAAAAGCAAGCCGTTTGAATGGTTATTTCATCAGTTTAATAAACGTCTTCTTCGTTTTCATTTTGAAGGAATTTATATAAAAGGAACTACAGATACTCATCAGCATTCTGCTTTGTTCATTGCCAATCATAGCTCTTGGTGGGATCCACTTGTTTGCTTTTACTTAAACTATGATCATATCAAACATGATAGCTATGCGATGATGAGCGAAAAAGGGTTAACAGATTTCCCGTTTTTTAAAAAGATTGGATGTTTCTCCGTTCAACGGGATCATGTTAAAGACGTCGTTCGATCATTGACCTATGGATCCAAGCTTTTGAATGAAAATAAAAGTGTTTGGATTTTTCCTCAGGGTGATGAAGCACATCTTGAAAGTAGACCCCTAAAGTTTCAGTCAGGTGCCATATACTTGCATGAAAAGGCTACCTCTAGCCTACTTATTCCTGTCTCGTACTATTATTCTTTTTTACATAAGAGAAAGCCTTATATTTTTGTCACAATTGGCGAGTCTATCAACTACCATGATGATAAAAAAAGTAAGCAAGAGAAGACCCAGCATTTGGAAGAGATATCCACACAGCAACTGGATGAATTAAGAGACTTAGTGATTCATGAACGTCTAGATACTTTTACAAAGATCCTATGATAGGAGAGATTGAATGATAGTAGAACTTCTCATAAAGTTATTTGTCCTAATACATGCTATTCTTTTTGTCTGGATTGTTATTAATTCACTCTTCCTTCCTTCTTTAAAACAAAAGAGGAATCAATTTGTTCATCCTTCTGTTTCTATCTTAATTCCATTACGCAATGAAGCTAGAAATGTAAAACCTTTAGTAGAAAGCCTTAAGAAACTAGATTATCCAAGTCTATCCTTTTATTTTCTTGATGACGATTCTACAGATCAAACTTACGATCTATTATTTAATGAAACAAAGGGATTACAAAATTCAGTTATCCTTAAGGGGCAGGAACTTCCGAACAGTTGGACCGGTAAGGTGTTTGCCTGCCATCAATTAAGCCAAGCAGTGAGAGATAGTGAACTTTATTGTTTCATAGATGCTGACGTGCGACTTACGTCTTCTTCTATTAGACAAGCTGTTCAATTATTGAAGAAAGAAAACGCTGGGCTGCTCACTGGTTTTCCTGCATTTCCTGTAACCTCCCTACTAAGTAAGTTATTAGTCCCTATGCAACATTTTGTCGTCTTTCTTCATCTTCCTATTTTTCTAGCCAATCGGTCTACTTTTCCAGCAGCAACTGCCGCACATGGTGCATTTATGCTGTTTGATCGACTGTCCTACTTAGAAGCTGGGGGGCATGAGGCTGTTAAATCATCGCTTGTAGAGGACGTACAACTTGCTATGTTAATGAAAAAAAAGGGTGCTAATGTTATTCTTACCAACATTACCTCTTTCGTCACTTGTCATATGTATGAAACGAATCAAGAGGTTTGGAATGGCTTTAAGAAGAATATTTTTAATGGGTTAGGTCGCTCGATTCTATTAAGTCTATTCATTATCCTATTTTATTTCCTTTTTTACTTAGTTCCGTTTGTTTTTCCTTTTCTAACTGGATTCACTAGTATCGGGGCTTATTTACCCATTCTTTTCATCTTTTTACAACGCTTACTTGTTGATGTGGTGACTAAGCAGAAAGCGTGGTTATTTATTATGATGCCATTCTCTAGCTTCATGTTAATCTGTTTGTTGTTTGAAGCAATGCGAGCCTATTTTTTTGGGGCAGGATATGAATGGAAGCAAAGAATATATCGAAAGTGAGGTGAAACAATCATGATGAAAAAGATTTCGATTATCGGTGGCGGACTAGGTGGACTATCTGCTGCCATTACATTAGCACATCACGGCTTTCTAGTTGACGTGTTTGAAAAAAATGATCATTTCGGTGGAAAGCTAATGAAGGTTACGTTAGGTGACTATTCTTTTGATTTTGGTCCAAACACAATTACCATGCCTCATGTTTTTGGGCAGGTTATATCCCAAACAGGTGAAGATCCTGATGATTACATACAATTTGAAAAAATAGATGTACATACTCGAAACTTCTTCTCTGATGTAGTATTCGATCTTTCCTCGTCTAAGGAAGTTATGTTGCAACAGTTAAGCAAGCTTGACCCCTTAGGTGCCAAGCAATATGAAAAATTTTTAAGTGAAGTGAAAAAGCTCTATGAACTCTCAGATAAATACTTTCTCCCTAGAACCTTTACTTCCTGGCAGGATTATTTATCACCAAGTCTCGCATTAGCCTTAGTCCAAGCGAAACCTCATACAACCATGCACTCTTTTATCGGGAGATACTTTTCGAACAAGAACGTTCAAAAGTCCCTGGAGCGTTATGCGACATATGTTGGATCCTCCCCTTACTTACTTCCTGCAACTTTTGGAATGATTGCTTATTTAGAGCTTGTCCAAGGGGTATTCACCGTTAAAGGTGGAACACATAAAATCGCAGACGCATTTGTAGACGTGGCAAGAAAACTAGGTGTGGGGTTACACTCAAATTCCGAAGTCAAACAGCTTATTGTGAACGGTAGAAGTGTGCAATCCATCATCTTGGAAAACGGTGAAGCATACGAATGTGATGAAGTTATCCTAAACGGGGATCTCTTTCATTCTTTGCCGAAGCTTATTCATGAACAAAAACGTAGATCTCTTTCGGATAAAAAAATAGAAAAAATAGAGCCTTCCATCTCAGCATTTGTTATTTTAGCAGGTGTTTCAACAAGGTATAGACAGCTTTTACATCATAATGTATTTTTTTCAAAGGATTATAAAAAGGAATTTGAAGACTTATTTGAGCATAAGACCTATTCATCAGACCCTACAATCTATATTTGTAATTCGTCATTTACAGATAAAACGATTTCACCTAAAGGTGATAATCTATTTATCTTAGTTAATGCCCCTTCTCTTACAGATGAAAATAGGACCATTGATAAAGATACGTATAAACAAATGATCTACAATCGACTTGAAGAAGAAGGACTGAATATACGACCTTATCTTATAGAAGAAAAGGTGATTGCTCCATCTGATATTCAAGAGCAATTTTATGCTTTTAAGGGTAGTTTATATGGAATCTCTTCCAATGAAAAAGCGAATGCCTTTTTGCGTCCTTCTAATAAAAGCAAAGACTTAAAGAACTTATATTTTGTAGGTGGAAGCACTCACCCTGGTGGTGGCTCTCCTATGGTGACAATAAGCGGGATGAATGTGGCTCGGGAGATTGTGAAGAAGCAAAAAATGGATACTAGTAAAGCAACTTAAAAGATATCTTGTAAATACAACTCATACAATGTGATTAAATGGATAATAATGATTATTTCCTTTACTCAGAATGACATTCTCCAATCATTTTTTTAAGAAAAAATCCAAATAAATGGTTTTTGTAAGTGTTTTAAAGAAAAACAGTTTTCGTAAACTTTGTTGCCCATTAGAAGAGTGGTTGATTTCCACTCAGCTAGTGGGATAATGATACAACTTTGATGATTCTATGTTTACTTTTGTTGATTTGTAGATAATATTCAACAAATAATGAAAGTGGAGGTGGAAATAATGATACACGAACGTGATGAAGACATCCTGTGGGAAACTGTTGCACTTCTAAAAGATGAAAATCATATTGAAAATGCACAAGCTTTATTTAGGAGCTTAGTAGACAAAACCTTCTCCATGCTGAAGTTGCCAACTGATTTCTTACATGATATTTCGTTGGATATTCCTCCAAGAGAACTTTTTTTAACATTTAAGCACATTGACCGAACCATTCATCAACTTATAGAACTAAAGGAGATTGAACGGGCTAACGAACATGTATTAGATTATATCGATCTACTAACTCAAACAGCACCTTACACTGATAGAGACGTGTATAGAAAAAAAATATTAGTTCAAATGCTCAATACACACTCTAAAGTGCAAGCAATGCTAGATGAAAGAAACATAAAAGAGATAGATTCAGAAACTTATACATCTTCTGAAGCATCTGAAATTGTTGGGGTTTCTGACCAGACAATAAGGCGATGGTGCGAGAAAAGAAAATATCCAGATGCTTATCAAACAGAAGGTGGACATTGGCGTATTCCCGAAAAATACTTTAGCATCACCCATGACGATGCACGAAAAAGAAGAATTTTTGAAAATAAGCTGAATAAAATCAATAAAAATAAGGGGGATCTTGATGAATCAGAATTCCTATAACAACACCCCTTCAGTAATGTTTGACACAACGGTTTTATGCGGCGCACTTATAACGGATGGGGTGAATCGTCAATTACTACGCCTAGCTTCACAGACCGTTGATTTTCATCCTATATTATCTAAAGTATGCCTGTTGGAATTCTACAAAAAGGCAGTTTACGATGGGATAAGTGGAATGAAGTATAAGAAAGAACTGGTTGAAGATTTCTTAGAACTTTTCGTATATCCGATTTTAAGTAACTCCCCTGCTGTAAACAGCAAGGTTGGTAGATATCACTCGGAGATTATCAGAAGAAATGAAATGCGAATTGGTCAAGCATTAGCTGAAATTAGTGGGTTCTCAACTACCAATGCCGTCTCATTAATTGAAGATGCTGGACTTCAGGATCCCCTCCGATACTATGACGAGCAAGAAGTACCTGTTTGGGTAACAGCAATTCATGAGAAATGCAGATTTATAGTTACAAGTAATACTAAAAGGTTCCCAAAATCAATTGGAAATATTATTAGAGTAAGACCAGGTGATTTTTTTAATATGTTTATGGATTGAGTTCAAATTAAATAAATACTTATAATCTAAAAACAGTAGTAATGGTTTTAAACAAAAATTTATTACCTCCCCAATCAATCTCCACTTTTTTACCCATCATTAACCATCCTACAATTTCCCTTAGAACTATTTCTAGCATCTGATCATCCCAGTAAATCCACAATCTAGAAAGGAATTATTGAATTTCAATAAATTAAAAAAAGTGTCAAGTTTACTTAACTCAAACACTCCAACCTTTAGGAAATAGATTTTAGACTTTTTTCTATTGCAATACACTACTCATAATTTTTATCTTCTCTTCAAGGCTCACAAAGTTTTTCTTTTTGAAGACTTGGTACTTATTTCTCCTAACAGAGCCTAGTATCGCTCGATATAAATAAGCTGCACCTTTTACAGGAGTTCTTGAATAGAGAGGGTATTCATCTATCGTCTTAAAGACTTCCTCATACAGTTCTTCTGCAACACTTGCCATTTCCTCCCATAAGGAGATAAAAGAAGAATTGATGACTTGATGTTTAATGTCAAAGAAGGAGTATTGGTGTTTGGCCATGATGTCTCTTGGCATGTAAACTCGACCTCGTTCAAAGTCCTCCCCGATATCTCGAAGGATATTTGTGATTTGCATCGCCTGACCTAAGTAAATGGCTCCATCACGCAATTTATGAGAATTTGCAGGAGCTAAAATCGGAAGTAACATGAGTCCAACAGAACTTGCCACATAATAAGAGTACTGTAAGACCTCTTCAATCGTTTCAAAGCGTACCTTCGTTAAATCCTGCTCCTGACCTTTAATCATTTCGTAAAAGGGTTCTACGTCCATCTCATATGTGTCAAAGACATCTCGAAGCGCTATCCACCTAAGGTCTGTCGTTTGTAAGCTCCCAACAACAAATTGATCGAACGTCATTTTGAATTCTTGTAATTGCTGTTCTGGATTTTCTCCTTCATCGACAATATCGTCTACCGAACGGCAGAAAGCATAAACTGCCCATACCGCTTTCTTTTCCTTTGATGGTAGAACTGTAAATGCCTTATAAAAAGTTTTGGAGTGCTGGGAAACAATACCCTCACAAACTTGATAGGCTTTCGCTAATTGACTCAACTGTATCCCTCCCTAGTGGCGCATCTTCCATAATCATTTCAACGGCTAATTTCGCTCCCTGCATCACAATCGGAATCCCACCACCAGGGTGAATGGATGCACCAACTGCATAAACATTAGATAACTGGAACGGCTTTACTTGTGGACGAAAAACACCTGACTGCATTAATGTTGGGGCAATCCCAAAACTACCGCCCTCATACAACCCGTCCTTTTCTGCATCTGATGGATCCCTAGTTTCAATCCATTCAATGTGCTGTTGTAGTTCTGGAAATCCACGATCCTCTAATTGCTCTAGTATTCTCTCTTTAATAAAACTCTGCTCCCAATCAATATGTTGACCTGAAGGGACTGGAATGAGAACGTATAAAATACTTTTTCCAGCAGGTGCAGTTGTAGGGTCAACAACCGTTGGATAAAATGTGTAAAAAGATGGATTCACTGGTACTTCTTTTGTCTGAAATACCTGTTTCATATGAGTATTGAAGTCTTCACACATAAAGAATTGGTGAAGTGGTGTCTTTTCATACACTTTACTTAAACCAATGTATAGTAGATAGCATCCGGAAGATGGCTCAAACGTTTTTTTTGTAAGTTGATCGGGAACTAGCTTTTTCACAAGAGGAAAATCACCATTCAGAATAATTCTATCAAACTCGTAGTCATTTCCATCAACAATCAACCCTGTGGCCTGACTATCTTGCACGGTTAGTCGTTCAACATGCTTTTCAAGATGAATGGATACACCACGCTTGTTTAACTCCCTATGAATGAGAGAAACTAGACTCGCATACCCACCTTTTACATACCAGATTCCGTGTTCGTGCTCACTATAGGGAATAAGATTGTATAGGGCTGGAGCTGTATTAGGATTTCCACCAATATAAAGTGTTTGCAGACGGTAGCTCTCTTGTAAATAAGGATGCTTGAAGTAACTCTTAACCTGCCTTGTCACAGATTGATAGGCTTTCAGGTTCACTAAATTCCTCAGGTTGCTAGTAGTATAAAAGCTTGATTTAGTAACAAATGATTTTTCTAAGAATGCCTTTTTTCCAATTAAAAATCTAATCTTCATGTCATTCATGTAACGTTTAAAGGCTTCTTCCTCACCAGGAAAAACTCTAGAAATTTCTTTTACTTGTTGTTCAACTGTTGGATATTTTGTGTAAGTAGTACCATCAGTAAAATGAAGTGAATACATCGGGTCACAAAGGAGAAGCTCGTACTCATTTGAAGCAATGCCCGCTTCATCTAATATCTCCCTAAGCATATCTGGAAGTAAAACAATCGTTGGTCCTTTGTCAATTCGAAAACCATCCTTTTCGACAAAAGAAAGGCGACCACCTAGCTGCTTCTTTGCCTCAAAAATCTCCACTTCATATCCTTTTTTTGATAGAAGAAGAGCTGAAATCAGTCCGCCAATTCCACCACCAACAATCGCTATTTTCATAAAGGGTTCCCCACACTTTCAGCATTTTGTTTTGGTTTTGACACTGATATACTTTTATCCTTTTGCATTAATAGATTAGTTGTAATTCTTGCTGATTCCAATATAGTTGGCAGCCCACTACCAGGGTGTGTTCCACCACCAACTAACCAACAATTCTCTAATTCTTCAAATTGGTTATGTGGGCGAAATAGCATCATTTGAGAGAGCTGATGACCTAAATTAAAGGTGGCCCCTTTATATACATGAACGTCTTGCTCCCAGTCGAGAGGAGTGATCATCTTTTCAATTTCAATATGTTCTCGGATGTTTTGAATAGAAGTCTTCTTTTCTAGTAGATCAAGGATTGCTTCTCTAAATGCTTCTTTATGCTGTTCCCAATCTACTAAGCTAAAATTGTTAGGCACAGGTGCTAGTACATATAAGCTAGATTTACCCTCTGGTGCTAGTGTTGGGTCAGTTACCACAGCGTTTTGAATATAGATGGACGGATTAGACGGTATCACCATATCCTTCGTAATTTGCTCGACATTTTCCTTATAGTCATCTGAAAAGATAATGGTATGGTGTGGTAAATCAAATGTAGTGTTGACTCCTAAATACATCATAAAAGTAGAGATGGAATATTTCTTTTTGTCAAGCTTTGTAGGATGATATTTTTTAATGGTTGTAGGATCCACTAAAGTGTTCATCGCATGTGCAAAATCTGCATTGATAACGACATCGTCAAACGCATGCTTTGTCCCGTCTTCGAGGATAACACCCTTAATTTGTTTTCCATTTTGCCAAAGCTTTTGAACACCACTGTTTAAATGGACTTTTCCACCATATTCTTCCACCACTCGTGCCATCGCTTTAGATATTTGGTTTAATCCCCCAATTGGATGAAAAATCCCATACTCGTGCTCCATAAACGATAGGATCGAAAAGGCGCCGGGACACTCCCATGGTGACATACCTAAATACTTAGATTGAAAAGTGAAAGCTAGCTTTAATCGTTCATCACTGAAGTAATCACTTAACACCTCATAGAGGCTCTTTGTCAAACTTAATTGAGGAATAGCTTTAATCATCTTCAAGGTGAAAAAATCCATAAACGAATCCATTTTATTTTGTAAAATAGGAGAAAGTGCATCCATCTTTTTTCTTGTTTCATTCATAAAACGATCATATCCAGCACTGTTTCCTGGAAACTTCTCTTCTATTATTTCTTTCATCTTATCAGGATTTCGTGTCATTTGAACTGTTAGATCTGGAAAAATTAATTCATACATGGTATCTAGCTCGACTAGATTCATATAATCATGTAGATTTCGATTTGCACGTTGAAAGATTTCTTCTAAAATGTGAGGCATACTTAAAAAAGTTGGGCCCATGTCAAACGTATATCCTTCTATCTCAATCGCGGAATTTCGTCCACCAACCGTGTCTCTCTTCTCAAATACCTGAACATCATACCCACTACTAGCCAGAATCATCGCAGCAGCTAATCCACCAGGACCAGCACCAACAATCGCTATACTCTTTGACAAACCCATCACCTCACTATTATCTGTACATTAGTTATACAAATATTATACAGTACTTTATTTATTTTTAACACTCATAAATATCGAACGTGTAAAATAAATAAACACAGCTAGGCAATAACTCCTAGCTGTGCTTTTCAATATTGAGTGGATTGAACTATGAACTGCTGATGGTAGAATTGGAATAAATAAACAAAAATAGTTAACCATGAAGGAATGATCATTTATTCTTTAACATTCACCCCATATTTGTTAAACCAAACATGAATTTGAGCAAGATGAGCGAGCAGCTGTGGTCCTGTCATAAGTTGACCAAACCATGGAACTTTAAATGCTTGCCCTTCCGATTCTACGATTTCCTTTAGCTTTTGAGCTTCAAAGAAGTGGAAGAGCGCTGATGACTTATCTGCTAGAATTTCCTCCATCCAACCTTTTACAGCTTTCGTATAGGTAGGATTATGTGTTTTCGGATAAGGGCTCTTCTTACGATAAAGAACATCTTGGGGAAGAAGTCCCTCTAACGCTTTTCGTAATATACCTTTTTCACGATTACCATACATTTTCATTTCCCAAGGAATGTTCCAAACATATTCTACTAATCTGTGGTCAGCAAACGGTACACGGACCTCAAGGCTAGCTCCCATACTCATTCGATCCTTACGATCAAGGAGTGTCGTCATAAACCAAATCATATTTAAATAGAATAATTGTCTTCTATTTGCATCCTCAGGAGATTCTCCATCTAATACAGGTGTCTCTTTCACTGCTTCATCATAACGATCTTGCACATATTGCTGTAAATTCAATTTTTCTTTCCAGTGGGATTGAAGAAGATCTACTCTAAGTTCTGTTGATCTCATCCATGGAAATGCACTCGAAGCTAAGTCTTCTGCTCGGTGAAACCAAGGATAGCCTCCGAATATTTCGTCTGCACATTCACCAGACAACCCCACTACAAATTCCTGTTTAATCTCCTTACAGAACCATAAAAGTGAAGAATCGACGTCGGCCATTCCAGGTAAGTCACGAACATAAACAGCATCTGATAAATGATCGACGAGCTGATCTGTCGTTATAATGGAACGATGGTGCACCGTGTTAAACGTATCGGACATCAATTGAATCCAATGTTGATCGGAATTCGGCTGAAATTCATTCGCTTTAAAATATTTGTCATTATCTTCATAATCAATTGAATACGTATGAAGAGGGCCTTTACCCTCTTTGTCAAAAGCATTTGAAGCAATGGCAGTAATAGCACTGGAATCTAACCCACCAGATAAAAACGTGCACACGGGTACGTCTGAAACAAGCTGCCTAGTCACGGCATCTGTAAACAAGTGCCGAACTTTTTCAGCTGTTTCTTCTACATTATCTGTGTGGGCTTTACTTTCTACATTCCAATAGCGCCAGATCTTTAATCCTTCTTTAGAATAAGTTAAAGCATGGGCCGGTCGTAATTCCTTCACACCTATAAATACACCGTGACCTGGTGAACGAGAAGGCCCTAGCCCAAACACTTCCGCTAATCCATCTACTCCAACTTCAGCTTTTACTTTGGGGTGCGCCAAGATCGCCTTTAGTTCCGAAGCAAAAAGCAAGTTGCCGTCTTGCTCGTGATAAAAGAGCGGCTTAACCCCCAAACGGTCTCTTCCGATAAATAATTTTTCCTTACTTTCATCCCAAACAGCGAAAGCAAAAATGCCATTTAGATGCTCCACACATTGCTCTTGCCATTCAATATAGGCAAGTAATAGAACTTCTGTATCAGAATGTGATTGAAACGAGTATCCTCTTGATACAAGCACTTTCCGAATATCCTCTGTATTGTAAAGCTCGCCATTATAACAGATCGTATATGCGTTTTCCTCTTTTTTTCTAGTCATTGGTTGCTTTCCACCGTGAGGGTCAACTACTACTAAGCGTTTATGACCAAATGCAACATGCCTTCTCACCCACACATTTGTATCATCGGGCCCACGCAAACTTAATGTATCAGCCATTTTCTCTACGAGTTTATATTCATTTTCTAATGAATTCCGATAGGATACCCATCCTGTAATTCCACACATGTTGACATCATCCTTTCTTCGTTCAATGCAGACGGATAGCAAAACACTGCTTCCATTGTATGCATCCATTTAGAAAAGAATTCATTAAAGAGGCTAGTTTGAAGCTAATCACGGCTCACATTTGGAGTAATATTTAATAAAATAATAAAAGAGATTATAATTTGGTCGATTTCTGTCAAAAAAAGAAGTATCGCTGATAGAAATTGACGGAGGAAAACCATGAACCTACAACAACGCTTAGAACAGCTTCCAAATCAGGAAAGATCCTACTCTGAAGGTAATGTTGAATACATTCATGATCAATGGATCCTTTTTGACGAGCAGGATGAACCAATTTCATTAAATGATAGGACGAAAAGTTCGTTTGAAATATACATGAGTGGAAAATGGGTATTATTTGAACAATTCGATCATGGAGTTGCATATGGGCAGCAGTCCTATCCCATTAAACAAGGAGATACAATTCGTTTCCAAAAACAATTATTATTTACTTACCAAGAATGGCTAAGTGAGCTAACAGATGAGTCAATCGAAAGGTTTGTCGTCTCAATGAATAAACTTCAGTATTCTATTTACGATTGTATCTATTGCCATAACTTTTTGTTTTTTAACGTAAAACAGAAGCCGAAAAACGGTGTGAATTTCCTCGTTTTCGATAACGGAGAGCAAATTTGTGCAGTTCAACACCATTTCAAAAGAGATCAACGACATATAGATCGGTTTGAAATTACATTAAATGATGGTACAAGGCAATTGCTTATGAATACTTCTAAATGATGACTAAATGAGGCACGTTTTGATGAGTATAGACAACCTTCACCGAATTTTTAGGCAAAAAAACAAATCACATTTCTGCGATTTGTTTTTTTTTGACTATTAGTACTACATGCCTAACCGAACATATCCATAATAAAATACAAGCAATAGTGCAATAACTAATTGTATCCAGAAGATCTTGGTTGGCTTTCCTTTGCTGCCTCTAGTTAAAATAAACTCCATACAGAAAATGATCCATAGACCAATTATGCTTTTAATGTTTGCATCTAATACTTGGAATTGATAGTATGTAGCAAGTAAATATATGCCTGTTCCTAAAACTAGTAAGTACAGTAAACGGAGTACCATTTGAATAATTTTTAAGGGCTTTTTCTTATTAGCTCTTAATAAATAGACTGCAACGAAGAATAGTACTAACGTCAAGGTCCATGCGGTTACGTGCAAATGAATCATTTGCTCCTCCTCCTTTTATCTTACAGATGTCCAAGACTATCATATCATGAATAGTAGGTAAAAATGAAGAAATCAAAGGGATTCTAAGACAATTTTGTGAAGATACTGTTATAATGTAGTTAGATTTACGTGAAGCGTCTGCAATATTGAAATGGAGGAACTATTAATGTCAACATCTCAAAAAATCATCTCCCAAACCGAGAAGTATGGTGCAAATAATTATCATCCACTGCCAATAGTAGTGGCTAAAGCAGAAGGTGTTTGGGTCGAGGATCCTGAAGGCAATAAATACATGGACATGCTTAGCGCGTACTCGGCTGTTAACCAAGGGCATCGTCATCCACAAATTATCCAAGCACTAAAAGATCAAGCTGATCGAATTACGCTTACTTCTCGTGCATTCCACAATGACCAGCTTGGACCTTGGTATGAAAAAGTTTCTGTACTTACAGGTATGGAAATGGTACTGCCAATGAATACAGGTGCTGAAGCGGTTGAAACAGCTGTAAAAGCATCTCGTCGTTGGGCTTATGATGTAAAAGGTGTTCCAGCAGACCTTGCCGAAATCATTGTATGTGAAGACAATTTCCATGGCCGTACAATGACTGCTGTATCGATGTCCTCAAACGCTGAGTATAGGCGTGGATTTGGTCCAATGCTACCTGGAATTAAGATTATTCCTTACGGAGACGTTGAGGCACTTAAGCAAGCTATTACTCCAAACACAGCTGCGTTCATTTTTGAACCGATTCAAGGTGAATCTGGTATCATTATCCCGCCTGTTGGTTTCTTAAAAGAAGCATATGATATTTGTAAAGAGAATAATGTCCTTTATGTTGCCGATGAAATTCAGGCAGGATTAGGTCGTTCTGGTAAAATGTTTGCGGTCGATTGGGAAGATGTAAAGCCGGATATGTTCATATTAGGCAAGGCGCTTGGTGGCGGTGTATTCCCTATTTCTTGTGTCGCAGCAAGCCAAACTATATTAGGCGTGTTTGAACCTGGTTCTCACGGTTCAACATTCGGTGGGAACCCTCTAGCTTGTGCGGTTTCTATCGCAGCACTAGACGTTTTAGAAAAAGAAGACTTAGCTGGCAGATCACTTGAGTTAGGTACTTATTTTGTTAAAAAACTAAAAGAAATTACCAACCCTATGATTACTGAAGTTCGTGGAAGAGGTTTATTTATTGGAGTTGAGCTTAAGGAACCTGCTCGTTCTTATTGTGAACAGTTAAAGGAAAAAGGGCTACTCTGTAAAGAAACTCATGATAACGTGATTCGCTTTGCACCTCCACTTGTCATTTCGAAAGAAGACTTAGACTGGGCAATTGAACGAATTACAGAAGTACTTTCATAACAAATATAGGAGAACTCAAACACATTGAGTTCTCCTTTTTGTTATTCTTCAATTGTGTTTACTAATGTCCCAATTCCTTCAAGCGTAATTTCTATCTTATCTCCTGGCTTTAGATAAATAGGAGGCTTAAATCCTTTTCCTACTCCAGCTGGTGTTCCTGTAGCAATAATATCTCCAGGCTCTAAAGTCATACCTTGAGAAAGAATGGAGATTATCTTTTCAACAGAGAAAATCATTTGATTTGTATTTGAATCTTGCCTTGTATCTCCATTAATTGTGGTCTTGATTCCAAGGTTGTTTGAATCTACTATTTCCGAATGGTGGACAATCCAAGGTCCCATTGGACAAGATGAATCTAAGCTTTTCCCTAGAAAAAACTGCTTGTGCTTAGCCTGTAAGTCTCTTGCTGTTATATCGTTTATAATTGTATAACCAAAAATATGGGACCTAGCTTCTTCTTCTGATATGGCTTTGCCGCGTTTTCCAATGATAACTGCTAACTCTCCTTCATAATCCAATTGATTTGTTATCTGTCTATGATTTTGAATTGTCGCCCCGCTCCCTACTACTGCAGTAGGAGCCTTAGTAAACACAATGATATTCTCCGGAATATCATCTGAACTTCCCATTTCAATCGCATGATCTGCATAGTTTTTCCCTATACAAAATACATTCTTTCGAGGATAAGGGATCGGTGCAAGTAACCCAATTGAACTTAAATCATAGATAAATTCAGAGTTCACTTCATGAATCTCTGAGAAGATCTGTGAAACTCTATCGAAGAAAAGATCCCCAAGCCCAATTGCCTCAATCATAGTATCCGGAATAATCGCTTCTCTTTTTATAGAAGTCTCAGCTTTTTTTAAGTGTAGTATTTGTTCACCTACTACTAACCCAATAAACTCTATGCCTTCGACCAGCTTCGCTGTTACAAACTTCATTTTTCTCCCACCTTATTTCATAAATCTATCATTTCAAAATTGATTTTTATAACCTTTTTTTTTATAGAAATTCACGATACTATTAATGTGAATAGCTTATAACACTCTTTTTACATAAGGGATTTTCACAATCAATATTGCAATTACAAAACATAGAACTGTTCCTATAGATCCAACGAATAAGAACTTTATAAAAGGGTGCATTACGAAACTAGTAAATAGAATGCTCAAACTAACAATAATTACAGGGTGAATAATAAAGACTGTGTATGCTGAGCTTGAAAGCATGGTTTTAAACCTTGTAGGAGGTTGATTCACCTTTAATTGAAAGTGATAAAGTAGCCAAAGAATGATACCAAATGCAACAAATGGCTCCCATAGTGCATACAATAATGCTTGAACTGATACTCCACCTTCAAAGGAAATATTTCCTTCCAATGCTCCTGTCAAAATCAAGCCAATTGGTAAAATAGGAATGGAAACGAGTGATATAAAGATCCATGACTTTACTAATTTTGATGAAATTGATTCAAGCCATTGCTGTCTGTATGCAAGGGTACCTAAAATAAATAAAAGAATATACGATGGGAAATAGCCAAACTGTAATCCTAGAATTCCCTCCCCGACGGGCCAAATTAGCCTAATAAGAAATGCAACAATTCCTAACAACATAGCAGTTAACAGGAATATTGTTTGTGAAGGGAATTCCCACCTCTTCTGGATAGTTCCCCCTCTAATTTTACGATAGAAGACATAAAAAACAGAAAAATATAATAGAGTTTGTACAAACCATAAGGGTCCCATATGAACTGTTTTCAGGTTAATTACTTCAGACATGTAATAGTCTAGTAGTGTCATAGAGACTCGAAAGTGTGCTGAATAAGTTATAACTGGCCCTAAAATAAATACATATAATAATAAGGGTATCCCTAATCGAATGAGCCTGTCGGTTAAGAACAATTTCCAGCCTTTTCGATCATAAGAACCCGGGGTAAAATACCCAGATAACAAGAAAAAGAAGCCCATAAAATAAGTTGGTTAATCGCAGTAAAAATAGTTAATAGAATGCTTGAAATTGTGAGCACTGATTTATCAACATCCTCATAAATCCATGACCCACCTGCACCATATCCAATTGCAGTATGATGGACAATAACTAAAACAGTTAACAAAACTCTCAAATAATCTAAATAATAAAGTCGTCAATTCATGATACATCACCTAACCCACTAGTTTATGAAAACATATTCCTATAAACATTATATAAAAAAAAAGTAAAATTAGAAGTGGGTAGCTTCCATGATGACTTTTTCTGGTATTATTTCTAAGATTTGGGCTATATGGATTCTACCCATGACATAAGCTTATCAATACAATTAAAATAAGCAGCGAGTTATCCTCACTGCTTAAATGTTTCAAGAAACTGGATTACGGCAGGACCCAATAATACAATGAACAAACTAGGGAAAATAAACAACACGAGTGGAAACAACATTTTGATTGGTGCTTTCATGGCTTCTTCTTCTGCTCGTTGTTTTCTGCGGTCACGTACTTCAACCGATTGGATTCGAAGTACTTGTACCATACCAATCCCTAGTTTTTCTGCCTGTATAATACTACTAATCAAGATTTTTATTTCATCAACGGATAGCCTGTCCCGGATTCCAGACAAGGCTTCTCTCCTAGTCTTTCCTAATCGAATTTCCTCAAGACAGCGGTGAAATTCAGCTGGTAGTATACCCTCTTTTTTAGAAACTACTTTACTTAAAGCAGAGTCAAAGCCTAATCCAGCTTCAAGGCTAACCGTTAGTAAATCTAACACATCTGGTAGCTCTCTAACCGCAAAGAAATTCCTCTTCTTAATCTTTTGATTAATATAAAAATGTGGGATAAACATGGCAAGAACTATACTTATTAGAAGCATTAGAAAGATCCCTTTAAATCCTGCTCCCAGTAATAAACCGTAACTGACAAAAACGAATGGAAAGAGAACAAACAACGCAATTTGAAACAAACGAAATTCTACTGGGGTCATCCCAAATGGATTTCCAGCTTGTTGAAGCTTTATTTCAATTTTCGCTTCCTTCTCTCCAGGCATTCTTTGTTTAAAGCTCTTTTTGAATTCTCTCCAAACTGGTGCTATCATTCGTTGTAGAAGACTAGGAGCTTTAGGTTCTGTTGACACCTCTAGCTTTTCAACATCCTTACTTTTCTGATTAAAAAACAAGGTTATTCTTCTTTTCACTCGAGCATTTCTTTCGGACTGAAAGACTAGAAGCGCATATATAACTAGGAAGATGGTCAAGAAAAAGGTGATAAAAACCATGGACTACACCTCAATTGATGTTATTTTTTGGATAAAGATGAATCCAATCAAACTAGAAAAAACACCGGCCCCTACTAAAATGAGTCCAATAGGATGAGTAAACAATGTCCCAATATATTCTGGTTCAATAAGAAATAATACGAAGGCTAAAATAATAGGTAAAAGTCCAATAACAATTCCTGATAATCTACCTTGTGCGGTTAACGTCATGATCTGGCGTTGTATTCTCGTACGATCTCGGATGGTTTCAACAATTTTATCTAAAACAGTCGCTAAATTTCCTCCAACCTGTTTTTGAATCAAAATCGCTTGAATCATTAGTTCTAAATCCTCAGAAGGCATTCGTTCCTTTAAAGCATTCAGAGATTCTTCAATACTGCTTCCATATTGGAGTTCTCTCAGCACTGTTTCCATCTCTTCCTTAATGGGAGAATGGGCTTCTTCAACAACTGTTTTTAATGATTGTGGAAAACTAAATCCTGCTCGTAATGCGCCTACAATGGTGGTGATCATATCTGCTAATCCATCATTAAAAGAAATGAGACGGTTCTTCTGTTTCTTTACTAAATACCATTTAGGTAGCATAAATCCTATGATTCCACCTACGAAAATGAAAAATATTTGACCGGATATGATAAATAGTAACCCACCACAAAGCCCTGTTGAAATCCATTGAAACAAAATATATTCTTCTGGTTTTAAAGCAACTCCGGACCGACTAATTAATATTTCTAAACGATTATTCTTATCCTTTGTTAGTACCTGTTTTTTAATTTTCTGCTTCGTCATTTGCATTTGGACGAGTAAGCTGAACTTCTTCGGATCCAAAGTCTTTCGTTCCTGAATGGATAAATAATGTTTCATTCGCTTATCCAATCTGCTATTCGATAGGAAGAATATTTGTAACACGGAGACAAAAAACAAAAACGAAGTGAATAATACTAAAATAAGTAGATAGTATTTCATTAGCCCCATTCCTCTCCATCAATAAAGACACTTGCTGGAATATGAATGCCAGAACTTTCTAAACGCTCATAAAATTTTGGGCGAACACCTGTAGGAATCATTCGTCCTTTTATCTTCCCGTTTCCATCGACTCCAACTTGTCGGAAAGTAAAGATATCTTGTAGAACGATGATATCACCTTCCAACCCCTGAACCTCGGTTATGTTCACGATTTTTCGGGTTCCATCCTTTAATCTGGTTTGCTGAATAATTAAATCAACGGCACCGGCAATTTGTTCCCGGATGGCTCGAACCGGTAAGTCAACACCAGCAAGTAAAACCATTGTTTCTAGTCTGGCAATCATGTCACGAGGACTATTTGAATGTCCTGTCGCTAAGGATCCATCATGCCCTGTATTCATTGCTTGAAGCATATCAAGCGCTTCTCCTCCACGAACCTCACCAATAACAATTCTGTCTGGTCTCATCCGAAGAGAGTTTCGAACAAGGTCACGTATCATAATTCCACCTTTTCCTTCAATGTTTGGTGGACGTGACTCTAGTGAGATGACATGCTCCTGACCTAACTGTAACTCAGCAGCGTCTTCAATGGTGACGATTCTTTCATCATGAGGAATAAAGTTGGACAAAACATTTAATGTCGTGGTTTTTCCAGAACCTGTACCACCACTTACGAAAATGTTAAGATGGGCTTTTACACAAGCCTCTAAAAAAACGCCCATTTCTTTTGTCACTGTACCAAAAGAAATCAAGTTATCAATTGTGAAAGGATCCTTTGAAAATTTACGAATGGTCAGAGTGGGTCCATTTAATGCTAGTGGTGGAATAATTGCATTTACACGAGAACCGTCTGGTAATCTAGCATCAACCATCGGACTGCTTTCATCAATTCTTCGACCAATTGGAGAAACAATCCGTTCAATGATATTCATCACATGTTCATTGTCTCTAAATTGGACTGTGGTTAATTCGATTTTCCCTCTTCGTTCGACATACACATGTGTAGGGCCGTTAACCATTACCTCAGTAACCTCATCGTCCATTAATAAAGGATTAATTGGACCAAATCCAGTAACATCATTGATTAACTCATCTATAACCTTTTTTCGATCAACTTTTCCTCTAAATGTTTCGTCTTCCTTCATAATCTCAATGGCCATCGCATCAAGCTTCGGAATGATTTCCTCAACATTATCGTCCTTAAGGTCGGATAGAATTTGTTTATGAAGTAAATTTTTTAATTCTTGGTGCTTGTTTACTGGTTGCGGCTTCTGCTTTGACGTCTGAGAAGAAGGAGCTTCAACACGCTTCGATTCTCTAAATGAAGTTAAAAGGTCCTTTTTAGGTATCCTTTCGACAGAATCTATTTGTGAAATATTTTCACCTGAGTCTATGTCTTGCTCTTGTTTTATTTCTTGAATTCGTTTTAATAGACTCATTCAGTCTCCTCCTTCAAGCGCTTTTTGCTAAATAGCTTCGATATCAAAGATGGTCCTTTTGTTTTTATTAGAGCAATCTCACGTCTTGAGGAAATTTGTTCAGCCATCTTAAAGATTGATTTGGCGATTTCCGTTTTTCCATGGTTTATGACAAAAGGAATACCAATGTTCATAGATTGGGAAGAAATCTGGAAGTCATTTGGTATAAAGATTGGCTCTTCTACCCCTAATATCTCTGGTACATCTGAGGCTTGGATCACACTCTCCATTGTTGCTCTGTTTACGATTAATTTGACTTTATCCTTCAGACCAAGCATCTCAAGTGTTTCAAGCATGGATTTTGTATTTTTCAAGGTTGCCATTTCTAAATTTGTAACGAGTAGTATTTGATCTGCCTTTTCTATAATTTGAAGAGTGTGAGTTTGTAAGCCTACACCTGTATCAGCAATAACATATTCATGACTAGCTAATAGAAATGGAATGATTTTATCAAGAGCTGCCTCAGTAACTAAATCTGCGTATTCTGGTTTTTCAGGTGCAGAAAGTACTTTTACACCGCTCTCGTGAACACTTAAATAGCTTGACAAGGTGTACTCATCTAAACGGTCAATTTCTTGAATGACATCCTTGATTGTAAACGTTGATTGAAGATCCATGGCTAGACTTACATCACCAAATTGAAAATCTCCGTCAAGAATTCCAATTCTTATATTTTTTTTGACTAAGGCAACAGCTAGGTTAACCGATATGAGTGTTCTTCCTACTCCGCCTTTAGCACTACATATTGCAATAAATTCCCCGCGTTTTTGGACTCGACTGTCTTGTTTTTCTTGTTGTGAGCTCATCATGAAATCACCTCAGTTCCTTGCTACTTAGTATCAGGCGGGACAGTACTTTGTGCATCTTTACTACCAGGAGGCAAAAGCCTAGTGTGAAGGGTAAATTGGATATTTCCACGCTCAGAAGAGTTTATAATTTTTACCGTATCTTCTGGCTGTAGCTCTAATGTTACCGATGTATACTCTACATATTCTTCAGCTAAATCTGTTTCAGCTACAAGCTTTCTTCCAACCGCTAAAACTCGAGCCTTTTGCAATATAATAGTTGTTTCCACTATGTTTGGATTTGTGCTGATAATCTCGCTAAATACAACATCGACATAATCTTCGGGTTCGATTAAATTTGATGCTGATTGAACAAAGTTTACACCTACAGAAGTAGCTCTAAAGCCCTCCTTTACCTTTCTTGATACAAAAAGTTGCTCTTCCAATTCAGACTGGACGCGATGTTCTAAAACAGGTTCTCCTGCTTCAATTGGTGACGTCACATACAAGCCTTCTAATTTTGTGACATCCTTAATCACTTGAGGGTGAAGTCCTTTTTCAGGAATCTCCTTCATTTCTACTAAACTTGCATCTAATTTCGTATTGGCAGCAATTCGTTCTTTTGCTACAACAACCTCTACCATACTCTCGCTTATCACCATTTCTGTATCAAACTGCTTCATATAATTGAAAAATAAAAAGGTCGTAATAGCACCCATTGCTAACGCTAAAATTAAAATAACTTTCGATCTCATCACATTCACCTACTCAGTTAGTCTTATGCTAAATGCTCCTCGGTTTGTGGCCGACTCGTCAATTGTTCCTGATCCTGTTAGCTTGATAAACATACCGTGAACCGATGTATCCTTTCCTGATACAGGTTCAGTCAAATAAAAATAGGCAAAGCCCTTTATTTTCACTTGTTTAACTTGATTGGACTGAACATTGTAAGGCTGATATACCGGGACTAAAATAATTCTTGAACACTTCTTTTCTATTCCTGTTTGAATAGCATATGGACATGCGTCAATTCTTTCTTTAACCGCAGACCTTGTTGTACCTGCTACATTTCCAGTTTGGGTATCTATTACATCTCCAACGCTTATTTCATATTGATAACCATTCTTGAAATTATCATAATAAGTTGCTGCCCCTGGGCCCCCAAGTGCTAAAATACCAAACCAGCCAGCATCTACCCCAGTTGTATCTGTTTTCAACTCATATTCCTCATAAAATTCTAGTTCAAATCTCTCATCAATCCCTAGTGGCACGGCACCCATTGCACTACCCATAACCCCAACCTCAGCTGCTGCCTGGGCCTCTACTGGTGCTGTATCTTGACCGAAAAGTGTTGAAAAGGCTAAAGGGACTTCCTTTTTCAATTGAAGTTTGACGATATTCTCTTCATCAATTTCGATCTTTTCTAGCTGTTTCTCTTCCTTATGAAATTGGAGTACCTCATTCACTATATTTTCTACTGCACCTTCACCAAGGAATAACTCCTGAGCTCCAGATAGAGCAGCAGCGTTAGCCGCCTTTTGCAAATGACTCTTAGTCATAAATAAAGAGCCACCATCAATGACGAGTCCTGTCATTCCAAGCAAACCTACCATGGCAAGAGAAACTAGTATAAGAGCGTTACCATTCTCACGTTTCATAAATTGTTTTATCCTTATAAACAACCTTAATCGCCTCACTCTACACGAATTGTGGAATCCGCTTTTAGTTGGATAGGGTTAGGTAAAAGCCCTGAAATAATGGGAGTAATTAATTCTAGAGGGTATTCGAGCTTAACGGTCACATACTGCCCGGAAGTTCTAGAAGAATCCTTCGGTGTAATGACTACTTGCAATTTTGTCGAATCGCCAATTTGAATGTAATCCTTTGCAAATGATGTAATCTCACTATCATTCTTACCTAGACCACCAAGTCTTACAGCTTCTTGTGTGGCAAGGTGTAAATGTGAATAGGAATACAGAACTCTACCAAAATCAATGATCCCTACTAATAACAATAACAATATGGGCAAAACAAGGGCCATTTCTACTAGCGACTGTCCGCTTTCATTTCTTACCATAGAATCCCACCACCATAAACTAAGCTAATTACAGCACCTCCGGCAATAGCTACACCATAAGGATAGGTTGTTTGTAATCCTTCTTTATCTAAAAATAAAGGAACCCTTAATCCAGAACCGAAACTGCTAATAGAGTATATAATTGATTTTATGCGAGATAGTCCTCCTTTTCTGAAAAGCAAGACGACTAACCCGATCAATCCGCCAATGAGTGCCATATAAACCGAAGTTGCTAACACAAACATCGTTCCTTTTAATGCCCCAATGACCGCTAGTAGCTTAACATCGCCTGCTCCAATACCTCCCATGAAATAAGGAATAAGCAATATAGCTAGACCTACTAGAAACCCTGAAAGAGAAAACCACAAACCTGGTAAACCATTAGAAACTAGATGAACGATCAAAGACAATAGTAAAGAAGGAAAAATGACAATATTGTAGATTTTTCTAGACTTCAAATCTGTGAAAACACAGATACTTAAAAGGATAAGCAGCAATATATTAAAACCCATACAATATCCCTACCTTTTTATAACGAATCTTACAAAAATAGCCCCACGTCACAAGAACGTAAGGGCCTATTTGGTTACAATCTATCTATTTTAGGGGAAGAAAGTTTGTAAACTATTTTTTCTAGTGAATGAATAAATTCTATAATAGCTAATTTCTTAGTCAGTATTTGTTGAAGGTAATTATTCTGTATGACGACTGAGAACAGTCGCTTCAACCTTTTCAAAAAGTGTAATCATGTATTCACTTAAGACTGATATGGTGGTGATTACAGCAACTGCAATAATTCCAAGGACTAATCCGTATTCTGTCATTCCTTGTCCTTGTTCGTCTTTAGTAAACTGCTTTATTCTTTCATATAATTTCAATGTATTATGGCGTAGTTCCAGTTGTAGCACCAGTAATTGCAGCTTTTACATTATCAAACATTGTAATGATTTGCGTTCTTAGAAGACCTAAAGTCGTAACAACTGCAACTGCAATAATTCCTAATACTAAACCATACTCAGTCATACCTTGTCCTTGCTCTTCTTTAAGTAAACCTACTAATTTGTTTTTCATCATGATAATCTCTCCCTTAGTTTTGTAGTTTTAGTGTTTGTCCAATTTCCGTTCCTGTTTGTTGGACTGTTCCTGCTGGTAATTCAATGACTGAATTTGCAGCTCTGTAAACTTTACTGACGTTTCTCGGTGACATCGATTCAACAATACCGACTACTTCTAATCGATCATTTACAAACAACACATCAATTGCGTAATTCATGAAGTACGTATGAACCGAGCGGCAGGGTGTAATATGAAGTCCGGTACCTATTGGTAATTTATGAGAGAACATTAACCCTATTAATCTCTTAAAAAAGGTGTCTGCTCTGCCAATCTTATTGGCTAATTCCTGTTCATTACTTAGGTTGACCAACTTCAACTTCCCTTTTCACCTCCTAGATATAAAAATACCCCGCCTTTACCGAAAGGTGGGGTTTGTAAACTTTACAAAACACCCTGATCTTTCGGTAACTGGCTGGCATAGTGTGAAAATCCACACCGTAGCCCCTTTAGCTTTGCGTCACTGACTTTCATCAGCTTTGCCTTTATCGAGATTCAGTGTGTTCGTTTTCCGACTGAACTCTTGCTTTTATAATAAAACTTTTTCACCAAAACAAATATCCGTCATACTTCTTATTTTTAATGTCGATTTTAATGGGCATATTGTCACTGTTTGTTGAAAAATCTTAAAATACGCTGGATATCTTGCTGTATTTTGTAAGTATATAGCAAATACTAGTACTCTATGCCTATATTTGTTTGAATGTTTAAATAATTCTTACTATTTGCTGAAAGTTACTATTTTTTCACGAAATATTTGTAGAATTTTGTATTTTTTTGTAAGATTAACACTACTTTTATCGAAGCTATTTTCTTTTCATCATTCATGGTTATAATAAGTCTGTACAATCGATTGCACATATTATAGCAACCGGTTAGTTACTATCTTTTTTTGCAGGAGAAATGAAATGATTGAACTTATGATTGAAGAAAAAAGAGAAAAAATGATTGTACTCGCAATGGAGCTTGGATTTACTGCAATAGAAACAGTCGTATGTAGTCAAGAACTAGATGAACTTATCAATATCAAGTTATGTAACTCCGAAAACATTCAGCACTAATTCATATGCAGCTCGCAAAGACCATTTCCATTACAATGACATGTCTGTAAACAGACATGTCATTTTTTTTGTATCTAATTGGTTTACTAATTCAGGGACTTTAAGTTCTAGAGCCACCCGAAAACAATAATCTTGAAGGGTTTCAAATTTCGCAAAGAAAAAAACGCCCAATCACGAGGCGTTTACTCTTCTTTTCTATCCACTTTTTCAATCTTCATCTGACCCCATGGTGCAATTCGGATGTGTGCCTCTAGATCTGCCATGTGGTCTTCAAGCTCCTTGCCAGTACCCTCAGGAACATAGTAGCGTTCGATCCCATATTCTATATACATTTCTTTCGGATCAATTTCGTACATGTATTTCCCTTTAAAAACTACCTGATCTGTATCGACGACTGGATTCGTAGGACTAACTGAAACGACTTCGTGATAGTCCCCCTCTTTTCCAAGTACTACATAAACAGAATCTCCATACTGTGGCAATTCAGATTCTGTCCATAAGTATTTGGGCACTGAAGAAATACTGTATTGTAAAATGACATAATCACCATAAAAGATGTCTCTTGGATCAAAGGGCTCTGTTTTCAGTTTGATTTGCTCTCCAAATGCATCAATTGCATAAAAGGATGCAGTCATTACGACTAAAAACAATGCTTGTAAAAGAATGACCATATAAAATAATAACCGCTTAGTCATTTTTCGCCACTCCCTTCACAAGCTTTCTCCTACTTTTCTCAAGAAACCAGCTTAGTACAAATAATACTATTCCACCAATTAAGAAAAACATTGATTTTGGCATAAAGTCCCATGCTAGTTGAATATAGCCGACAAATGCACTTATTAAAAACAATGCTGTGCCTAAGCTTGCCTTATCTGTTAGATGTTCACGATACCCGATGAGCAATAGACTAATCGAGTAAACAAACAGTAAGAGTAAATAAAGAAAATCGACCATAACCCCTACATAAAACACTGGTAAAAATAAAACTCCGTCTGCTACATCAAATGTCCCTCTTTTTCGAATGACGAATAGTACTAGTAGAACAGCAACTATGAATGGATAGATTGTTAGCCCATTCGTATAAGCTTCTTCCCCATAACTGATAAACGACTCGATCCAAAACACATTAAAGATGGTGACCACAACCGCACCAATGAGCATGGTTAACTGAATGATACGTTTGATTTTCACTTTCTTTATGAAGTCACTAAGAACATAAAGTCCTAAATAAATAGCAAACAAATATTGATAATTGAGTTCATTACTTACTACGAATAGTAGCCCTGTAAGTAAGAAAGAAAGGGAAAAGAATACACTTGTTAAAACATCAGGTCGATAGAAAATAAAATGTCCAATGCCAAACAGCAACAAGAGTGCTAGGATATAGCTAAACGAGGAAAACTCGGTTGTACTATATAATTGGCCTGCTGTTGTAATTACAATCGCAAGTAGAAGCAGGTATCTACTTTTCCAAAACTGCACAGCCAACAATGCTGCAATCGACCAAAATATGAAGGGTAACGCACTATGTGATTGAAAGCTGAACATTTGACCAAGCAAGAAAATCCCAGCCCCAAATGTAATAACTCCAATGCCAATAAGTCCATGACCTAAGCGATCATGTCCGCTTTTTTTCATGACTCGTTCCCCAGCAAAATAAAATCCACTCATTGATAGTATAATAATAGCTACACGAACTAAGTGATGAATTCCATCCCAGTTTGACGCAACAAAAGATAAGATTCCGAGACCTATTAATATACTAGCCAAGATAGGCAGTAGGTTTGAGCTTTTTTCATGTTGATATCGACTCAAAATTTGCTCGTACTGTTCTTCGGATATGATTCCATCCTTTACCCATTTCGTTCCTTCTTGAACTAACTTTTTTCTCATTGGTTATGCTCCCTTCTTTTAAATGTTTGTACCTTCCCATACGTTAAGCTTCTCCAAAGCCATTCCATTGGACCATATTGGAAATTCTTTAGCCATAAGTAGCTACCAAACACTTGGATAAAGAAGATACCGATCGTTAAAAGGAGTCCTTGAACATGGGAAACCTCTCCGTAAAATCCAAATCCATAACTGTAAAATAGGGTCGTACAAATAATAGATTGAAGTAAGTAGTTTGTTAATGAAAGCTTACCGACAAAAGAGAATGGCTTTAGGATCCTTTTCCATATTTGGGTATCCATTAAAAGAACAATGGATGTTGCGTAAAATAGAGCTAGTGCTGGTCCACCAATAGAGCCTTGGAAATATTCTGTTCCAAAATTCTTTGATGTGAAATATGGAAGTAATTTTGAAGGTATCCCTATCAAAAGAGAAATTAACCACATCGTACGGATCGCCTTTTTGTGAGTCTTTACTTCACTAAACCATTTCTGCTTGGCTACATAAGCTCCAAGTAAAAAGAGTGGCAGGATTGAAACAATTAAAAATAGTGCATTCTCTAAGTTATTTACATAGAAATAATCATTCATTCTTTGTGTTGTAATCTCTAAAAACGAACCATATTTATAATTTTGTATGGATTCAGCAACTAGTGCTTCATCTCGTGGCACTATCTCTTGATCAGGCATAAAAAAGGAAGTCATTATTGCTAATGCACTTAATAATATAGCCGGAACTAGTAATATTGATAATCCAGTCGTAAGCAAAACCTTAGCACGAGCCCCATAAAACAGTAGCAGGATAAAGCCAATCAACGAGTACGTTACTAGTATATCTCCATGCCAAATGAGAAAGGCATGTGTGATGCCAAATAGAAATAAAATAAGGAGACGTCTGATGAACAACGTTTTATACGATTGACCTCTTTCTTTTGCCCGATCTAAAAAGATAACCATTCCAAATCCAAATAAGAAAGAAAACAGCGTATAAAAACTTGCTTGAGCAAAGATGTCTATGAAATTTGTAACCCAAGTATCAAGAGTGGTTAATTTTAGATTCGATCCCTCATACATGGCTGGCGAATGAAAGGATGACATATTCACTAGAAAAATACCGAGTATGGCAAATCCGCGAATTACGTCTATTGAATGGATTCGTTCTTTTTCAGAAATTGGCATCGAATTATTTATCATATTCACTTGTCTCCATATCCATTATTTTCTTTTTATTATACCTGTTATTTGTTAGGCTTTGTAAATTTTTTCGATGTTGTGAATATTTCTACCATGAACATTTACGGGCGTTTGTCATAATATACTGCATAGAAAACTTATAAAAAAGGGTGTTTTACTATGCCTGCAATTGTTGGCGCGGTGAAGGTAATAAGTATTGGGGCATCTAGTGTATTTAATATTGGCGATGTATTTATGATTACCCCTAGCTCATCAGCAAAAACATTTTCAGGAGCTGGTTCATTTAATACCGGGGATGGTCTTCGTGTTGTCAATAATCAAAGTGCAACGAATACACAGGATAATGATGTGACAGATCAGCCCATAATTGATCTAGCCTAAGGAGGAGAGCTTATGAATTTTTATATTCATCAAACGATTACTATTCATCATTTAAAGGTAGGTAGTATCTCAAACTCCTCTGTTCTTCAAATTGGGAGTGCTGGAATCATCAAACCTCTATCCAATTTATATAATACCGGTGGCTTTAAAGCAGCAGCTCCACAAACGGGACCTTCAAGTACGATTGAAGGACCCGCTGTTCCTCTTACTTCTGGAGCATAATATATATAGGCATTCACCCATTTTTAACTTGTGCATACAATGCAGTATATAGCTTTGGACTGTATTCAACTAAATGTATTTGAAAGGGTGATTTGCAAATGTATGGAAATCAATTTGATCTCTACGGTTATTTACAGCAGCTTAATCAAGCCATTCAGCAACAGCAACTAGAAATTCAACGGTTGCAGAAGTCCCTCGTGTTGATTCAAACAGAAATAAAGGATCTTAAAGCAAAACCGTCTACTACTATTGAGAAAGTCGAATATAAATTCGATCAATTAAAAATTGAAACATTAGAAGGAACCTTAAACATTGGATTAAATCCCTATAATTCTGAACAGGTCGAGGATTTTTCAGTCAATCAAGGAAAAGTAAATGTACCTCAGCAATCTTTTGCACCACAAATTCAGGAATCAGTTCGACAATCAATCCTCCACTATCTCGACCAGGAGGGTTATAAAAAAATTCAGTCTGTTCAACAACGGACGGGCACTCCTCTAAATGAAGATTATTATGATTTTATGATTCAGGATGTAAAAAGACAGCTGGACGGAAGAGTTCAATATTACTTAGAGCAAACCACATCAGATCAATGGAGTAACGAGGAAAGATCTGCCGAGACAATTGAACAGGTCATTCATAAAATGAAGCTTGATATTGATGGAGCGTTTTTAGCATTTGTACAGCACTTACCAAAATAAATGGGGTGAAAAGAATGAACTTTACCGTAGTTAATAAAGGAATTCATATTGGTGATATCAATGTGGTCGGAGTGGCTTCTTCTGGTTTATTACTAATTGGTGACGCAGAGACCATTTGTTTATCTGCCACCTTTGACACACCAGCAGAATCACTGATAATTGGTCCCTTTGTTCCACTAATATAGGGGTGTTTTAACATGAATCATCGAACTTCTGTAGTATCTACCACCTTCATCAACTCAATATCCTTTAGCAGCGTGTTTGAAATTGGTGATACTAGAAAAATTAACGCAACCTCTCAAGCCATAGCTGTCCAACGTGAATACCCTCTTTTCGTTGAAAATGAGGCTGATTTCTCATTATATCGTATTTTCTCTGAAATCATTCCTAGTCCAATTATCGACGAGGTTGTAAACACAACTTTCATACATGAAAACCCAGTGATTAAAGTCAATTCTCTCAAAATAACAGGTATTTCAAATGCCTCAGTTGTCCAAATTGGTTCTACTCATTGTGTTAAAGCTGAAGCAAGAGTTAAGCATATTCGCCAACTTTTAAATTCCAACAGGTCAAAAAAGAAGTAAACGGTTGAACGTTTCTATTTTTTTATCATAGGCTATGGTAGAAGACTGATTTCATAAAGGGTGTTCACCATGCCATCCATTGTAGGACCAATCAATATTATAAGTGTAAGTGGAGGCGTGATTAATTTTGGTGACTCCTTGAATATTTCACCAACAAGCTCCTCCAAAACAAATGCCGGGTCAGGCTCATTTAATACAGGAGATTTCATATGTACCAATAACGGGATAAGTGCAACTAACTCCATTGATCCTGATATTAGTGATCAGAAGACGACGAGTGTGAGTTAAAATTTCTAACATTGTCCCTAGTGTTCCATTGAAACTAGGTTTTTTTACATGATAAAGGCTCGATTTTTGATATTGTTGATTAGTTCTTACGCGAGACGGTTAAAACAGCAGTCTTTCCACTGCCAGAAGTGTAGCAGAAGTTTAACTGAAACTACTTTATCAGCGATTATTAGGATTTATCAGCGATTATTTCATTTTATCGACGATTATTAGATTTTATCAGCGATTATTGGATTTTATCGGCGATAACCAGAATATATCAGCTATTAGCCATTTTTACCCAGTCTCACCTGCCTTTAAAAGCCAAGAAAAAGGGAACTAGCCCAATACGTTAGCTAGTTCCCATATTACATAAGATTTACTTACCTTTTTGCCTTCGTTCATTCGATTTTCTGATTTTCATCAGCTTTCCTGGTGGCTGTTTTCTAATCCATTTAATAAAGCTTGCGAGCTTTTCATCTTTCCTGAGTTCTGGAATGGTCGTCAAACGAGCAACAATCTCCTCATTTGTATAGAGAGCATGAATCTGTTTATGACATGGAATACATAGAGCAGCCGTTGGTTCAAACGCACCGCCTTTCTCTTTTGGGGTCAGGTGATGAATGGTTGTTTCGACCTCACTTCGTCCACATAGTTCACATCTATTCAGTAATACTCACCTCCCACTCATAGAACTTCTAGCTTAATTCGAGTACCTCTACCAGATGGTTCAGCAGGATCAACAATTAGCTTTTTCGGCAGCCTTAATCGTAATTCGTTTACATGGCTAATGACTCCGACTGACAAATTGTTTGTGTGAAGCTTTTCTAGTGCTGTCACAACCGTATCCAATAAGTCTGTATCAAGAGTTCCGAAACCTTCATCTAGGAAAAAAAATTGAAGTGGGTATTCACCTCTTAGTTGAATTTGCGCAGATAAAGCAAGTGCTAAGGCCAGTGATGTTAAGAACGTTTCTCCCCCTGAAAGTGTACTGACAGGTCGGCGGACTCCACCATTCGCATCATCTCTCATGATAAATCCACCCTGTGAATCAACCTCTATTGCATATCTCTGTCTTGTTAAGAGGGCTAAACGTTCAGATGCATCTCTTGCTACACGAACGAGCTGTTCTTCTGCTAAAAACTCGACAAAGCTATTTCCCTTTAATACTTGCTGAAGCTTTCCGTATTGTTCAGCCTTTTTTCCTAGCTCTTCCCGCTCTTTCTCGATTTCAGTAAAACGGATATGCTTGTCCTTAAGAAGTTCAAGCGTTCTAGCAGCTGCACCCACTTGCCCAATGACATCTTGAAGCTGCTGCTTTAACTCAGTGAATAGTTCTTGAGTGGACAACCATTTTTCTTCGGTAATTTCAGTGTCACCAATTTGATCTATTACTTTTTTGAAATCATGCTGTGTTTGTTTTAGCTTGTCCGAAAAGAGTTGAATTTCTTCTTTCATCTCCTTTCTTTTTTCACCCGGGATGATGGCCTTTTTTATAGACGACAAGTCTTGTAACGTAGATTCTAAAACGAGTGAATCCCACTTTACTCTCACTTTTTTCAACAATTCTGCTGTTTCTACAAGTGCTTTTTCCGTTGCCTTAACCTCTCCCTCTAAACTTTGGAGCTGTTGGCTTACGATTTGGAAGGAATGGCTCGTTTCCTTCTCTAAGTGATGTAGACTTTCAAGTGTCTTTTCTACCCTCTGTAATAATAGATCCACGTCCTCATCGCTTGTCAGCAACTGAAGCTGAGCAGTCAATTCTTGCAGTCTTTCTTCTTTGTTTTGGACATTGGTTGTTCGTTCAATTTGACCTTTTTCTAACATCGTTATTTCTTCTTTTACCTTTGCTAATTCAAGATCTTTATCCTCTAAAAGAGGCACACTCTTTTCAATTCGAGCAGCTAGAGTTTGAGCTTCTTTATCCTTTGTTGCCATAATGTTTACGAATTGATCAAATGCTTCTAAATCGTAAGTTGGATACCTGTTCACCCAAGTAATCTGTGCTTCGTTCAAATCTTTTTCCAAAAATTCCATTTTTCCCTTTTGTAGATATACCTCTTCCTCCAAATACTTAAAAGATTGCTTTTGCTCGACCAGTATAGGAGTACTATCCTTTTTATTCTTTAGATCTTTTTGAATCTGTTCTTTTTGTTGAATGACATCTTGGGTAAGGGCTTTTATTTCAGTTAATAGTGCTTGTATATCTCCTTTAAATGAATCTGATACAACTCTATTCTGATTCAATTTATTCGCAAGTGTTGAGTTTATCACTCCTTCACTTACAAGAATCTCGGATAATTGTTCTAGTGATAGCTTGATAGAAAACACTTTAGGAATGGCATTTTGTATTTCAATTAAATGAGCGTTTAGCTGTTTTTCGTGTAGCTCAAGATTTTCATTGGATTCAACATGCAAAGCAATCGCACCATTATGGTCAATTGATCCACAAACTTGGCAAGGCTCTCCAACCACTAGTCGACTTGCCAGATGCTCAGCCAGCTTCAATTCTCGATTAACATCTATTCTTTTTCTTAAATCTTCAATTTGTAATTCTATTGCTTGTTTTTCTGTCTCTAAATTACGTTCCCGCTCACACGTTTGTTCATATAAATCTTCAAGTTGTTGGAATGAAGTTTTCAGCCTATCGTGAAGATGGTCTTCCTGTTTTATAAGTTGGTCAACTCGTTCCTTCGCTTTCTCTTGTTGGAGGTATCGATTCGTATACAATTCTCTTACTTCTTCTAACTGCTGTTTTAAATAAGATAGGTGCTGCTTTTCGTCACGAGCCTTTTGCAGCTGTTCACGATCTTCCACTGATATGGAAAGTTCACTAAGCTGAATTTTTAACTCCTTTTGACCTATAACCCAGCTTTCAAAAAGATTTTTATTTTCAGTGAAAAAGTGCTGTTTTTGTTTGATCTCCTCATGTTTAAGTGAAAGCTCCTGCTTGTGCTGTTTGACTTCCTCTAGTAGATCGAACTTCTTAACAGATAATTCCTTTGCTCCAATAAGCTTTTCCTTCTGACCTAAAAGACCAGGCTCATCCTTCGTTCTTTTTTTCGTCGCCTCTTCAAATTGATTCTGTACTCGTTCATATTCACTTCTCTTATTGATGAGCGACTCTTGTAAGGACGTTAGGTTTTGCTTTACATCTCTGTTTCTTTTTTCTGTTTCTTGTAGCTCCTCAGCATATGGTAACAGCCTTTCCGCTTCTTCTGAAAGTGCCAACTGATTTGATAACTCAACCTTTTTTTCCTGCTGCAATTCCAGTTCTTTCAGCTTTTTGGATAGCTCTACCTTTTCTTGCTGCCATACCCAAAGCTGTTTTTCTTTTTCAAAATTTTGTTCCGTTTGTTCGAGCTCTATTTTCCGCTTATTTAAAAGAATATCTAAATCATTTACTTCTTGAATGGCAGCTTGGAGTGCTTCTTTGGATGCGTCTCCTAGACCTGCTTGCTCAGCATGTAGCTCACTTATTTTCTGGTTGGCTTCTTGCAGGCGAGCCTTGACCTTCTTACTTAGATCATCACCATATTGCTCAAGGTGAAAAATTCGTTGAAGCATTTGACGACGGTCGACACCCTTTAACGAAAGGAATTCAGCAAACTTCCCTTGTGGAAGTACAACTGCTCTTGTGAAATCTTCTATCGTAAGTCCGAGAAGCTCTTGTATCTTTTGATTAACCTCACCAGATTTATCAGCTAAAACAGTCGTTTCTTCTGCCTTTTCTATTAAGCGACAGGAAGCCGTTTTTAGGCGAATATCATCTGTTCGTTTAAAGCTTCGTTCGACTGTATAATGCTTGATTCCAGAAGCAGACAATAGTTCAAAAGTAAAAGAAACCGATAAAACATCTTCAGCATGATTCATAATCCCTTGTGTTTGATTGGCCGCTCGTTCTACTTTTCCATAAAGAGCCAGTGTCATCGCATCCAATATCGAGGACTTTCCACTTCCAGTAGGTCCAAAAATCCCAAATACTCCACCTTCACAAAGTGTTTCAAAATCAACTTCCTGTTTTTCTCGAAAGCTGTGTAGACCCGCTATAGATAAAAGAATCGGCTTCATTATTCTTCCCCTCCAACGTTTGATTGACTTTCATTAAGCAGCTCAAGAAAAACACTTAATAATTCAGGCTCTAGCTTCGCTCCGCCTGTTTGTCTTTCATAAAAGCGTTTAAACAATTCGTCAATGGGGAGGTCCCTAGTTGAGGATGCGATTTCTGTTGCTAGTTCTCCTTCAAAGATCGGTCTAATATGCAGGATACCTGCATGTGCTTTTCGGATTCGCTGGATTTCTTCAATGGATAGGGCGTTAGTTACATTGATCTCGAGGTCCACCCATGCATTTGGGTCCTTCTTTTCCTCTAGCCACTCGTGAACTTGAGTTATTCCCTGTATAGCTTTCCACCTGACTAATGGTTTGCCCGATGAGAGATAAACTTCAGTTAGTTGTGCCTCTTCTCCTGGATTAACATCAATAATAGTTACTGATTTTGTGTAACCTGCTTCAGAAAAGCTATAGGCTAAAGGAGACCCCGAGTACCGTGCCATCGTTTCAGCCCGCTTGATCATTTGTGGACGATGAAGGTGGCCAAGTGCCACATATTGAGCCAGTCTAGGAAGACTAGATGCCGCAACTGTATAGGCTCCTCCAACTTCAATTGGTCGCTCTGAATCAGAACTGCTTCCTCCTGCGACATAGAGATGGCTCATTGCTAGATTCACAGTATTTGGTGTAAATTGCTGACTCATGAATTCAAACATGCCTTGAATTCTCTCATCATATTTATTTCGTAAACTAAGCTCATCATTAATTTCTGACAAAACCTCTGAGAGTCTTGATTCAGAAGGATAAGGAAGTGCCGCAAGTTTGACTGTTTGATCAGAGGAAGGAACATAGATTTCCTTCACTTCTACAGTTGGAAAACCAATAATCGTTATTCCTTGCTTTATAGCTAACGGAGTCGCTGCTAACAATCGATCCGGACTATCATGATTTCCTGCAATAATCGCAATGGGTCTCTTCCCATTATTGGATAGCCTTGAAATGCTATCATAGAAAAGCTGTTCAGCTAATGCAGGTGGATTGACGGTATCAAACACATCTCCAGCCATCAAGATCATATCCACTTGTTCACGTTCCACAATTTCCACAAGCTCGTCCAGAAACTGAGCTTGCTCCTCCAAACGACTACGTCCTTCTAACGTCTTCCCCAAATGCCAATCTGCCGTATGCAAAACTCTCATTTTACCCGCTCCCCGTCTTTACTATCTATACTAATTCTACCATATCCAAAAACTTGGAAGCTATTTGTAAGTGGTGCCAGCTATTCTGGCGCGGTGTACTTGTGGATTTTTCAACACGGTGCCTGTCAACACGGTGCCTGGCACTTGTCGAATCAACACGGTGCCTGGCACTTGTCGAATAGTCTTTAAATTAGGAAGCTGTCGAATTTTTACAATCAAAGTGTTGGATGGATTTAGTTTCACTAAGATACAATGAATATACATATTTTGGAGGCGCTCGTATAAATGGTGAATGTTTATGCAGTTAACAATACGATTCTATCCTTTCTATCAAGTTTAGCAGTCTTATTCATGGGATTTGTATCAGACTTCACTTCAATTTCTGGTGCGTTTTGTTTGGCTGCACTTTTATATAGGGTGTCTGCTTTAATAGGGTTCATATACAAACCATTAAGGACGAAGCAGTTTCAAGAAGAGACTTTATAGGATTAAAACATTTCACTTTACCAATGGAAAGTGATAAAATCTCAATTATACCTACTAGAAGGGAGTGAGTACATGTCATTACCATATTTAAAGGAAGCTATAGAGAATGGCAATCAAGAAAAGCTGATTCGTTATGTACGATTGCATTTTGGTGATGGAAATGAAGACGCGGGGCGTAAGGAGATTGATAAGTCCTGGATCGAAGCCTTGAAGCTTTTATTAGATTCTCCAGATACGGATCGCGCGTTTATTTTCGAAACACTTGATAATAAAGACGCAGAAACTCTAGCTCACCTATACTTTCACCTTCACTTTCACTTTTTAAAAAGATCGGGGGAATGGATTCATGACGGAAACCTCTAAAGCAACCCAATTAAGACCAGGGCTCTGGGATACGGTAAACGAACGATATCCTGGGTCGATGATTTCTAAACAAGATTATGTACCGCTAGCAACACTAAAAAAACCATTATCAGAATCAAAGCTAACGTTTGTAAGTTCGGCAGGTGTACAACCCGTCGGGACAATGCCTTTTGACACTGTCCACCCAATTGGTGACTATACATATCGTACGGTGCCATCTGATTCAAAGCCTGAAAACCTTGAAATTCATCAATTAAAATACCCGACAGTTGGCGCAAATGAGGATGTTAATGTAATATTCCCAATTGAAAGGCTACAAGAGCTCTCCAAGGAAGGAATAATTGGAGGGTTAACAGAAAACTTTTTTTCATTTATCGGGTACAATATGGACCCAGATAAACTTGAACAGACATTGGCCGAAGCTATTGCTGATGCTGTTGTGAAGGATCATGCGGATATTGCGTTGTTATGTCCTGCATGACCGATATGACATCAGTCTGTCGCGCTCGTGCAGCGTGCTATAGAACGTAGGGGTATTCCTACGGTTTCATTATCAGTTTCCCTAGATGTTACCGAACATGCAAAACCCCCAAGGGCTGTCTTTTTGCCCTTTATGATGGGTCACCATTTTGGAGTTCCGCACCACAAGGAACTTCAACGGCAAATTACCCTTGAAGCTCTCGATCACCTAGTTAAGGCAAAAGAGAGCGGAGAGATAAGCTACCCGCCATTTAAATGGGCACAGGCACGAAAAGAAGGAATCGCCATTATGAAATCTCTGGGTTTAAAATAGTCTAGAACTAGATTTTCAAACCGAGTACTTTCTCGGCTTATATATTTTAAAAAGCTGCCTATGATTCTGGCAGCTTTTTAGAATGGATGTATTTTTCTAATGATAAATGCCACCACGATTGCTTTCGTCTGGATTAACAAAGTCTATAACCTTCCGGGCGGCTTGGTGAATCATTGCATCTCCAATCATGACTACGTCTGTGTCCATTGTCTCTTCTGTCGAAACTTCAAATTGGATTTTTTCTGCATATGGTGCGGGTCTATTCATCATATAAGCAGAAGTAACTTCACAATAAACTTCACGAGCCTGCTCGGCATTTAGCTTACCAATCACAATTTCATGCATTAGATTGAGAGAAAGGATATTCGCTGCCTCCATATCACATCTAGAAGACACTTCTCCTTTTGTTCTTTCAACGATCACACTCCCATCAAACTTCGCAAGCTCGCTGAACATTTCAGGAGGTACCCTGTAATCAATAAAATTTTCAATGACGTCTGTGTGAGGCTGCGGAAAATCGTGAGGTATCTCATCACGAAAGACAATGGTTCGCTTCCAAGGTCCATTGTTATACCAGATTAAACGACTTGCAATCGCCTCATTTGGTGGACCATATTGTTCGATGGTAAGATGTGCTGATTGCTTAGACATAGCAGGCCAATCTATAATTATTGTTTGTACCATGTCTATTTCAGTAACAGTTAAGGTCGGCTTCTCACCACCTCCACCATTCAACTGAACCTTTATATCACTCGTCATTGAAATAGCGGCGGTTTTCAATCTTTCCACAGGTTCCATCCAATACCTCCTATTTATCTATCCTTCATACATCTAGTATTTGAAAAAATAGAAAAATCATCCTGAATCCTGACAAGTGACAGGTACTTGTCGAATCAAATTTTCTTAATCTAACTGAATAGCTACCACTTCATCTATATAATTCGTAGTACTATAGCCATATATTTGAAGCTTTGAAGGGATTACTTGTTCATTAGAAGAGTCTCTTACTAACTCGCTCTCAATTTTCGTTTCGTAATAGCGAGGTGGCTCACTTTTAACAATATGGATATTATACTCACTTGCCTCATATATAGTACCGTCCCGATCAATTAATACACCATCGTTACTAATGTAATTCATGTTTACGTATTCGTTTTCGTTTTTGGTTTTAAATTCAAAATGTAAAGATTCATACGCCCTATCTTCTGGTGGTCCATGTATAAATACTACCTTAGTCGGAGTTCCAATCGTTAAATCTTCAATTGTAATTGAGCTACCTACATATTCAAAAGTTTGTGGGAACGTTCCCTCTGTATTAAGATTAAAGGATACATGATCTTCTACGAAATAATTTATCGAGCTAAAATGAATGTTAACTTCCTTTGATTTCTCAAAATAAAGAGATTCAAAGCTTTTTTGTAAAGAACCATCATTCAGATAGTGATCATAATGAATATTATGAGTTTGAGCTATCTGTTTATCTCTTTCAAGACTTTCAATATTAATATTTTGAATTTGTTTATTCTTTTGAATCGTATCACTGAATCTGTATTCTAGTAAGGTTGTTGTTGGGGCAAAAGCGATTCTTTCTAGTATTATTGGAATCCCATCAATCTCGATTTCCTTATCTAATTCATGTTCTATGGAAGCGTGTTTGGTTACTGGAATTTCAAAGCTCCAATCCCCTTCCATATTACCCATCAGATTATAATTTAAGTTGTACATTGTATTCTCTGAATTCGAGGTATCTTCTATTACCTCTAAAAGCTTTGAAATCTTTAGCATAATTGTCCCAGTTTCTTTAGAAATGGGTAATAAGCTAAGTTTTCCGCTAAATACATTTTGATCTTTCTTTGCTAGTGTTTCTTCTCCCATTTGAATATAAGGTAAAAATTCAGCCTGAAGATTTAACAAATCATACTCGTTTTCTACGGTTACTCCCTCAAATGCATTTATTGCATATTTTTCGTTTCCTTCATTCGTATCTTCTACTTCATAATAGATAAGTGTCTGTGACTCATCAGCTATGGCTGTTTTTATCTTTACTTTGATACCATTGCTTTCCGCTTCCAAGTTTAATGGCTCTCCCAAACCATTTTTTAGATAGGTGAGCATCTCCTTATCTTCTAACTGATTCCAATCTAACCACGAATAATATATATTTGAAAAACCATTTGTAACAAATCCCACAAACATAGTTATAGTTATTATCGAGGCTAGAATTGCACTTATTAACGTTCGTTTCTTTTTCACCTGCTTTTTAACACGCTCTATTTCCTTTTCGGTTTCCATTACCTTTTTTGTTACAAGATCCATAAAAGCAGGGGGGATCTCCAAGGACTCTGACTCTCTAATAAGTGTTAAAATGACATGTTGATATGAGAATAACATGTTATTACAACTATCGCAGGAATGTATATGGATTTCTAGTTCTATACATCTTTCCCTATTTAACGTCCTGTCTAAATAATTAATAAAGTGATCTTGATATTGCCTACAGCCATCAAGTATTGTGCTGTCTTCCCATTCATTCTGTAGCAATTGAATTCCTGAAAACAAGCGTGATTTTACAGTTTGAATAGGTATCTGAAGAATTTGTGAAACTTCGTCAAGTGTTACATTCATCATATAACTTAATAGAAGTGGATCTTTATAGTTTTTTTCCAATTGGCTTAATTTACTTAACATTTCCCCTTCTGAAACATCCAATTTCTCTTTTAAATTATTAGCAGACCTAACCCAACATTCATTTAAAAGGATAGAGATAACCCAGGCATCAAAACTAGTATCCCTTTTGATTCGATAATTCTCTTCGTATATCTTGATAATCACTCTATAAAAAACTTCTTCTATTTCTTGAGGATCTTTAAGATAAATCAAAGAAGCTTTATAATATATGTCCTTCTTTGTTTCGAACCAAGTCATAATTGTTTTGATGTCTCTTTCTCTTATCTTTTCTATCAAAATAGGATTTGTTGTTTTCGCTACTATCACTACTATAATCCCTCCACATCTTTCAAATGCCAAATTTTTAATAGCATTATCTAATAAAGAAAACCCTACTTATACATCCGGTAAGGTTCTTTATAGTTATTCTACAAAAGGGAAGATTATCCTTTTTTAACTGTATCGTTAGTTGAGTAAAGAACTTATATATCCTTCTTTTTAAGATAGAACGCAATCTAGATCTTAGTAGTATTCAACTGAACTCTAATTTAATCTTTGTTTGTCTTTTCCTCTTACAATAATTTCATATGGCTCATTGTCATTTATTTTTTCGAGTGCTGCTGAAGTTAAAAATTCTTCTATTGATGCTTCAATTTTTGCTACAAGTTCATTTGCATTTTCATCTGAGCTTTTTATTGAAGTCTTTATAATGATTTGTAAAGGTGCCGGGTGAAAGGAGTAGGCAAACCCAGTAACCTTATATTCTTTTTTACCCAAAATCCTTTTCCCTTTGGTCAGGGATCAGTAGACTCAAATGAGAAATCTGTTGTCCTTTATTTATTCTTGGCTTTGTTAAATAATATTGTTGATATTTCATTAGAAAAAGAGCCTTGATAGGCTTTTTTTTAAAACTCTTTAATTTTACTTCTCCACCAAGTTAATAAAATCATTTTATTAACTTTTCTGGGTTTTTCACTTTTATTGAAACAACTTCTCCGCAATCCAAACAAACCGTAAGATTCTATCAGAACCAAACGTCATTTCCTTATCCACTTGGCGAAGATTTATGAAATCCATTGCTTGTACAAATGATTTTCCTCCACAACTTTTACATTTCATTTCCAAAACATTCATTTATACTATTCCCCCCTTCTATCACAGTCGTTTACAAGGTTGGATGCAACGATTTAATGGTGTGGCTACAAAATACCTCGAACATTATTTGAATATCCGCAAACATAACTGACAACCCTATTCTCATATATGTGTATAGTGAGAAAAAGCCAGATGAAATTTTTAATACATATACCTTGCTCTCTCTGCAAAAAAAGGAGGTTCATGCGATGACTCAAAATCCTTGGTATCAACAATGGCTTCAGCACCAAGAATGGATTAGGTATCAAGAATGGGTTCAGTATCAAAATTATGTAAATGCGCAGTATACCAACACTCAGTTGCAACGTTCGCAAGCAACAATACCTGATGAACGATTAAATACTCCATCATTTAAACCTACATCAAAGAAATATATTGATGAACTACCCGAGCCTGTTGATCGGATACCCGTCAACCCAAAAGATTTGTTTTTAGATCCAGATTATATACTCGAGCCGGTGGTCGTGGGACTTAATTTCCCTACGAGTATTACTTTTGATGATGAGGGTCGTCTTTATGTTGGTGAAGGTGGTTATTCGTATGGAGCTGCTGAAACACCTGAAAAAGGACGTATTCTCGAAATAAGTGGTAACGGTAAAGTCAAAGAGATTGCATCTGGCTTCCGAGGTCCTATTACTTCAATCACCTGGAACAAGGGGTATTTTTATGTAGCGGAGGGCAAGTACCCAGGTCGGATTTTACGTGTTCGGAAAGATGGTTCAAAGGAAACACTAATAGATGGTCTTCAAACGGGCGGAGATCATTACACGTCAGATGTTATATTCGGTCCTGATGGGAAAATGTATTTCTGTGTGGGTAGTGCTACAAACTCTGCTGTTGTTGGTATTGATAGCTACTATACTTTTAGCTGGTTGCAGAAAAGGCCTGACTTTCATGATGTTCCTTCAAGCGATGTAGTATTAAAAGGTAAAAACTTCAAATCTATTAATCCTTTTGAAGTAAATCCTCAAGAGGCTAATGTAAGTACTGGAGCATTTCAGCCATTTGGGAAACCGGTAACAGATGGACAGCTTGTTAAAGGGAAGTTGAAGTCAACGTCTGTCATGTATCAGGCCAATCCAGATGGTTCTGGTTTACGAGTCTACCTTCATGGCCTTCGTAATGTATTCGGATTAGGATTTGCTCCTAATGGAAAGCTGTATTTTACGGAGTATGGATTTGACCAAAACCATAGTCCTCGGCCGATAAAGGGTCTTGAAACTATGTGGGAGGCCATTGAAGGAGGATGGTATGGATTCCCTGATTTTAGTGCAGGATTACCTGTAACGGATCCGATGTTCAAGCCTGATAAGTCGCCTCAGCCAGAATTCGTCCTAAAAAAACATCCGTCACTTGCTACTAAACCGACCATTATTTGGGAGCATGGGACCTCCCCTAGTAAGTTTGATTTCTCCAAAAATCAACGTTTCGGCTACAAGGATTGGGCTTTTGTCACGTTATTCGGGAGCTTCCTACCTCAAGCAGGCATTGGGTACAAGGTAGTGCGAGTAAATGTCAAAACTGGGGAAACAGGCGACTTCTTAGCCAATCTAAATCCGGGAGAAAAAACAACAGGTGTTGTGCATCCGATAGATTGTCGTTTCAGCCCGAGTGGTGAGGAATTGTATGTACTCGATTTTGGTAAAATCTTTTCTATTGCTAAATCACCGAACCTTAAAACGGAAGCAAGTGGTGGGATTCTTTGGAGAATTAGAAAGAGAAAGTAACGATAAAAAAACAACAGACCTCGTGAATTTGGTCTGTTGTTTTAATTTATAACACTTCTTACGCCTTTACCAAATACCCACCATCAAAGAAATACAAATACTTCTCCTTCAAAGGTCGTTTCCAGATGTGCTCAATGGCTTTGCTATATAGCTCAAGCTGGACCTCGTAGCGTTCTCTCAACAGTGGCTCTACTTCCGTTTCATCAGGAAATCTTCCTGTTACAGCATCCGTCTTAAAGTCTAGCAAGACAATCCCTTGCTCATCTTCAAACAACAGATCAATAACTCCTTGAAGAAGAATGGTTTCACTTTCACCCTCCCATTCAGGATAAACCTCATTAGAAGGCAACCCTAAACTAAATGGAACCTCTCGCATGACGTTTGAAGACTGCATAATCCGCTTACCAAGCTCAGTCGCAAAAAACGCGACCACTCCATCTACATTGATATTGTTTGCCTGTTCTTGTGATAGTAGTTCGTTTACAACCATATACGAAAGCTGTTCATTCACACTAGCCACCGTAACAAATTCATCCAATTTTACATGTTGCATCACCATATGCATGGCCGTCCCTTTTTCTGCCGGTGTCATTGACTTTTCCTGCAAGAACCGTGGTCGATCTGCAATTGGTTTTCGCACTATTTTGACTAAAGTCGTCTCACTGAATTCATCATGAGTCTCTCTCATCCTTTTGATCTCTGAGACCGATTGCTTTGAACGATGAGTGGATGCATTCTTGAAATCATACTCCCACGTTAATCGTTTGTGAATCATTTCTTTGAACTGACTGTCCAATTGAATAGGTTCTCCTTGTTTGACCTGCTGAAGGATATCCTTGTCCAATTCAGACTCTATGGTCAATGCTTCTTCTAAGAGCTTCGGATCAACAAGTGTAACCTCCCAAATGGACGGATGGTGAGAAATTTCTTCATTTATGTTTGTTAGTTCATTCTGCCTTAATCCTTCAGCGTCAATATGTCTAACTAGAGATGGAGCAACCCAATCCATATAACATTTAGCCTTAGAACGCTCATAGCTTGGCAATATCCATTCATGAACGGATTCAAGCTGGCCCCATTGCTCAAGCTTTTTCTCAAGCTTCTTGACGGTTCCCACTAGATAAAGCTTTTCCTTCGCTCGTGTCAGTGCTACATATAAAACACGCATCTCTTCAGCCAGCATTTCGTTTTTCATCTGCTGTTTAATCGCTAGCTGGGGTAGCGTTGGATAACTAATACGAAGTTTAGGATCAATATACTTCGAGCCGAATCCTAAATCCTTATGAAGCAAGAATGGACTATATAAATCCCTATTATTAAAAGGCTTAGACAAACCTGCTACAAAAACAACCGGAAACTCAAGTCCTTTACTTTTGTGAATGGTCATCATTCTGACGACATCCTCTTGTTCACCAAGGGCCCGAGCCGTCCCTAAGTCATCGCCACGGTCCTGCATTCTTTCGATGAACCGAAGAAAACGGAATAAGCCTCTAAATGAAGTCGACTCATACTGTCTTGAACGGTCATACAAAGCACGTAAATTGGCTTGGCGCTGCTTGCCACCAGGCATTCCACCAGCAAAATCATAGTAGCCTGTTTTTTGATAAATTCGCCAAATCAATTCTGATAATGAACCCTGCCTCGCATACGTTCGCCACTTTTGAAGCATGAGATGAAACTCCAATAGCTTTTCATACGTGTGATTATGCTTTGGAGCTTGAATACCTTTTTCCAAGACAAGTTTTATCGCATCGTAGAAGCTTCCCTTTTTCTGCTTTAGGCGAATATAGGCTAATTCATCTGCTCGTAATCCTACAATAGGGGAACGTAGAACAGCAGCAAGTGGTATATCCTGGTATGGGTTATCAATTACTTTTAACAGTGAAAGCATGATGGACACTTCAGTTGCCTGGAAGTAGCCAGTCGAAAGATCGGCATACACAGGAATTCCTTGTTGCTTAAATTCATCCATAATTTGTGGTGCCCAAGGCATGGAGCGAAGCAAAATCACGATATCACGATAGGTAATATCACGCATTCGATCAAGTTTTCGGTCATACACCTGAAATGGCTGCCCGATGAGAGATTTAATCTTCTGAGCCATAAGCCTTGCCTCTAGCTGAACCGTTTCTAGTTCAACAGCATCAAAGGTGGATTCCCCTTCCTCTGATTCAGGCTGTTCTTCTCCATCATGATTCACAATAAGAAGCTCAGCCTTCGTTTGCTGACTTTCAGGATAGCTAGCACCTAGCTTTAATTCCGCTTGCTCGTCGTAAAAGATTTCTCCAACCTTTTCATCCATGATTTGTTTAAAGATATAGTTAGTTCCGTCTAACACTTCTGCCCGGCTTCTAAAGTTTTGGGATAAGTCAATTCGCAAACCATGCTCATTTCCAATAGGAGAAAACAATTTATATTTCTTTAAAAACAGCCCAGGTTCAGCTAAGCGGAATCGATAGATGGACTGTTTAACGTCTCCAACCATAAATAAATTTCCTGCTGATTCCCCGTCTTTACAAACAGATCGAACAATTGACTCTTGCACAAAGTTGGTATCTTGGTACTCGTCCACTAACACTTCATTGAAATGGCGTTTGAAAAATAAAGCGGCATCTGTTGGTTTACTTGTTCCGTCCTCTGCCTTTTCTCGTAAAATACTTAAACAAAAATGCTCAAGGTCAGCAAAATCAACAAGTCCTTTTTCTTTCTTTACTTTCTCATATCTACTTCCAAACAAATGGACTATCGAAATTAATGTTGCAACAGAGGACTCCATTTTACGAAGGTCATTCAGGTACGATTCTGGAGTTCTCTGAAAATAGTTTAGTTTAATTTGTTTGACAATCTCTTTTGCTTTTTCTCGCAAGTCCTTGACTTGTTCCTTTAAAGCTTCATCATATTCATCGCCCTTGCAAATCTTAAGCGAATTAAATTTCAGGGATTGAAACTGCCTGTAAAGCTCGTCCCAACCAGACTCTTGAGCTGCTACTAAATGAAGAATTTGTTGCGAATCCTCTTCTACGTTTACAGCACGAGGAGCTGGCCCTCCAGGAATCCTCGTTACTTCTAATGCCTGATCAAGAATCGCTTTAGCACCTTGGAGCTTCATACTAATCTCTTTTTGAATCGATGCTAAAAAGGGTAGTTGATCTATTTTTGCATCATCCTCTAATTGATAGGTTTCCACTAGCTTATTCAACCAACGAACAGGGTCAGGATGGGCCCTTGATTCGTCATATAGCTTTCGAACCATCACCTGCAAATCACTATCACTTCTATCGCCTGTATAGCGATCTACTAAGTCAAAAAACGCTTCATTTCCTTCTTTTCCATACTCTTCTTCAAACAGCTCTTCCATGGCTTCTTCACGAAGCAAGGCAGCTTCTGTATCTTCTGCAATTCGAAAGGCTGGATCTATATCGATTTGAAAATAATACTTTCGAATGACCTCTAAACAAAAGGAGTGCAAGGTAGAAATGGAAGCACGATTGAGTAAGCTCAGCTGTCTTCGTAAATGGAGTGAGGCTGGATGTTCTGATATAGCTTTCTCCAGTGCCTCACCAATTCGGTGTCTCATTTCTGCTGCAGCTGCATTTGTAAAGGTTACAATTAATAGCCGATCCACATCGACAGGCTGATCTTTATCCATGACCTTTTGTATAATTCGCTCAACCAAAACAGCTGTTTTCCCTGATCCTGCGGCGGCGGCTACTAAAATATCCGTTCCTCTTGCAGCAATTGCCTTCCACTGGTCATCTGTCCACTGAACACCGTCAGGCTTTGGAGGTATGGAGAGTTTCATGCTCGCTTGCCTCCATTCTTATACGTTGTAGGATTGTTGCATCGTCATATGGTTGCAAAGGACGATAATTGTTTTCGTCTAATGCCTCATCGAATTGACAAATCGGTTTATATTTACAATACGTACACGGCTTTCGATCCTTTAGCTGATAAGGACTGATATCAACCTTTCCACTTATCATCTCGTTCCCAATAGCTTGAAAGCTTTTCCTCACATGACCTCTTAGCAAGGTAAATTCTTCCTCACTCGCAACGGAGGAATTACTATAAAATCCACCTGTCTTCTTCAATCCAGCTGAAACGATTTTCGAATGACCACTTTCTAGTGTTGAGTCCATAAGTCTGACAGATTCCTCGTCACCAAGTAGGAGTCCTTTCATTTTAAAGCTCTTTAGCATTTGATCTTCAATTTCTTCAATAGAAATCTCTGAATCGGTCTTTAGCATAGGATTATGCACGTGAAAATAGAGGACACCAGCAGGTAACGAGTCATTTCCTAGCCAAGCTTTGGAATGAGATAGCACAACATCAAGATACGTTACCATTTGAAGGGCAATACCGTAGTAAACCTCTGATAAGTTTAACCCCTTTTGGCTAGATTTATAGTCTACGATTCGTAAATAAGATCCCTTAGAACCTGTGGCCATGTCGACGCGATCAATTCGGCCAACAAGCTCGAGCTTTGAACCATTTTGCAGATCCTGCCTAATAGATGGTAATTCACCGTTTCGCCCAAAACCGAGCTCTAAACCAACAGGAGCAAATCCGCTAGCCTTTGCGTGCTCACTTAATATAATGGAAGCCCGTCCAATCACTTCCGTCAGCTTCCTCTTTAAATAATGATAGCGGTTTGAACTTAACAGAATTTCTTTTTGAATACGAGGTGCAAGCTCATCAACCACAGCATGTGCTAATTCCTCACACTGCCTCTTTGTTAACTGGCTCCAGCTTAACTGCTGCTTATGAAGCTCATCCGCCATCATTTTTAAGGCTGCATGAAAAAATTGACCGATGTCAGGTGCTTCTAAACGATAGATTTGACGCTCCTGTAAACCCAAACCATACGAAGCAAAATGTGAAAATGCACAGCTTTGAAATAATTCCATTCTCGACACACTACCTGTGAGTGTATCACCGTACAAGCTATTGCTAACGGTTGCTGGTAAAGGTTGTTCAACGTTTTGATAGAATAAGCTATTTAATACTCTTGAACGAAGGCTTTTCCATTCCTTTTTTTGCTCATATGCATTATAAACGTCCCACCATATCGTTGAAATCGGATAATGCCTTTTCCATTGTTGAAGCTGGGAGGCTAAATACGAAATCGTCTTTTGAGGTGAGGTGATATAGTCAATTTGTTCAATCTCCGTTAAATCCGTTGGATCCTGAAGTATTAGCTGTTCCTTTAAGGTAGGAAATAAATCTTTGACGCGTTTAATAAAAATCGATGGGACAAGTGATTTACCTTCATCATTGGCTAATGGATAGGAAAGCCATAGAAGGTCTGAGGCTGTTGAAATTGCCATATATAGAAGAAACTGCTCATCTAGTAGCTGTTGTTTGCCACCTGGTGCAAGCTTTAAACCCGTATGAGATAGTTTCTCGCGTTCTTCTTCACTTAGTACCCCATCTTCAGTAGGGATCGCTGGAATCACTCCATCATTGATCCCTAGAATAAACGTCGCCTTGATATGTGAAAGACGTGAATGCTCAAAATCTCCCACGACAACTTGATCAATTGCAGGAGGAACTAGTGCAAAACGTAACGATTCAAGTCCTGACTCAATCATGGATTGAAACGCCTGGAAGGTAATCGGCTCATTCCCAATTAATTCAACAAACTGATCGAGTAAATCTATCACTGCACTCCATACTTGTCCATGCTCTCTTGCCTTACTGTTTTCTCCAGCTTGTTCTCGTTCGAAACGCCATTTTTCCAACTTTTCTGGAGTATCTATCTCTTCTAATAATAAATAAAGAGCTTCTGCATACTGGGTGCCTGTCTTTGCTTTCTTTAACCTATTTTCAAGGTTAAGTAACGGCTCAGTTATAAGAGTTCGTAGCACATGGATTTTCGACTCCATCTCTTCTTCACTGGTTGTTTTCGCTAAGCCCTGATCGTCGATCCCTACGATTCTTCGGTATGGCCAACGCTTGTCACTCTTCCATCTAAATCCTTGAATGCCATAAGCAAGGACATAGTTTTCTAACACATCAAACTCCTCGCGTAAACTCGTTTCATCTGCATCTGCGGGGAATAAAAGATCCGTCTTCACACAACGAAAAACAGATTCATAACGCCAGCCACTAGAAATAACCTCCAGAGCTGAACGAAGTAATTCAACTAAAGGATGATGAAGCATCGAACGTTTTTGGTCAATAAATAATGGAATCTCATACTCCTCAAAAACCGTTTCCAGCAGATCCTGATACACACTCGTATTTCTGAGTAGGATTGCCATATCGCGATATCGATAGTTTTCTTCTCGTACTAATCGTAAGGCTTCCTTGGCCACTGCCTCTACTTCTGCACGACGGTTGACTGCTGCATTTAATTTTATTCCCGCATTTTGTTTAGAAGGAACAGTTGGTCTTGATTCAAAATGCTGTTCTAAATGGATGAGTGCTGAGTCACTCTTAGCACGTAGGTTAGTTTGTTGATGATGAATCTTCGTTTCTATTTCAAGACGGTCAGCAAGCTCTTTCATGTATAAATACGTTTTCCCAGTCATATGAAAAAGCTGCAGTTCATGTGGCTGACGTGATAACGGCTTGTCCAATGTCAGAGCCATTTTCACACTTTTACATGTCTCAATAAGCTTCTCTAAAACGACATGCTCTTGTGGTGTAAAGCTATGAAATCCATCAATGTAAAGTGTGGCATTCTTCAAATACTCCGAAACTGGAATTTTCTCAGCTAGTAATCGTAAATAATCCTCTGAATCTACGTACTTCTGAAAAAGCTGTTGTTCGAACTCATCATAGATGATCGAAAAATCGTGTAATTTATGCAAAAGGGTTGTATCACTTTCATTCGCATTCTGGAGGTCATGTAACTGATTTTTGATCCCATCAGCCGTGACACAATATCGTTTACATTCATGAATCATCTGCTCGATATGATCAATAAAACCTGCTTTTTCCGCAGCGCGTCCATACACAAGAAAGTCGTTCTTACGATGTTCGACAATTTTTCGAATAAGCATATTGGTTCCCACATTTGTGAGATGTAATCGGCTGATTCCTCCAGTTTCCTGAAGAATTCGCCAGGCTAGTCTACTAAAGCTAAACACCTGAGCTCTAAGCATTCCACCTAAGCCCGGGGTTTGAATCAGATCATATTCAATTTGAAACGTCATTTGGTCTGGAACAAGATACACGATTGGATCCCCAGTAGGTGTCGTGAGAAGTTCTTCTCGAACTTCATCTAACATCCCATGTGTCTTCCCGCTTCCTGATCGTCCTACTACTATATGAAGTGTCATCTCCTGACATCTCCCCTTTGTATGGATAAGTATATTTATCCTTCCATTGTACTTGAATCCTTTTCCATCTTTCAATGCACAACCATTGGAAGGATTATTAGGTAGACGACTTTCGCAATTAAAAAAATTTGCATATACTGTAAAACTTGTGTGGGTACTTCAGGAGAACTGTATTAGAAGGGTGTGTGGAAAGTATGCCCCAAATGAATGGTTATCGGATTGCACTATTGCTCATTTTAGCAGGTGTATTTGTAGCGAGTAATATTTATACCTTGATTCCGATTTATCAGGTGGTAGCAGTAGATTTAGAGACTTCATCTTCCATGATTGTTTGGGGAAGCATGTCCTTTATGTTTTGTTATGCAATTGGACTATTGGTATTTGGCACACTCTCAGATTACCACGGGTGGAAGATCGTGTTTGTAATTGGGATGCTACTATTCTCCATTACAAGTTTTCTTGTTGCATTATCCAATTCTGCTGAATTCCTTGTTTTGACGAGAGGATTGCAAGGCTTTGCCGGGGGGAGCTTTGCCCCTATCGCTTTTGCCTATACATTTGATTTATATCATGGGAAGTTTCGAGCGCTCGTTCTATCTCTGATTAATACGGGATTCCTTGTGGCTGGCATTGCGGGTTTGCTTATAAGCTCTAGCATTACTGGGTTTTGGGAATGGGAGTATATCTATTATTTATTCGGACTGGTCTATTTCATTATTTTTTTACTGTTTCTTAAAATGCTTCCAAACCGTATGCAGCCTAAAGTTCAAGGAACCGTTATACCTATTAAACAGTATCTTCAGTTTTTTCGTTCAAAGGATTTAGTTTTCTGTTACACGATTACTTTCAGTCTCTTACTTACCATGGTTGCCTTTTACGATACGGTTGGTCGATTCCTTTTACCTACACACTCTGAAACAGATCTATTTAATGTTAGATTAATAGGATTAACCGGAGCAGTACTTTCGCTATTTGGAGGAACGATTATTTCTAAAGTGGGGATAAAAGGTAGTCTTTATTTAGGTTTCTCCTTGCTTATTGGCAGTCTGCTGTTCATGATTTTATTTCCTTTTTACGAGGTCATTCTTTACTCATCTATTTTCATTGTGGCTTCGATCAGTATATTAATTCCATCTATTATTACTATAATTGGGACATTAGGAAGTGAAGCACGGGGGAGTGCGGTTGCTTTTTACTCCTTTACATTATTGGTTGGGGCTAGTTTTGGGTCCTTGCTTACTTCAATGTTTGAATTTCAAGGTGTGTTGCTATTTCTATTAATCTACGGGGCGGTTAATATCTTTCTAACGACTCGACTTTCCCATAAATAAAACCCGTAACCCTTCTTCTAGATTACGAGCCAAGTTTATCTTTTATCTGCCTGCTACCTCTATTAACTCTTACAGAACTTAATTTAACCTTGTTTGGTGGTATATAATGACCTCATGTTAAATTGAAAAGAAAATAATCATTGTAGAAAAAATGAGAATTATTATAATAATATTCAAAAAACTTCTATATTACTATTTACTTCTCTTATATATATAAATATAATTATTCCCATGAGTTCCCTTTGGCCAAAGTACTAATAAATATAACGTTTATAGGAGGTACGAGTGAAAAAAAATCTTACTTTGATAACTATAATTGTTTTATTCTTTGCTATTTTTCTCATTGTAGATACAGCATCTGCAAAATGTCTAAATCAATATAGCATTTCTCTTACAACAGAAATATATCCGACTATTTATGAAGATGATAATCTATCCCATGAGATCATTGTTGATGGAAATGTATTGGAAGGGATAATTACTGAAGAATTAGATTCAGAAAACAGTATTGTCGAAGAGTACGAATTAATAAGTAGTCTACCCTTATATGAAAATACAGTTCTAGGTTCAGAAATTACCCCAGATTGCCTAGGTGGCGGTTCTGGAGGAGGGGGTATTGGTGGAGGCTCGTCTGGATTTGGAAATTTAAATACTACTTTAATTCCAAGCTCAAAAAAAGTTCAGGTTTTAAGGTCTCTCCCCATTACATGGACAAGATACTCTGATCCATATTACAAATTTATTGAAGTAAGATATAATGGGCTAGCAAGAGTAAAAATTCACCCGCCTGATAGAGTAACCAATTATCACCATGTTCATTTATATAATTCATACGGACAGTCATTAGACAGATTTGGTAGAGTGGTTGATTATAGAAGTCAAGCAGCTCATATACCCTATCTTAGGTACTAAGAATGGATATCCAAGACTTAATAGACTCTATTCATTACTGGGATGCTAGGGTATTAGAATTAGATATAAAATATCATGCAGACGAGATTATTCTTAAATGTGAAGATGGGGAGTATCATTTTCTAGGTTGCTATAGTCTAGAAATCAAGCATACACCAAAGTTTGATAAAGAGATTCCTCCAAGAGATTGGACTTTTGCGCATATTCCTTATACTATCCATGATATAAAGGTTATAGAGAATGAATCTGAGCCAAGGAGTAAATATAAAGTTGAGATGAATATGTTTCCAATGTATATTAATCTAATTTGTAATGAGATTATAGTAAGCAAGCTAGATGCTTTAAATAATGAACTCAAAAAATGAGTAATTTATTGATCAAGAAAGAAGGGTGATGATGGTCTCAACACCCTTTCATCCTGTCTGTTTGCTCATATATTATCTTATCTGATCTATTGCCCCAACCAAGGTTTCAATAATCGTATCTAAATCCTTCTCATCAATATTCAATGGAGGCGAAAGCGATAACACATTGTTAAAGCCCGCAACAGTCATTCCATTCTTCCCGATAATGACACCATTTTCTTTACATCTTCCAATGACTCCATTTACTAGTGCCATGTCTAGCGGATCCTTCGTTCCTTTGTCACTCACTAACTCTATCCCAACAAGTAACCCTTTCCCACGAACATGCCCAACGTTAGGGTGATCCTGCAAACGTTCCTTCAATGTATTCAACAGCTTTTCCCCAAGCAAACGTGACCGTTCGAAAAGGTCTTCATGTTCCATGATTTCAATATTTTTCAAAGCGAGTGCACATGCGGCAGGGTTTCCTCCGAACGTGTTAATATGACGAAAAAAATCATACTGTTCAGAGCTGTTAAAGGCTTCGTAAATGTCTCTTCGAACAGCCGTCGCAGATAACGGTAAGTAAGCACTTGTAATCCCTTTTGCCATTGTGATGATGTCTGGCTTCACTCCGTAATTCATATATCCAAATGGCTTCCCCGTGCGACCAAATCCACAAATGACTTCATCCACTATTAGCAAGGCACCGTGCTTTTCGCAAACCTCTTTTACACCCTTCATGTACTGATCATTGGGGACTAGGACCCCACCACCTGTGATAATTGGCTCCATAATCATGGCTGCAATGGTCTCACTTTGCTCCCAAGTCATCACACGATTTACTTCTTGAACAGACTTCAAATCATGAGGGTTCGTTACGTGTTCATCCTCATCCCGATAAATATCTGGAGGTGTTACATGTAGAAATCCTGGAGCTAATGGTTCATATTTGAATTTCCGTTCCGCTTGGCCCGTTGCGGCTAGTGCACCCATCGAGCTACCGTGGTATCCTCGATATCTCGCGATGATTTTGTATCTATGAGTATCACCACGCTGTTGATGATATTGACGGGCAATTTTAAAAGCAGCTTCGTTTGCTTCTGAACCACTGTTGGAGAAGAAAATCACGTAGTCCCCACCAAGCATTTCATTCAGCTTTTCTGCTAATTCAACGGCTTTTACATGGCTTTGTGTTAATGGGAAATAGGCCATTTCTTTTAGTTGCTCATAGGCAGCCTCTGCCAATTCCTTTCTACCGTAGCCAACATTCACACACCACAAGCCTGCCATTGCATCAATATAGCGCTTTCCATCACTATCCGTTACCCAAGACCCTTCTGCTTTTGCCACGACCATCGTGCTGGATGGACTATAAGGCTTCATTGAATGCCAAACATATTTCTCATCCTTGGACAAAAGTGTTTCCTGCTGATTTGTCTGAACCATAGCAATCCCTCCTACTGTACCTTAGAAATCAAAACGCGACGTAATCATTTTCTTGCGGGTATAGAAGTTTATGCCGTCTTTTCCGTTCACATGCAGGTCGCCATAGAAAGAATCCTTCCAACCCGAAAATGGGAAAAAGGCCATTGTGGCTGGAACACCTACATTGATTCCGATCATTCCAGCATCTGCCTCTTCACGGAACTGCCTGACTGCTTTTGCATCCTTTGTATAGAGGGTTGCTCCGTTGCCAAACTTGGACCTGCGAAGATATTCTAAGCCCTCATCTAAATCTTTCGCCCTTAGAAGACTTAATACCGGACCGAAAATTTCCTCTTTGGCAATGGTCATTTCTGGAGTAACATGATCAAAGATTGTTGGACCTAGAAAATTCCCTTCTGTGAACTGTTCCATTTCCTTACGACCATCGCGAAGTAATGTTGCACCCTCTTGAATACCCTTTTCAATGTATCCTTCTACCTTCTGTTGTTGTTCTTTTCGAATAACTGGTGTTAATAAAGCTTCTTCATCCATGCCGTTACCAATAATGAGTTCATTGGCCTTTTGATTTAATGCTTCAACAAATAGATCATTCTCTCCGACAACCACGACCGCACTGCAAGCCATACATCGCTGACCCGCACTACCAAATGCTGAGCCAATGATATGTTGCGCGGCTTTCTCTACATCTGCATCTGGCATGACAAAATGATGATTTTTAGCCCCAGATAAAGCTTGAACTCGTTTCCCGACTGATGCGGCAATTTCGTACACATATTTCGCAACAGGTTGAGATCCAACGAAGGAAATCGCTGCAATATCTTTATGACGAAGCAAACCGTTCACCACATCATGTGCACCATGAACAATGTTCAAAACCCCGTCTGGAGCACCTGCTTCTGTGAAAAGTTCTACCAATCTGTTTGCTAAAAGTGGTGTGCGTTCAGAAGGCTTTAAAACAAATGTGTTTCCACAAGCTATAGCAAGTGGGAACATCCATAACGGCACCATCATTGGAAAATTAAAAGGGGTGATCCCTCCAACTACACCTAGTGGATAACGAAACATTTCCGAATCAATTTCTTCAGCAATTCCTGAGAGTGTCTCACCCATCATGTGCGTGGGAGTTCCGGCTGCAAACTCGACACACTCTATGCCCCGCTGTACTTCTCCATGAGCCTCTTTATAGGCTTTTCCATTCTCTTGAACAATTAATCTAGCAAGCTCTTCATGATTTTCGGATAACAAATAGTGATACTTAAAAAGAATTCTCGCTCGTTTGGGTACAGGGACGTTTTTCCAATCACGAAAGGCCTCTTTGGCAGCAGCTACTGCCGTATCAACATCCTCTTTTGAAGAGATTGGAACGTTAGCAAGAACTTCATTTGTAGCTGGATTAATAACATCCAGGAATTGCTGGGCAGACGAGTCTACCCACTTACCACCAATATAATTTTTTAACGTGACTGTATCTTTTTTCGTAACAGACATTTAGTTTCCTCCTTAAAAGTTAACTACTATAGGATTGGCCTATACCGACCAATCCTACTTTTTAAAGTGTTATAGTTCTAGGCCTATTGGAAAGTGTACTTGAATTTCCTTCATCATGTTGTCAAACTCCTCGGCATCATGAAAATCACTGGACTCCCAGTTTTGGCTAAGCCACAGGGCAAGCTCTTCTGGTGTGTTAAAAACCTCGCCACTTGAATCTGTTTTACGAATCATATAACGACCGTTATCCTCATCAATCGTAACCTCACAAGGATACACATTACCCTTACATCTTAAGGAGAATTCCATAGATTATCCCTCCTACACAACTTGAATTTTCTAGCCTTGATTCTGATGAATCATCATGACTGAAAAATATTTTCTCGCTTCTGCCGTCAATATGTGTAGTGTTTCAATAACTAATCCACTTTCATTCTCTTTTTCAAATTGCACAAATGCTCCACTTAGATTCTCTTGTACACTCCTGATTTGGTACCCAGTTTGTAAAAGATTATTTATCTTCTCTTTTTCTTCTAAATAGTGTTGATAATCAGACATTGCTTTTCCCCCTTTATCAGGCAGATGTGTTTTTTGATGAAATGTTTGCTTCATCATCAATGATCCAATCACGGCCTACAGATAATCCTAAATATAACTCATCACTAGGATCTTCAATTTCTGCCTGTTTGTATTTGGCGAACCACCAATATTTTGCAAGTACGTAGTAACAAGCAGCTCCTATGACAAAACCGACTAGAAACGAGTAGCTCGGGAAGAAATAAGAAGCAGTGGCTCCAATAATCCAAGCAATAAATCCCGCTACATTAACACCCTTCAAATAGTTATATTGTCCGTTCGCCTCATACAGTTCGGGTACATTCACTCGACGTTTCCGGATTAAATAGTAATCTGCAATGAGAATCCCAACAATGGCAGATAGGATTCCTCCAATGAACAATAATACCGGAATGATTACGCCAAATAGATTCCACGGTTGAACGACTGTTCCAACGATCCCGGCAGTAATTACACCTGCCCAGAATGGAAATCTCGGTCCACCAACATTAGAGAAAATAGTCGCTGCTGGAACAATATTCGCCGCAATATTGGTTGACCATTGCGCTAACACAATCATGAGTAGTAAAATCCCAAGAGCAAATCCACTGGCTGCTTGCTGCAAGGCAATCACTGGATCCGCATTCATCACGGCAATATAGGCAACTCCACCAATAACCACCATAAAAGATTGTGTTAAAGGTAACGCTACTAAGTTACCGATTAAAGAGCTCTTATTTCGTTTAAACCAATTCTTTTCATTACTTGGTGCTTTCATAAAGCGTGAAATGGAGGGAATATCAGCTGCTAGGGTGGCCCAAAAGCCCATATTGCTCATAATCACAACAAGAAAGGCTGTAATTGCTGCTCCACCAGTTACCGGGTTCTCCACCCAACTCCAAATTTCTCTTCCTTGTGCGGCGGCAGAGTCAGATAAGGAAACATACATCCAACAAGAAATTAAGATAATAACAGGAGCCGCTAAATCCGCAAATCTCTCAACTGCTTTTATTCCAAGCGCTGTGTTGATTAGCTGTAAAATCGCAAAGATTAAAAAGCAGATAAACCAATTATCAAAGCCCCATAATATATTTAAGATTCCATTCATTGCTGTTGCTCCGAAATACGTATTAATTCCAAACCACATGGACGCAGCGACTCCACGAACGACAGACGGAATATGAGTCCCTATTGTGCCAAAAGGAGCACGCATATAAACTGGAAAGGATACACCATGCTCAATTCCAATATCAGCGGTTAATGAGATAAATAGACCGATGGCTAAGGAGCCAATAAGTGTTGCGACCAAAACGAGTGGTAATGGCAAGGACATGACTCCGGCTCCACCAATGGCAAACGTTGCTAACACGACGACCATCCCTACCCACATGAAAGAATAACCAAGTGGTGTAATCTTTCTATCTTTTGCTGCTATTGGCAAAAGGTCTGATGACTTTAAATACGATTGCTTTTTACTCATTTGAACACTCTCCTTTTTAAAATGGGGTATAAAAATTAGTAGAGTTGTTCAGATTCATGAGTGTATGATGGCTGGGCTAGTGAGTTTCTACAAGTAGACGAGGTTCATCGTTAGTTAGATTGTTAGTTTTTCATGATCTGAAGAGCGTAACTCTCCGTACTTTGCTCTTTTTACATACTGACCAGAACCTGGGTTACCAACAAATGTTTGTTCACGAACAACAAACTCACCTCGAACTAATACGGAAACCGGTACACCCGTCACCTCCATTCCTTCAAATGCGTTATAATCAACTGCCATATGATGCGTTTCTGCTGATAAAGTACGCTTGATGTTTGGATCAAAAATGACAATGTCAGCATCAGCACCAACAGCGATTGTTCCTTTTTTCGGGTATAAACCAAACAGCTTTGCAATTCTTGTAGATGTGATATCCACAAATTGATTTATGGAAATCCTTCCTTTCTTCACACCCTCTGAAAAAAGAATCGAGACTCTATCTTCAATCGTTGGTCCACCATTTGGAATTTTTGTGAAATCACCACGACCTAGCTCTTTTTGCCCTTTAAAATCAAACGAGCATTGGTCAGATCCAAGCGTCTGTAGCTGCCCTGTTTTTAGGGCATTCCAGAGCACCTCTTGGTTCCATTTTTCACGGAGAGGTGGTGACCACACATACTTAGCCCCTTCAAAATCCGGCTTTTCTAGAGCTGTTTGATCAAGCACTAAGTATTGCGGACACGTTTCACCCCACACATCAAACCCTTTATTACGGGCCTCTGTAATTTTCTGTACCGCTTCTGCACATGTAACATGAACAACGTATAACCTGGAACCAGCTAAACCAGTAAGTGTTGCGGCTCTTCCTGTTGCTTCACCTTCCACCTCTGGCGGTCTTGTTAAGGCATGATAAATCGGATCTGTGTTTCCTTCCGCCAATGCCTTTTTCGTTAAATAATCGATAACATCCCCATTTTCCCCGTGAACCATGACAAGTCCGCCAAGCTCTTTTGCAGCAATTAGCGTTCTGAACAGGGTTTCGTCATCTGCTTGTAAAACGTTTTTATATGCCATGAAAACTTTGAACGAAGTGATTCCCTCTTCGTTAATTATGCTGTCTAGTTGATTCAAGACATCTTCATTAATTTCTCCAATCATTAAGTGAAATCCGTAATCAATGACTGCTTTATCTCTAGCTTTGTTATGCCATGTTTGAATTGATTGATTTAGTGGCACTCCTTTATTCGTTAAGCAAAAGTCAATAACCGTTGTGGTTCCACCGAACGCTGCTGCAATGGTGCCCGTTTCAAAATCATCCTTTGTAACCGTTCCACCAAAAGGCATATCAAGATGGGTGTGTGGATCAATACCTCCTGGGAATACATAGCATCCCTTTGCATCAATGATTTCTGCTCCATTCTGTGGTAAGTTGTAGCCGATTGAGGTAATTATTTCATCCTCTATTAAAATCTCTGCTTTATAGGTGTCCGATGCCGTCACAATCGTTCCATTTCTAATTAGCTTTTTCATGAATTCTCCCTCCACTTACTTTTTTCCAGCAAACCCTTGAAAAGCTACTTGTCGCTCATTCCAAGTCATAGGTGGCAACTCGTTGGGTAGCTCGACCATATCAATGGCTCCGTCAACTGGACAAACAATGGAGCATAGATTGCATCCTACACAATCCTCTTCACGAACTTTTAGATATTCCTTACCTATCGGGTTTTTCAGCATGTCTATACATTGATGGGATGTGTCTTCACAGGCAATATGGCACTTGTTGCAGTTAATACAAACCTCGGGATTAATTCTCGCAACCACTTTATAGTTCAGGTCTAAATTTCCCCAGTCAGAGAATTTAGGTACAGCCTTTCCGACAAGATCCGATACTTTGGAAATTCCCCTTGCATCCAGATAGTTATTCAATCCATCAATCATGTCTTCTACAATTCGGAAGCCATGGTGCATCGCTGCCGTACAAACCTGCACCCCACCTGCACCCATCAGCATATATTCAACAGCATCCTGCCAATTGGATATTCCACCCATCCCAGAAATCGGTACATGGATCCGTGGATTTCGTGCACATTCTGCGACCATATTGAGTGCGATAGGCTTTACCGCTGGACCACAATATCCACCATGTGCTCCTTTTCCCGCAACATGAGGAATCGTGTTCCACGTATTTAAATCGACTCCTGCTAAACTATTAATCGTGTTGATCATACTAACAGCATCTGCTCCACCACGAACCGCTGCTTCTGCTGTAACGGTGATATCCGTGATATTCGGTGTAAGCTTTACAATGACAGGGGTTTTCGCTGCTTCCTTAGCCCAGTAGGTTTGCTTTTCAACAAGCTCAGGTACTTGACCAGAAGCAGATCCCATTCCACGCTCCGCCATCCCATGTGGACAACCAAAGTTCAACTCGAGACCATCAACGCCAACATCTTCCACACGTTTGACAATTTCATGCCACTTTTCCTGTTTGGGCTCGACCATTAAAGAAACGACAATTGCATGATTGGGGAATCGTTTCTTTGTTTCATAGATTTCCTTTAAATTAACTTCCAACGGTCGATCGGTAATAAGCTCAATATTATTAAATCCAGCCACACGTTGTCCGTTAAAGCTTACAGCCGCAAACCTAGAAGACACGTTTAAGATTGGATCCCCTAGTGTTTTCCACACTGCCCCGCCCCAGCCCGCTTCAAATGCTCGTTGCACTTGATAGCCCGAGTTGGTTGGTGGAGCTGATGCAAGCCAAAATGGATTCGGTGATTTTATTCCTGCAAAATTTATGGATAAATCAGCCATCGTTTATTCCTCCTTTCAGCTTGTTTCTATTGGACTGTTTTGCTTATGAATGGCAAGTGCTGTCAGCTTTCCTTGCTGTGCAGCTGTTACAACCATTGCATCTCCTATGCCTTTTCCAAATACAACGTCACCACATGAATATATTCTTGGATTGGAAGTCTGATAGGTTGTCATGTCCACTTTGACTACACCACTTGCATGCTCGACCCCGAATTGCTCGATTAAAGTTTGATGCCTTTGTTGACCAATGGCTTTAATAACGGCGTCTACTTCTATCACAAATTCTGAACCTTCTATTGGCATAGGACGGCGGCGACCATCTGCGCCTGATTCACCTAGTGCCATCTTGATACATTCTATGCCTGTCACTTTTCCATTTTCTGAAACAATCCGATTTGGAGCCGTTAACCAACGGAATTCAACACCATCTTGTTTGGCAAAATCATATTCAAAGTCATATGCGCTCATTTCCTCTTGAGTTCTTCTATATACAATTTTGACGTTTTCGGCACCTAATCGGACGGAACAAGTCGCAGCATCTATGGCTGTATTCCCTGCACCTATGACCACCACTCGCTTCCCTACAAAGTCACGTGAAATCTCTCCGGCTTTAGTATCCTTTACAAACTGAATGGCATCAAACACACCTTCATTTTCTTCTCCCTGTATACCTAAGATAGGTACATTTGCCATCCCAACGGCTAATACAACATAGTCATAGGTTGCTAGTAGTTCTTCTGCCGATATATCTTTTCCAACACGAGTGTTCGTGCGGATTTCTACATCTAGTGCCTCAACTTGCTGAACCTCCCAATAGGAAATGGCTTGCGGCAACCTGAAGGAGACAATACCATACGTGTTTAAACCACCAGCCTGTTCCTCGGCTTCAAATATGGTGACTTTAAATCCAAATCTGGCAAGCTCTCTTGCGGTTGAAAGACCTGCTGGACCTCCACCAATAATAGCTACCGTTTTTCCATTGCTTTCTCCCGCTTGGAATAAGACTTGTTCATTTTGAATGGCCCAATCTGTCGCATACCGCTGAAGGTTCCCAATCATAATGGGTTTCGTAGAATGATTGAGCACACAGGCTCCTTCACAAAGCTCCTCTGTTGGGCATACACGTGAGCAGCTTGCGCCTACTGGATTAGCACTCATAATCGTTGTCGCGGATCCTTTTAAATTGCCTGATGCAATCTTTTTGATAAACGACGGAATATCAATACCTGTCGGACAAGCGGTAATACAGGGAGCATCGTAGCAGTACAAACACCGATTGGCTTCTTCTACTGCATCACGGCTAGAAAGTCCCGGGTGTACTTCAAGAAAGTTCTTCGATAAATCTTGAAGAGAAATATGAGAACCTTTTACTTTATTCACTCCATACCCTCCTTTTCTTTGTTTACTAGAGTAAAAGGAGTTTTACATGTTGTGTAAAACTCTTAGTTTGATGTTTTAATGAGTATTCTGATTTTTGTATCAAACTTGATCTCTCGTGCAATAAATTAACTTATTCATGCCAAACTGACTTCTATTACCCAGATCAAGGAAGCAACGCGGTCATATCCCCATAAGTCTCAGGACGACGGTCACGGTAGAATTGCCATACATCACGCACTTCTCTAATCAGCTTTTTATTCATTTCACCTATAATGACTTCGTCTTGATCACGACTTGCCATCGCCACGAAGCTTCCGCGAGGGTTAACTAAATACGATTGGCCGTAAAACTCACCCATATTCCATGGTCCCTCATAGCCAACTCGGTTTATGGCTCCTAAGTAATAGCCATTCGCAACTGCATGCGCAGGCTGTTCAAGCTTCCAAAGATATTCAGATAAACCAGCCACTGTAGCTGATGGATTAAAGACCACCTCTGCACCCTTTAATCCTAGTAATCTTGCACCTTCTGGAAAATGACGGTCATAGCAAATGTACACACCGACTTTTGCGAAAGCCGTATCGAATACTGGATACCCTAGATTTCCGGGCTTAAAGTAAAACTTTTCCCAGAATCCACATCCTTCGTTCCCAACTCCAACATGTGGAATATGCTGTTTTCGATATTTTCCAAGGTATGAACCATCCGCATCTATCACAGCTGCTGTATTGTAATATGTAGCAATGCCTTCTCTTTCATAGATTGGTAGAACTATTACGACACCTAGTTCTTTCGCCAACTCCTGAAATAGCTTTGTTGTTGGACCGTTTGGAATTTCCTCTGCCGCGTCATACCACTTTGTATTTTGCTCTGCACAGAAGTAAGGTCCATAAAATATTTCCTGCAAACAGATGATTTGTGCCCCTTTTTCAGCTGCATCCCTTACTAGCTTTATATGCTTTTCAATCGCCTTTTCTTTATGAACCTGGACAGGTTCCTTTCCATCCACATCATTTGAGGCTTGGATTAGCCCAATTTTCACTAAATCTGACATTGTTTTATCCCCCTTAATTAGGTTTTATTAGACTGTGTGTTCGAGATAAGGAAAGCGAACATCACATGTTTACACGAACTAGAAAACGCTTTCAATTATTATGATTTTTATTAGGACTGTACAGTACCCTTATAAATAAAAAATAACGAAGAAATCATTAAAATAACCCCAATAAGTCTGTACAGGTTCACGGGATTTCGCGTGATTCCAAATAAGCCAAAATGATCAATGACCATACTGATGATTACTTGGCCGATTATAGCAGAAAAGATCGTGGTGGCTACCCCAAGATTTGGGACACAGAATATGATAGCTGTTACAAAAGTTGCTCCAAGTATTCCTCCCAATAGTTGCCACTTCGGCACAGATAGAGCTTGAGGCAACTGGCCCTTTCCGAAAAACAAGACAAATAGTGTTAAGACTAATGTCCCGATAAAAAAGGATACTAATGCCGCTTCAAGACTCCCAATTCTTCTCCCTAATTCTCCATTTATCGGTGCTTGTGTGCCGGCGAGTATTCCACCTATTACAGCGATTAACACCATTAAGAGTTTCATATTGTTCTTACTCCCCTCGAGGAGATTCTAGTTTTCTAAGTCTTTCACTAATCTATTCTAGGAATTAGGACAAAATGTGTAAAAATTAAATGTCTTGTAAAAATAATTTTTAATTTTTTAAAAAACCTGCAAATTCTAACAACCATTATTGTAAAATGGGAATATATACATACAAAATAGGAGAGATATCAAATGCTAAAAGTCTTAGTTCTTGTCCATGTTTTATCAGCTATAATCGGGGTTGGACCTACATTCTTTGGACATGTGCTGTTTAGAAAGAATCAAAATGCAGAGGATCTTCGTCATTCAATGAAATAATCAAACTATCTTAATTACTTCCCGAAAATCGGTGGAACGATTGCTGTGGTGTCTGGTATTACGTTAGTGATACTAGGAAACTATGGGACATTTATGACAACATGGTTAATTGGTTCACTTATTCTTTATGTTGCCATTCAAGTGATCGTCATTGTCATTATTGATCCAAAAACAAAAAAGCTATCATCATGGGTTTTTGCCGAAGAAAATAAAAAAGCAGTTGAGTTACCAGACGTTCAAAAAAGCCAATTATTATCCATTAATAAGTTGTTTGCAGCGGCTACTTCACTTGGTGTACTTATTTTCTTTTTAATGATTTGGAAGCCATAAAAATAAGGGATTGACCACATCAATGGTCGATCCCTTTTACTTTGTATTGAAATACTCCTCACGTAAAATCCCATATAACAACATATCGTACCGTTTGTTATCTCTTTCCAAAAACGAACGATACACCCCTTCTTT
>NZ_JBMERO010000005.1:0-195824 GCF_049310945.1 Bacillus sp. DJP31 | reverse complement strand
CAAAGGGGAGTACCCTCTGCTTTAGAACGTTATTAAAAGTACACACTGTAATATAAATTGAAACGCCGTATACGAGACCCGTATGTACGGTGTTGTGAGAGGGGCGAAAATAAGTTAACTTATTTTCCCTCTACTCGATTTTCAAAAAGACAGTTGTTATAGATTTTTTTCCTTTGGAACACTAGCATTGCATAAAAAAAATATTACAGAGTCAAGTGAAATTAATTGGAATTATTATTAATTATTTTCCAATTAATAACTATACTCAATATTCAGTTTTTATTTGGTTTGTAATTTAGCCAAAAGGATAAGGGGGTCTTGTATGAAGGTTGTTCTTATCCATTTTTTTACATATTAGAAGTTTAGGTCTTAGGTTACGTCATTGTTTAAAAACCAGTCCTCCTCTTGTTCAATTTGCACTAGAATATTGTTGAAGATGCGCTCATGGTCAAGTAGTCGCCTTCGGCCCTTGGATGTTCGGTCTTTCTCTTTGAAAAGTACTTGGAGAAGGGCAGAAAAGCTTCTTCTCCAGTATTCGGCCAAGAATTCGAGCATGTCGAGAAGTTTTCCTTCATAATTAACTCTCTTTTTCATTAGTAACATTTTCCATTTCTTTTGGATCTATTTTTTTAAAAAAATAGATCCAAAATCTCTGATCCTTCGTTAGCTTTATGAAAACTAATTAAGGAGAGGATTACCATGGCAGCAAAGTTTGTTAGAGTATTGAGTCTTGTTTTTATCGTACTCGGAGTCATTGGTTTTTTCTTACCGTTAGAAGCCATTTTTCATTTAACTCCCGTGCATAATAGTGTACATCTACTCTCTGGTGTTATTGGTTTATGGGCAAGTAGTAGTGAGTCAAAAAGTGCTCTATACGCAAGAATCTTTGGACTTGTTTATCTAGGGGTTGCTGTTCTCGGACTGTTTACCCATGAATTCTTAGGAATTATTTTCTTATTAGCTGACAACATTCTTCACTTCATCATTGCATTCGCCTCTATTTATGTAGGCTTTGCATCGGCTTCAAAATCAAAAAATGCATCATCTGATAGGACATTATCGCAATAATAGATTTAGACCATAGGGTGCCCCCATCTCTATGGTCTTTTTACTTTTTAAAAAAAAGTAAACATAGCCCTTTTCTTTTTTTATATCCCAGTGCAGTTCGGTAGCAGAACATCTAAAAATTGTAAAAAAAGTATCTGGAATTACTTTCTCTTCCGAGTTTTTGTGCTATTATTTAAAAAGAATAAAAAATGAGAAAAGTCTAAAAGATCCTGTACAAAAAGGAGGACAAAAAGAGCAAAGAAGTTCAAGGAAGCGAAGTCTTCAGCTTCCTGCGCGTATGTTTTGTATACGTGAGGAGCGGAAAGACGAGCTGACGAAGAAATTCGAAGCTATTTTTGCCGGACTTTTTGAACATCCTCTAAAAGATAAAGCAAGGGGGACAAGTATGCCACGCATAGTCGAAATTTGTATGCAGTTTATCGTTGCATGTTTGGGAATTATTTTGGTCGGTGCACTGCCGTCTATATTTAATGGAACAAGTGGAGGGCTTGTTAGTTTTACAAGCTATTTTAGTACAGTGAAACAAATTGCTGAAGGAATAATGAATTATACAAGTCTTACATATGATTGGAATGGTGTGGAGAGAGAGCTGTTTCCTTTTCTATTTGAGCCTGTTCTCTATTCATTAACTCTACTACTAGGCGCGTTATTGATTGCCTATTTTATTTCAACGGCTCTAACCTATCTAACCATGTTAATACCGAGCAAGCATAGAGGGAAAACGAAGCTTTTTATCTATATATTTGAGTCACTTCCTGATATTTTCATTGTATTTATAATGCAGTTTTTCATTGTATTTTTCTATCAAAAAACCAATATATTATTAATTAATTTCGTGACCCTTTCAGAGGAAAGAGTCTACCTGCTGCCGATGCTATGCTTAGCTATCTTTCCTACCATTCAGCTTTATCGATTGAGTGTATTGCTGTTTGAACAAGAGTTGAAGAAGGACTATGTGGATTTGGCAAGAATGAAGGGTGTTTCATATCCTGCCATTCTACTTGTCCATATATTACGCAATGCTTCAGTCAGTTTGTTTTTCCAATCAAAGAAGATCGTCTGGTTTATGCTTTCTAACTTATTCATCATTGAGTATCTATTTAATATTTTCGGGATTACTCGTTTCTTAAGTAAATATATGTCACCTGAAATTTTTACAATGGGTATTCTCTTACTCTTTATTCCTATCTTCCTCCTCTATACTATTTTTGAATCATTACTGAAAAATAGAGTGAATGGAGGAGAGTCGTTATGATGAAAAAATTACTGACACAGCCTATGTTTTTAATTGGATTTCTCATTATTTCAGCTCTTCTTGTGTCGAGCTTTGTCTACACAGCCGTTTACAAAGACGAGGTTCCAAAAACATATTATGTCTATAATGAAGAGGGTGCCCTTGAAGCATCCTCTCCTCTGTCACCAAATAAAGACATTTGGTTTGGCACCGACGCACTTGGACTCCATATGTTAAATAAAATGATCATTGGAGCGAAGTATACGATTATTGCAGCCTTTATTATTGCCTTTTTACGAGTTGCAGTAGCCATTCCATTAGGAGTTCTTTTTAGCTCCTATTTAACAAGGTTCAGGAAAAACATAAACGGGTTTATTGATTCGTTTCACTATATTCCACTCAGTTTAATTGCTTATTATATCCTATATCCCGTTCTATGGATGGGGCCAGAAGGATTTCAGCACAGCTTCTTTGAGAGGGTTTCGATAGAAGTGATGGTCCTTACAATGCTAACTGTACCCATTTTGGCCGTCTTAATTGGAAATGAGAGCTCATCCCTAATGAAAAAGGACTTTATTATTAGTGCTCAAACCTTAGGTGCGAGCAAACTTCATATTATTAGAAGGCATATTCTTCCTTCTTTGAGAGAAAAGTTTGTCATTATGTTTGGGCAGCAGGTTATTCAAGTGTTACTCATACTCTCACACTTAGGACTTCTTCACTTGTTCTTTGGAGGCACTGTTGTTTCCTATGATCTACTTACCCCAGATCCACCAACTACCTTCTCGATGGAATGGTCAGGACTAATTGGAGATGCGCAACGTTATCTTCAAACAGCTATCTGGATTCCGTTGACACCGATCTTGTTCTTTGCCATTACAATCTACGCGGTGAACCTCATGACAGAGGGATTTACAAAGGTCAGCACAGGAGAAGGAAGACTGAAAAAGAAAAGTAGTTGGAAAATGACCTTCCAGGGCAAAAACCAAAGTGATGTTCTAATTACAGCAGCGAGTTTCGAACGGAAACAAAATAGTACGAAAACAGGATGAGCCAGCAAATGCTGGTTTTTTTGTACTGTCAGTTTACCTACCTTGTGACAAACAAAAAAACAGATAAAAAGTAAGCGATTTACAATAAACACTATGAAAGAAACCCACTACTTGGAGAAAAGTGTAATGAAAGCTAATAAACCCAGAATTTTGACAATTGGAATTTTTATTACATTTCTTATTGTTATTCACTATTTAAATCCCATAGTAAATCAAAATGCGGTCGATTCTTTTAATTATTTACCCAAGTTTATACTTACAGGAGTTATCGTTTTAGCATTAAATTACTTCATTTTACAAAATCAAATAAATAATTGGGGAAAAAAAGGGGTATTGATTTTTCATTCGACTTATTTTTTCATTGCCATTTTATTGATTTTTTTGATTATTTTTTCACTATTTTATAATCTTATACCATTGAATTATGTTGATTTTGTATTCTTTACAATTTGCTATTGTATACTAAAATCTTTTAAAAAAAGTTAAACAAATTTGATTAAAAGAGGTTTTTAGAGAGAATATAGAAAAATCTAGATGTTTATGCACCTAGATTTTTTTCCTCAAAAAGGATTCTGATGTAAGGAATAGGGCATATTGGAGAAAGTTATATAGGATTCACCAGACTAGGAAGAATATCAGGTAAACTTAGGGGCAAACAAAGATGTTTTAACCTTAAGTTGAAGGCTATTGATACAAAATCTCATTCCAATAAAAATAACTCTCACAGCGTCTCATAAGACTTGTTTCAAAAGTCTTAACGTTGGAAATGCGGAAAACATACGCTAAGCTAATTTCGACATGTATTAAATCGATTTTTCCTGCGATTTGAAGAACTGTTAGAAGATATAAATATTGATAATAAAACTTTAGGAACAATATTTATTAAAAAAGAGATTGAAGACTATATTATTTATTGAGTTTTGGTAACTGCAAAAAAAAGAAAAAATACGACAAAAGAATGAAACAAAACTTATCCTTTAAAAGGACACCATCAAGAGTATCTAAAAAAGACGACACTAAAATTCATCTTTTGAATTAGTGTCGTTTTTTTTATTTTAATCAAAATAAAGAAAACCGCCCGGATCTTGTCGAATATTCCAGCTATTCTACTCCGGAATATTGAACTTTTCAAAAGAAATCTATATACTTATAAAGTTATATAGGATAAGGACGTGGGATGCTTGAATCAAGCAGTAAGAATGCCTGTACACATCAACTTTTCTAGTGAAATAAATGACGGTGAAGATAAAGTTGATTTTTCATTTCAAACAATTGGTCAATACTACATAATGAACCATAAATCTTATTTAATGTTCGAGGAAAAGCTAGAGGATCAAGCTGAAGTGAACACGCTAATTAGGTGGTCAGAGGAAGAGGCTTGGATTAAACGGTCTGGTTCCGTAAACATGAGAGTTCTGTTTAAACTAAAGCAAGAAACTAGTGGGATCTACGAAACTCCTCAAGTGAAACTAGAAGTGAAGGCGCACACTGACAGGCTGATGCATTCATGGGACGAACGTGATAGATCAGGACTGTTTCAGTTGAAATATACACTATTTATGCAAGGTGAAAGTATCGGGACATATTCTTTAGAAATTCAATTTAAGGAGGAATAAGGCGATGAATGTTGTTGAACAAGTAAAAGAACGGTTAAAGGCAGAAATAAAAGAAGCCATTCTAAAAGCAGAATTAGCATCGGAAGACCAAATTCCAGAAATTATTCTTGAGCTGCCAAAAGACAAGACAAATGGTGACTATGCGACCAATATTGCCATGCAACTTGCTCGGGTAGCAAAGAAAGCACCTCGTGTTATTGCAGAGGAACTAGTGAGTCATTTTGACAGAACGAAGGCTTCTATTGAAAAAATTGAAATAGCAGGTCCTGGGTTTATTAATTTTTATATGGATAATCGTTATTTGGTGGATTTAATTCCGACTATTGTAGCAGCCGGGGATACATATGGACAAGCGTCGACTGGGAACCAAGTAAAAATCAATGTCGAGTTTGTCTCAGCTAACCCAACGGGAGACCTTCATTTAGGCCATGCACGTGGTGCGGCTGTTGGTGATACTCTTTGTAATATCTTAGAAAAAGCTGGCTATGAAGTAACAAGAGAATACTACATAAATGATGCAGGTAATCAGATTAATAACCTGGCACGCTCTATAGAAGCACGTTATTTTCAAGCGTTGGGATTAGAAAAGACTATGCCTGAGGATGGGTATCATGGTGCGGACATTATAGGAATTGGGAAAAAAATCGCTGACGAGTTTGGGGATCGCTTTGTTTTAGCGACAGATGAGGAACGCTATACCTTCTTACGTCAATATGGGTTAAAAGTAGAATTAGAAAAACTTCAAAAAGATTTAGAGAGCTTCCGGGTGCCCTTTCATGTTTGGTATTCAGAAACTTCTTTATATGAAAACGGGAAAATTGATGAAGCGTTAAAAACCTTACACGAACAAGGCAAGGTTTTTGAGGAGGACGGGGCTACTTGGTTGCGTTCTACCGATTTTGGTGACGATAAAGATCGTGTTTTAATTAAAAATGACGGGTCGTACACGTATTTAACCCCTGACATTGCCTATCATAAGGATAAGCTAGAGCGTGGTCATGACAAGCTTATCAATATTTGGGGAGCGGATCACCATGGGTATATTCCACGTATGAAGGCTGCTATTCAATCACTTGGTTATGGACCAGAGGCATTAGAGGTAGAAATTATCCAAATGGTTCAGCTTTACCAAAATGGTGAAAAGGTCAAAATGTCAAAACGAACAGGAAAGGCCGTAACCCTTCGTGAGTTAATGGACGAGGTCGGAGTCGACTCGATGCGTTATTTCTTTGCCATGAGAAGTGCGGATTCACATATGGACTTTGATATGGATCTGGCTGTTTCCAAATCAAATGAGAATCCAGTGTTCTACGCGCAATATGCTCATGCTCGTGTTTGCAGCATTTTACGACAAGGTGAAGAAATGAACATCCATGAGTCAGCCGAGTTAAACCTTGAACTAGCTCAATCTGAAAAAGAAATTGAATTGTTAAAGAAGCTAGGTGAATTCCCAGTAGCTGTTGCTGAAGCAGCAGAAAAGAGAATGCCGCACCGCATGACGAATTACGTATTTGAACTTTCCTCAGCTCTTCACAGTTTTTATAATGCCGAAAAAGTATTAGATGTGGAAAAGCTTGAGTTAAGCAAAGTTCGATATGCTTTAATGAAGGCTGTTCAAATTACGTTGAAAAATTCATTAGCTCTCATTGGTGTTACGGCTCCGGAGAAAATGTAAACCTTACCTCACTACTGAGCTTTACCCAAGGTTACCTTGTTTTATTTAGGTGATACTTACAATTTAGACTAGAAGTAACCTCTGAAAGGATGTCAATCATGAAGGAAGTCATATTATCATTACTAACAGGAACCGTAGTTGGTTTTCTATTCGCATTATTAAGACTACCCATCCCGGCACCTCCAGCACTTGCAGGAGTCACAGGCATTGTCGGTGTTTACTTAGGCTTCAAGCTTTTTAGCTGGGTAGCTCCGATGATACCGTGGATAAAATAGAAAAAAATCCTTCTCAGAGTTTAGAATGAGAAGGATTTTTTATTTCCAAAAAACGGAGCCACCGCTCACTCGTTTCACACCACGAATGCTAGAGATATCTTCGACTAGCTTTAAAGCAGCACGATCTTTTTCTTTAGCTTCAATCATGATATCAAAGTCAGTGCCTATTGACTTAGCAAGTGTTAAAAATGGCATGATAAATTCTAGGCTAACGAAATCTGAGTGATGTCTAAATTGCTTCTCGTTTTTAGGGGAGGAAATATGAACCTTTGGAATCAGACCGAAATGCTCCCACGTTTGGAAAACCTCAGGAAGAATCTCCTCGAGTGACTTTTCACAGGGATTCGCCATATGATGATGATAATCAAACAAGAGTGGAATTTTATGGTCTGTGCAAACTGCTAATGTTTCCGTTAGTGTGTACGTTTTATCATCATTTTCTAATGTCATCCTATTTTTTATAGAAGTGGGGAGAAGCTTAATATTTTCGTTAAATCTTTTTATGGCCTCTAGTTTATTTCCGTAAGCTCCTCCGACATGGATATTTAGTAAGGATTCATCTGCAATTCCCATCGCATTTAAAAGATTGAAGTGATACTCCATATCTCGCACAGCATTAAGAGTAACCTCAGAGCGGTCGCTAGTGAACAGAGTGAATTGATTAGGGTGAAAACTAACACGAAGCTTATACGCTTTTATATAGTCACCAAGGTCTTGTAAGTCCTCTAATAAATCGGATAGATAGTTCCAGTTTACTTCTGGATGGGTGGCTAAAGGAACAATGGAAGACGAGAGACGATACAACTCCATTTCATGCGCAATATTATAGAGCACTGCTCGTTTCGTATTACGAATATTAACCTTCGCAATTTCAACCAGCCTCGGAATACGCTCTTCTTTCCCAAGTTTTCTCCAATTTGTAAATGTGATCGTCTTAGAGGAAGAAGCATCCCACAATGAAAGAGCCTGAGAAACATAACCAAACCGAATACGCACAGGTGGTTTCCTCCCAACTGTTTAGTGCTTTAAAGGAATGGGGGCCTGGCCCCCATTCCTTTAAAGCGTTGAAGTGCCGTTTATAGAAATTTTGAAAGAATGGTGGAGATTTTTTCTTTTCCTCTTTGAAGAAGGGAACGTTTTTTTAAATCTTCTAATGTCAATTCTTCTGCAAAATCTAGATCTTTTTCTAAAGTTGATTTAACCAATTGGACGAATGGTTGGTCATAGATGAGACAATTGATTTCATGATTCAGGTAAAGGCTCCTCTTGTCAAAGTTGGCTGTGCCGATATCGCATATTTGTCCATCCTTCACAATAACCTTGGCATGAAAAAAGCCATAATAATATCGGTATACCTTACATCCTGCTTCAAGGAGTTGCTTAAAATAAGGAAATGCCGCTTCTCTCACAAAGAAATGGTCCGCTTTCATGGGTACGATGATCTTAACCACCACTCCACGATTTGCAGCTTCTATAAGATCGTTAAAAATAGTTTTCCCTGGAATAAAGTAAGGGGTCCCAATGATTAGTTCCTCTTTTGCAGTTTGAATCAACTCTTGAAAAATATGCTGTAAATAAGCTCCATCAGTAGGAACAAACTTATGTAAAATTTCACCTGTGAGCAATGGTGGGAAATATAAATCATTGAGGTGAAGTCTTTCCTTTGTCGAATCCTCCCAATCATGTAAAAACTGCTTTTGAAGGTCTTGAACACCCTCACCTTCAATTCTTAAGTGATAATCTCTCCAATCACCTAACTTAGGGTCTTGGCCAATATATTCTCTTCCTATGTTAAAGCCACCAATATATCCGACCTTGCCATCAATAACAGAGATCTTCCGATGGTTTCTTTCATTTAATGAATAAAAATAAAAGGGGAATTTTGGAATGTGACAAAACGTAAAAAATACTCCATTTTCACGAAGCTCTTTCATCTTTTTCTTTGATAATTTGTTACTACCTATTCGATCTAATAAGAGACGAACTTCAAGCCCTTGTTTTGCTTTGTCCATTAATAGCTCTAAGAATGCTTCACTGACTTTATCATCCTTCAAAATATAAAATAAGATATGGACATGCTTGGTTGCCTTTTCAATCTGTTGAAATAAATCATCATAAAGCTTTTGACCGGTATTAAATAAAGTAATCGTACTCTTTCGGAATGGGAATTCCTGTTTCAATATTCGTTTTATATGAAAATGCCTGCCAAGCTTGAAGTCAATTAATGCCCATAAAATGATAAAGAGGATGATCAGAAAGAAGATTACCATAACTTGGATCCCCCTAACAAATGGCTATTTTCCTACTATACTCTGCCTTTTAGTGTCACCTTATTGATAAGAATCAATGCACACGAATGAAATGTGTTGACTGAATGCTCATTCATATTATAATAGAAGTATGAACGCATGATGTCTGAATATTTATTACTGTTAAAATTGTTTGCGAAAGGGAGATAATCCCTTGAATAATCAATCATTATTACTTCACAGAAAGGGGTCAACCAATGAGTCCACTACTATGGATTAACTTATTTGCATTTTTGATTGTAACCGCTTACGCTGTTTACTTGTTTGTATATTTAGTTCAATCACGTCTTGCTTTTATTAAGCTCGGAAAAAAAGTTGAGTTTGATGGTCAGCTTAAAGAGCGATTGAATAAAATATGGGTGAACGTTTTTGGGCAAAAGAAACTATTAAAGGATAAAAAAAGCGGAATTATACACATTATGTTCTTTTATGGCTTTATACTTGTCCAATTTGGTGCCCTTGATTTTATTTGGAAGGGGCTAGCTCCTGGTCAGCATTTGCCACTAGGTCCTTTATATCCTGCTTTTACATTCTTCCAAGAGCTTGTTTCCTTAATGATCTTAGTTGCAGTAGTATGGGCGTTCCATCGTCGCTACGTTGAAAAGCTAGTTCGTTTAAAAAGAGGCTTTAAGTCTGGTCTAGTTCTTCTTTTCATCGGTGGCTTAATGATATCTGTATTGATGGGAAATGGAATGGGGATTATCTGGCATCAGCATGAACTAACATGGAGTGAACCAATTGCTTCAAGTATTGCTTTTATCTTAAGTGGAATGGGTGAAACAGCTTCAATAGTTGTGTTTTACATTTCATGGTGGATTCATTTACTGTTCCTACTAACGTTTTTAGTATATGTTCCTCAATCCAAGCATGCTCACTTAATTGCAGGGCCTGCGAATGTATTCTTTAATCGTCTTTCAAAACCTGGTAAATTAGAGAAAATTAATTTCGAGGATGAGACACAGGAATCATTTGGTGTAGGTAAAATTGAGGATTTCACTCAAAATCAATTAACTGATTTATATGCCTGTGTGGAATGTGGACGTTGTACGAATATGTGTCCTGCAACAGGGACCGGGAAAATGCTGTCACCGATGGATTTGATTTTAAAGTTGCGTGATCATTTGACTAATACGGGAGCTGCTGTTACGTCAAGAACTCCGTGGGTCCCAGCTGTTGCGTTTTCAAACACGCAAGGAAACCAAATTGCTATGATGGCAGCGGGTAAAGGTGTCACTGAATCTGCTGGTGCACTTGATATGTACAGCCCTAGCTTAATTGGGGATGTCATTACAGAAGAGGAAATCTGGGCGTGTACAACCTGTCGTAACTGTGAAGATCAATGTCCGGTTATGAATGAACATGTGGACAAAATCATTGACCTTCGTCGTTATCTTGTTTTAACAGAAGGAAAAATGGATCCAGATGCCCAACGTGCGATGACCAATATTGAGCGACAAGGAAATCCATGGGGATTAAACCGAAAAGAGCGTGAGGATTGGAGAACAGCCCGCGAGGATGTCATTATTCCAACGGTTAAAGAAGTGAAAAAGGCTGGAGAAGAGTTTGAATACCTATTTTGGGTTGGCTCAATGGGTTCATACGATAATCGTAGTCAAAAAATTGCTCTTTCATTTGCAAAGCTTTTAAATGAAGCAGGTGTGAAGTTTGCGATCTTAGGTAATAAGGAGAAGAACTCTGGTGACACACCACGACGCTTAGGAAATGAATTTTTGTTCCAAGAGCTTGCTGCGAAAAATATAGAAGAGTTCCAGAGTAACGAAGTGAAGAAAATCGTTACAATCGATCCTCATGCTTATAACATTTTCAAAAACGAATATCCTGATTTTGGTCTTGAAGCAGAGGTGTATCACCATACAGAGCTTTTAGCTGAACTAGTAAAAGAGGGACGTCTAAAGCCAAAGTATGAAGTGAACGAGACCGTAACCTTCCATGATTCTTGTTATTTAGGGCGTTATAACGAGGTATATGATCCACCACGCGAAATCCTAAAGGCAATACCTGGGGTAAAGCTTGTGGAAATGGAGCGAAATCGTGAAACAGGAATGTGCTGTGGAGCTGGTGGAGGTCTAATGTGGATGGAAGAACATTCGGGTACCCGTGTGAACGTTGCGAGAACTGAACAAGCCTTAGCGGTGAATCCATCTATCATCAGCAGTGGATGTCCTTACTGCTTAACGATGATCAGTGACGGAACCAAGGCGAAGGAAGTAGAAGAGACAGTGCAAACACTGGATGTTGTTGAAATTCTTGAGAAATCAGTTGTTGGCGAGATAAAAGAAATCGCGTCGTAAGACTAGCAAACTATGAATATAGTATAGGTGTGGTGTGTGGATGACGCACACCCACTTTTATGGATTTCAATCGAGCGAGCGTTCAATCGGATTTCTGACAAGCGTGAATTTTGAAATAGAGAGAAATACGTTGTAAGCGTTTACTATTACTTTTTTGAGGGGGACAAAAAATGAGTAAAACAGTTATTTTAAGTGGAGTTCGTACACCTTTTGGCAAATTTGGTGGCGGGTTAAGTACGTTTTCAGCCGCTCAACTTGGTGGACTTGTTATTAAGGAAGCATTAATTAGAGCGAATGTGGAATCAAAAGATGTGCAAGAAGTGATCCTCGGAACAGTTTTACAAGGAGGGCAAGGGCAAATCCCTTCACGTCAGGCAGCAAGATATGCCGGAATTCCTTGGGAAGTTAAAACGGAAACAATTAATAAAGTCTGTGCGTCTGGAATGCGAAGTGTCACTTTAGCTGACCAGATTATTCGTTCTGGTGACGAAGAGGTTATTGTGGCGGGTGGAATGGAGTCCATGAGCAATGCCCCTTATATTATGCCTAAAGCAAGATGGGGTCTTCGAATGGGTGATTCTCCAATGATCGACCTGGTGGTTCATGATGGATTAACTTGTTCGTTTGATGGAGTACACATGGGGACATATGGTAATGGAGTGGCCAAGGAGCTAGAGTTAACGCGAGCTGACCAGGATGCATGGGCTCTTCGTAGTCATATGTTGGCAGTGAAAGCCGCAGAAGAGGGCATCTTAGCAGAAGAAATCATTCCCGTAGAGGTTCCAGTTCGTAAAGGTACTCCAATTGTAGTGAAAGATGACGAATCACCAAGAAAAAATTCTACTATTGATGCATTAAGCAAGCTTCGCCCTGCATTTGGGGCAGACGGAACAATCACAGCAGGTAATGCTCCTGGTATAAATGACGGTGCAGCTGCACTTGTTTTGATGAGTGAAGAACGAGCCATCCGTGAAGGGAGAGAGCCGTTAGCTGTTATTGTGGGCCATGCAGCCATCGCAACCGAAGCAAAGGACTTCCCTAAAACACCAGGGATCGTCATTAATGAACTACTAAAAAAAACAGGCAAGAGTCTTCTGGATATTGATTTATTTGAAGTAAATGAAGCATTCGCTGCTGTTGCACTTGCAAGTGGAAAGATTGCAGGTCTAGATCCTGAAAAGGTAAACGTGAACGGTGGAGCAGTCGCTCTAGGCCATCCAATCGGAGCAAGTGGAGCACGAATCATTCTCACACTAGCTCACGAACTAAAGCGCAGAGGCGGAGGAATCGGCATCGCCTCCATCTGCAGCGGCGGAGGCCAAGGCGACGCCATCATGATCCAAGTAACGCGTTAAAGGAGTGGGGGCCTGTCCCCCACTGAGTTAAAGCGGTGAAGCGGTGGGGGTCAGGCCCCTATCTAGCTAAAGCGATAAAGTGTTTACAAGAGGAGGAATAGAAGCATGAACGTGCAAAGAATAATGGTCATTGGTGCTGGGCAGATGGGATCAGGAATTGCCCAAGTGTGTGCAATGGCAGGATATAATGTGTTCTTACATGACCTAAAGATTGAGTTTGTTGAAAAGGGAATTGGGATCATTAATAAAAATTTGTCTCGTCAGGTTGAAAAAGGACGAATGGCAGACGAAGAGAAATCAAAAATACTTGGAAGAATCACAGTCTCAACAGAGTTTTCAAATGCTAAAGAGGTTGACCTTGTTATTGAAGCTGCTGTCGAGAATATGCAGATTAAATGTAAAATTTTTGCTGAACTTGATGAAATTACTCCAGCTCATACGATTTTAGCAACCAATACATCCTCACTACCGATTACAGAAATTGCAGCCGCCACAAAGCGTCCTGAAAAGGTCATTGGCATGCATTTTATGAATCCAGTACCTGTAATGAAGCTCGTCGAGATCATTCGTGGGCTAGCTACAGCAGATGAGGTATATAGCACCATTGAAGAGATTACTAGAAAGCTCGGGAAAGTACCTGTTGAAGTAAATGACTTCCCAGGGTTTGTTGCAAACCGTATCCTCATGCCTATGATAAACGAAGCAATCTATACGGTATATGAGGGAGTTGCTTCAGTAGAAGCCATTGACGACGTAATGAAGCTCGGAATGAATCATCCAATGGGACCACTTACACTTGCAGACTTTATTGGTCTAGATACTTGTCTTTACATTATGGAAACCTTACACGAAGGTTTTGGAGACGACAAATACCGTCCATGTCCATTACTTCGTAAATACGTCAAAGCAGGCTGGCTAGGGAAGAAATCAGGCAGAGGGTTTTACACATATGGGTAAGTCGATAGTTTAACGCTTTAAAGCTTTAAAACACTGGGGGCCAGGCCCTCAGTGTGGTAATGCGTTAAAGCACTGGGGGTCAGGCCCCCATTGCGTTAGTGCGATAAAGGAGGTAAGACTGCATGGATTTACGGTTTACGGATGAGCAAGAGATGATGAGGAAGATGGTTCGGGATTTTGCGGAGACGGAGATTGCTCCGTTTGTAGAGCGAATGGAAGCAGGGGAGTTTCCTAGGAGCGTCTTGAAGAAGATGGGGGAGCTCGGACTTATGGGAATCCCTATTCCTGAACAATATGGTGGAGCAGAGATGGATTTTATGTCCTACATTATCGCCATACATGAAATCTCTAAAGTAAGTGCAACAATGGGGGTTATTCTATCCGTTCATACGTCTGTTGGAACGAATCCGATTCTCTATTTTGGAACAGAAGAACAGAAGAAAAAGTACATTCCAAAGCTTGCTTCAGGTGAATATTTAGGTGCTTTTGCCCTAACGGAGCCTGGTGCAGGATCTGACGCAGGTAGCCTGAAAACCCGTGCTGTATTAAATAACAATCACTATATGATAAATGGTTCAAAGGTTTTCATCACTAATGGTGGGGAGGCAGACACCTACATCGTGTTTGCTTCAACAGATCCTGAAGCAGGAAGTAAAGGAATAACAGCCTTTATTGTAGATAAGGATACACCTGGACTGATTATCGGAAAAGATGAACATAAAATGGGGTTACATGGTTCTAGAACAGTTCAACTAACCTTTGAGGATGCAAAAGTTCCAGTAGAGAACCTTCTTGGATCAGAAGGTGAGGGTTTTAAGGTAGCCTTGGCAAACTTAGATGTTGGACGAATTGGAATTGCTGCCCAAGCATTAGGTATAGCTGAAGCTGCTTTAGAGCACTCCATTTCCTATGCAAAGGATCGTAAGCAATTCGGTAAACCAATCATTGACCAGCAAGGAATTGGCTTTAAGATTGCAGATATGGCAACTAATGTTGAAGCAGCAAGGCTTTTAACATATAGAGCGGCATCCCTACGCATGCAGGGTCAGTCATGTGGACTAGAAGCATCCATTGCCAAGCTGTTCGCTTCAAAAACAGCTGTCGAGGTATCCATCGAAGCCATTCAAGTATACGGAGGCTATGGGTATACAAAGGATTACCCTGTTGAACGCTTCTTCCGTGATGCAAAAATCACAGAAATTTATGAAGGAACAAGTGAGATACAGCGTCTAGTAATTAGCAAAAAGTTGTAATTAGGGACTCATGGACAAGTAGAGACTACTAATAAAGTCCACTATTTTCTTAAGGTTCTGCTTAACCTGGGCTGTTGATTGTAGCGAGGGGATGCACCATACCACGGGGCGGCGAAAAAGGAAGGTTATTTTCACTATCGTGAAAAAGCCTACTACGGCGCCATAGGATGGAAGGTTATTTTCACTATCGTGAAAAAGCCTACTACGGCGCCATAGGATGGAAGGCTATTTTCACTATCATGAAAAAGCCTACTTCGGCGCCATAGTATGGAAGGCTATTTTCACTATCGTGAAAAAGCCTACTTCGGCGCCATAGGATGGAAGGCTATTTTCACTATCGTGAAAAAGCCTAGGTCTCACCTGTTCCGCTGCTCTTAGCAAGGAGTCTCGCAACTTTCGCTCCAATCAACACGGTTGAAAAAAATAATGTCTTTTAAAACATTCTCTAAATTATTTACAATTACTAAGTTATGAATTCAGTGGTCTAGCACAGGTACCCATCCACTTGACCCATATAAGGAGGAAATGATAATGAATTTTAAGTTGTCAGAAGAGCATGAAATGATTCGAAAGATGGTACGTGATTTTGCGAGGAATGAGGTCGCTCCGACAGCTGCTGTGCGTGATGAAGAGGAACGCTTTGATATGGATATTTTTAATAAGATGGCGGAGCTTGGGTTAACGGGGATTCCTTGGCCAGAAGAGTATGGTGGAATTGGTAGTGATTATTTAGCCTATGTAATTGCCGTTGAAGAATTATCACGCGTTTGTGCTTCAACAGGAGTTACTCTTTCTGCGCACACGTCGCTTGCTGGCTGGCCTGTGTTTAAATTTGGGACTGAGGAGCAAAAGCAAAAGTATCTTCGTCCAATGGCAGAGGGAAAATCAATCGGTGGCTACGGGTTAACTGAGCCTAGTTCAGGTTCTGATGCGGGCGGTATGAGAACGAATGCTAAAAAGGATGGAAATGACTATATCCTCAATGGAGCTAAGATCTTCATCACAAACGGTGGTATTGCTGATTTTTATATCGTTTTCGCTGTAACCGATCCTGAGCAAAAAACAAAAGGAACGACAGCCTTTATCGTAGAAAAAGACTTCCCTGGCTTCTCGGTCGGAAAAAAGGAATCGAAACTTGGAATTCGTTCATCTCCTACGACAGAAATCATTTTCGAAGACTGCCGTGTGCCAGCAGAAAACATACTTGGGAGTGTAGGCATGGGCTTCAAAGTCGCCATGATGACACTTGATGGCGGACGTAACGGAATTGCTGCTCAAGCTGTGGGTATTGCTCAAGGTGCTCTAGATGCAGCTGTTGAATATGCGAAGGAACGTAAACAATTCGGTAGACCGATCATTGAACAACAAGGAATTGGTTTTAAATTAGCTGATATGGCAACAAGCATTGAAGCTGCTAGATTACTAACGTACCAGGCTGCTTGGTTAGAATCTGAAGGATTACCATATGGGAAAGAATCTGCTATGTCTAAATTGTTCGCAGGAGACGCAGCAATGAAGGTGACAACAGAGGCCGTTCAAGTTTTTGGTGGATATGGCTATACAAAGGATTATCCAGTCGAACGTTTTATGCGTGATGCAAAAATCACACAAATATATGAGGGAACTCAGGAAATCCAACGTCTAGTAATTTCAAGAATGCTTGCAAAATAATGCTTAGAGAATGGGAGCATTTGATTGTATTAGTACATCTTTTACAGCTAGCTCCTTCCTCTAGTATAGGCGGTGCATGAGAAAATGAGTAAACAGGACGTTCCAGCGTCTGTCAAAGACGAACGCTTGATTGAAATTAGACGGAACCAAATGATAAAAGGAGCGGTCTCTTTATTTAAAGACAAGGGCTTCCACCGCACCACAACACGAGAGATTGCCAAGGCAGCTGGGTTTAGTATCGGAACACTCTATGAATATATTCGGAAAAAAGAAGATGTTCTGTATTTGGTGTGTGACCGAATTTATGACCAGGTAAGTGATCTATTAAATAGAGACATTGATCCGAGGCGAGGAGATATAAAAAGTCTCACTTTAGCCATTACCTACTATTTTAAAGTCATGGATGAAATGCAGGATGAGGTGCTTGTTATGTACCAAGAGGCCAAATCTCTATCCAAGGATGCCCTTCCGTATGTACTCCAAAAAGAACTCGAAATGGTCGAGATGTTTGAAACGATCTTAACGAGCTGTGTCGAAAATGGTGAATTTAGCCTTCCGGAAAAGCAAAGAAAGCTAGTTGCACACAATATCTTTGTTCAAGGTCAAATGTGGGGATTTAGAAGGTGGGCACTGCAGAAAATCTACACGCTTGAAGAGTATACCAATCTACAAATTCAAAATGTTTTAGACGGAATCGGAGCAAGTAAATAAACAAAGATTAGTAGGAGGGTTCTTATGGCTGTGGTTGAAATTTATAAACCGAAAAATCATATCCGATTTGTTACAGCTTCTAGTTTGTTTGATGGACATGATGCTTCCATCAACATCATGCGTCGTATTATTCAAGCGAGCGGTGCTGAAGTGATTCACCTGGGCCACAATCGTTCAGTGGAAGAGGTTGTTTCAGCAGCGATCCAAGAGGACGTTCAAGGGATTGCGATCTCTTCTTACCAAGGTGGACATGTAGAGTACTTCAAATATATGTATGACCTGTTAAAAGAGCGAAATGCCACGCATATTCGTATTTATGGTGGCGGTGGCGGTGTCATCATTCCAAGAGAAATAAAAGAACTACATGAGTACGGGATTGCTCGTATTTTCTCACCGGAAGATGGTCGGAAGCATGGCCTACAAGGCATGATTAATCGAATGATTGAAGAATGTGATTTTCCAACGGTTACCGAGATAACAGATGAACTTGAGGGTTTAAAAGAAGGTAATATTCAATCCATTACTAGATTAATTACTCTAGCAGAAGGTCAAGTTAGCACGAAAAATGAAATAGCAGTCTCAGCCGAATCAATATTAGAGCAAGTGAAAGAGCTTGCCATTGACGTTCCGGTTCTCGGGATTACAGGTACGGGTGGAGCAGGTAAAAGCTCCCTAACAGACGAACTGGTCCGCCGTTTTTTAAATGAAGTAGAGGATATTAAGATAGCAGTTCTTTCCGTAGATCCGACGAAGCGAAAAACAGGAGGGGCTCTTCTTGGAGATCGTATACGGATGAATGCCATATTTAACCCTCGCGTATTTATGAGAAGCTTAGCAACACGTGGGTCTAGTACAGAGCTTTCCCTTGCAATTAAAGATGCAATCTCTGTCGTTAAAGCAGCTGGATTTGACCTTATCATCATTGAAACGAGTGGGATTGGTCAAGGTGATGCAGAGATTAGTGAAATCAGTGATATCGCCATGTATGTAATGACGAGTGAATTTGGAGCGCCATCTCAATTGGAAAAAATTGATATGATTGACTTCGCTGATTTAATCGTTATTAATAAATTTGAACGCAAAGGTTCAGAGGATGCGAAGAACCAAGTTCAAAAACAATATCAACGCAGTCATTTGTTATTTGAAACAGACCTGTCAAAAATGCCGGTTTATGGTACCATTGCAAGCCAATTTAATGATCAAGGTACAAATTCACTTTTTGCGGCTTTAGTAGAGCTGATTAACCAAAAGACAAAAACGGATTGGTCTACTTCATTCTCAAAAGAGAATCTGGTTCAAAAACAAAATGTCATCATTCCAAACAACCGCCGTTACTATTTACGAGAGATTTCAGAAACAATCCGTGGATACCACAAGATGACTGAAGAGCAAGTGCAAGTAGCTCGTAAATTATTCCAAATTGATGGAGCAATTGAAGCGGTTTGGGACCAAGAACAAACGGTTAAAGCGTTAGAGGAAGCAAAAGAGACGTTTCAATACAAGCTTACTCTTGAATCGAAGAAACTACTTGAAAGCTGGCAGTCTCTGAAGAAAATGTATTCGGGTACAGAGTTTGTGACGAAGGTCCGAGATAAGGAAATTGTGACTAAACTTACAACGAAAAGTTTATCAGGACTTGATATTCCTAAAGTTTCCTTACCGAAATACGTAGATTCCGGAGAAATTCTTCGTTGGATTTACAAAGAAAATGTTCCAGGCATTTTCCCGTTTACAGCTGGTGTATTCCCGTTCAAACGTGAAGGTGAAGACCCGAAACGTCAGTTTGCAGGTGAAGGTACACCTGAGAGAACGAACCGTCGTTTTCACTACTTATCAAAGGATGACAATGCCAAGCGTTTAAGTACCGCATTTGATTCGGTCACATTATACGGTGAAGACCCAGACTACCGTCCTGATATTTATGGGAAAGTTGGGGAAAGTGGTGTCAGCATTTGTACGTTGGAGGATATGAAGAAGTTATATGAAGGCTTTGACCTATGTGCACCTTCTACCTCTGTGTCGATGACAATCAATGGTCCAGCACCCATCATTTTGGCTATGTTTTTCAATACAGCCATCCATCAACAAGTGGAAAAACGTGAGCAAGATCTAGGTAGAATTTTGACAATTGAAGAATACGTTCAGATTAAAGAGATGACACTCCAAAATGTTCGTGGTACGGTTCAAGCTGATATCCTAAAAGAGGATCAAGGACAAAATACTTGTATCTTCTCGACTGAATTTGCCCTTCGAATGATGGGTGATATCCAGCAGTACTTCACCGAGCAAAACGTGAGAAATTACTATTCTGTATCGATTTCTGGCTACCATATTGCCGAAGCGGGAGCAAACCCACTATCTCAATTAGCCTTTACATTAGCAAACGGATTCACGTATGTGGAGTATTACCTGAGTCGTGGTATGAATATTGATGATTTTGCACCCAATCTTTCCTTCTTCTTTAGTAATGGATTGGACCCAGAGTATACAGTCATCGGTCGTGTGGCGAGAAGAATTTGGTCTATCGTTATGCGTGACAAATACGGTGCAAACGAACGTAGTCAAAAGCTAAAGTATCACATTCAAACAAGCGGTCGTTCTTTACATGCCCAAGAAATTGATTTTAATGATATCAGAACAACACTACAAGCCTTAATGGCGATCCATGACAACTGTAATTCCCTTCATACAAATGCGTATGATGAAGCGATTACAACGCCAACAGAAGAATCAGTTCGTCGTGCAATGGCCATTCAAATGATTATTACGAAGGAACATGGATTAACCAAAAATGAAAATCCACTTCAAGGGGCCTTCATTATAGAAGAATTAACAGACCTTGTTGAAGAAGCTGTGCTTCAAGAATTTGAACGAATTAATGATCGTGGTGGCGTTCTTGGAGCGATGGAAACACAATATCAACGTGGAAAAATACAAGAAGAATCCATGTTTTATGAAATGAAAAAGCATTCTGGGGAATTGCCGATCATCGGTGTAAACACATACTTAAATCCAACTCCTCCTTCTGAGGAAGATTTAAATAACATTGAGCTTGCCCGTGCATCACAAGAGGAAAAAGAACAGCAAATTCAAAACCTACTTACATTCCAGGCACAATATAGTGATCAAACAGAAGAAGCATTAAAGCGCCTTAAGCATGTTGCTATTTCAGGTGGCAATATATTCGAAGAGCTTTTACAAACCGTATCAGTGGCAAGCTTAGGACAGATTACGAGAGCCCTATATGAAGTGGGCGGTCAATATCGCCGAAATATGTAAATAAAAAGGAGCCTAACCGCTCCTTTTTACGTGGTTTCCTTTTAGTGGTTCCAGGAACTTCTCGAAATAAATCGACAAAATTCGGGTGGTACCTGGAACGCATGAAAAAAAACCTTACACATTTGTAGCATAATTGGTATAAATTTGTTTATAATGAAAAGTATGTTTATTATAGGTTTATATCTAGAATTAATAGGATCTTGAAATCCTTTTAAATTAATTGGGGATGTAACAAGTTGTTATACATAGAAAGGGAGTGCCGTGACTTGAATTTAAAAAAAATACCACAGGAACAAATTAAGCAGTTATCCATGATTGAGTTGACTTATGAATTACTTGCTGCAAATAAACAGGCTATTCCGTTTAAAGATCTTGTTAAAGAGTTAGGAAAGCTTCTTGGGCTTACACAGGAAGAAGTAAGATCAAGAATGTCTCAATTCTACACAGATTTGAATATAGATGGTCGTTTTCTTGCTGTTGGTGAAAACCGTTGGGGAATAAGAAGTTGGTATCCTTATGACCAAGTAGAAGAAGAGGTTGCTCCAGTTCCTAAGGCGAAAAAGAAGCGTGCTAAGAAGGCAACGGATGAGGATGAATTAGAAGTAGAAGGTTTTGATGAGTTAGATGATGAAGATTATGATGATATAGATGAATTAGATGAATTAGATGATATTGACGATCTTGATGATGACGAAGAAGATGAAGATGAGGAAGTCGTACTAGTCAAAAAAGAAGTAGCTGTTGACGAAGAAGAAGAAGATGATGTCGAAGATTTTGATGATGAACTACTAGACGAAGATTATGATCTTGAAGATGAAGAAGATGATTTAGAAGAAAAAGAGGATGAAGACGAAAAAGACCAATAATCTCCTCTTGACATTTTTATAGCCTGTCTATAAAATCATATTTGGGCTCTAGTAAAACGGAACGTTGTCAGCAACGTTACATAAAAGAAGCAAAGATTGCTCCCTTCTAAAAGGTGAAGTAGTTTTTGCTTTTTTTATTTTTTAGGAAACAATAAAGTAAACATTTGCTATGCTAGAATCTGAACAAGGCGCTTTCGCTCTTCTAAATGGCTACTCTCCAAAAAAAATAGACAAGAAACAGATGAGGGGGATCAACATGACAAAGTATATTTTTGTAACAGGTGGAGTTGTTTCATCTCTAGGGAAGGGAATAACAGCCGCATCATTAGGACGATTATTAAAAAATAGAGGGTTAAGTGTGACGATTCAAAAGTTTGACCCCTATATAAATGTAGACCCTGGAACGATGAGTCCATACCAGCATGGTGAAGTATTTGTAACGGATGATGGTGCAGAAACAGACCTTGATTTAGGCCATTACGAGCGCTTTGTTGATATTAATGTCACAAAGTATTCAAGTGTGACAACAGGGAAAATTTACTCAACCGTTCTGAAAAAGGAACGCCGTGGAGATTACAATGGTGGAACCGTACAGGTCATTCCTCATATTACAAATGAGATTAAAGAAAGAGTTTTCCGTGCTGGTCGAGAGACAAACTCTGACATAGTAATTACAGAGATTGGTGGCACAGTAGGTGATATTGAGTCTTTACCTTTCCTAGAAGCCATACGCCAAATTAAGAGTGATGTTGGCCGCGATAATGTGATGTACATACATTGTACCCTCGTCCCTTATATTAAAGCTGCTGGTGAAATGAAAACAAAACCTACACAACATAGTGTGAAGGAGCTTCGAAGCTTAGGTATTCAGCCAAACGTTATTGTTGTCCGTTCTGAAATGCCGATTTCTCAAGATATGAAGGATAAGATTGCCCTATTCTGTGACATTGATCAAAAAGCAGTTATCGAGGCACTAGATGCAGATACACTATACGCTGTCCCTCTTTCCTTACAAAAACAAGGTTTGGACCAAATCACTTGTGAACACTTAAAGCTAACATGCCAAGAGGCTGACATGACTGAATGGAAGGCACTAGTAGATAAGGTTCTAAACCTTTCCAAAAAAACGACGATTGGATTAGTTGGTAAGTATGTAGAACTTCAAGATGCTTATATATCAGTCGTTGAAGCACTTCGCCATGCAGGCTATACGTATGACACTGACGTTCAAGTAAAATGGATTAACGCGGAACATGTGACCATGGACAATGTAAAAGATTTACTACAGGATGTAGATGGAATTTTAATACCAGGTGGCTTCGGTGACCGTGGAATTGAAGGCAAAATTGCTGCCACACAATATGCTCGCGAAAATAAAGTGCCATTCCTTGGAATCTGCTTAGGAATGCAGCTTGCATCCATTGAGTTTGCCCGTAATGTACTCGGTTTAGTGGGAGCTCACACGGCTGAAATAAATCCAGATACACCACATCCAATTATTGATCTTCTCCCTGAGCAAAAGGATATAGAAGATTTGGGTGGAACTTTAAGACTTGGTCTACAACCTTGTAAGCTTCTTGAAGAAACTCGAGCCTATGCAGCCTATCAGGATGAAGTGATCTATGAACGTCACCGTCATCGCTATGAGTTTAATAACCACTATCGTCAAGTGATGGAAGAAGCAGGGTTTATCTTCTCTGGTACAAGTCCAGATGGTCGCTTAGTTGAAATTATTGAGTTAAAAGATCACCCTTGGTTTGTTGCTTCTCAGTTCCATCCGGAATTTATATCACGTCCAACAAGACCACAGCCACTCTTTAGAGAATTTGTAAATGCTGCTTTACACAATAAATAAGTCTAAAATAAAACCCTCAATTGTTGAGGGTTTTATTTTCTTTATATCGTGGCACTAGTATGTCATCAGCCTTTGTTGAGTGGAGTGAACATTTGGTACATTTTGTATTAATTTCGTAAACTAGTATTTTGGCTTATATAGTTGAATTTCGGACAATAAAAATGAAAAACGGCTTATAAATCTTAATTTCAGGAAAATATAAATTAGATTTCCGCTTTTAAATGAAATCTGACCTTATTCAAACCTAGTCGAATTCTTCAAATATATAATAGGTTTCTACTATTTTTTCTTGGAATTCGAGTCATTTAAAGAGTAAATAGGAGATTTCCGAGTTGAAAGAATGAGTTTCGTTATGGAGTATCAATGGTATGATCTATCTTGGTAAAACGGAGTTACTATCAGTTAGGCAGGTTTTAAGTCTATAGCCGGAGGTTACATAACAATAAGAAAACTGAGTGAGGCTCATCCTCACTCAGTTTTCTTATTCACTCATATTCGTCCAATATTTCTTGAATCGTAAAATAAAGACCGTAGTACGTATACAAAGCAATGACAGCAGTCGGAAGTCCGAAGCGACCTCCCACCTCATCTGGCAACAGTCCAATTGATAATTGGCTATCAATGTGTACATCGACTATATGATGTAAGCACTCTTGCTCTTGATTGACCACACATGATACTGCAACAGTGGGAATCCCTTTCTCTAGTAGGGTTTTTGCAAGCTGGATTGCTTCTGGATCTGTTGAATACCGAGTAACGAGTAATACCCGATCCAATGATGTGACGTCAGCCAAGTCGTTTTCTACATTTAATGATCTAGCCCCATTTAATGTCTCAGGTCCCATAGTAGCAGTGAGTTCAACTGCCTTTAACTCGTCAAATCCATAAATATAAACGGTGCCCTCTCCTATTAAAGCCTGAGAAAGTAAACGAGCTCCTTCCTCTATGTTCATGGTTTCTTTCTCTTCTATCTTCTTAAAGACCCCTTGCAGCTGAGTGGTGAACATTTTTAACATAAGATCACTTACCTTCTCTAATTATCATTGGTACTATTATAGCGAATGAGATCCAAAACACGAAATAGATAGAATTTAGTAGATATTTGTCGAGAAACATTTCGACAAAAAAGAAGGAGAAAAAAGGAAGTAGAGAGAAATAGTCTAAGATACTACGGAGAGTAAACTAGGGAGTGAATATTATGGTTGGAAAAATATTAATTGTTGACGATCAATTCGGAATTCGTATTCTTTTAAATGAAGTATTTCAAAAAGAAGGCTATACCACTTTTCAAGCTGCTAACGGATTTCAAGCACTAGATATTGTTGATAAGCATTCGCCTGATCTAGTATTATTAGATATGAAAATTCCTGGAATGGATGGAATTGAGATATTAAAAAGAATGAAAGCAGTTGATCCTGATATTCAAGCCATAATTATGACGGCTTATGGTGAGCTTGATATGATTCAAGAAGCTAAGGACTTAGGTGCAATTACCCACTTTGCAAAACCTTTTGATATTGATGAAATTAGAGATGCGGTAAAAAACCATCTACAAATCCGTTCATAAAAGCAGATTACTTCGTGATTATTGCTGTTTTCAGGAATTGTTGGTATGCTAAAAAAGGGCAAAGAGCCGTTTGAAATTGTTTTACATAATTGAACTTTTCAAGGGGAAAATAACTTGAGACTTCAAACAAATGGTTCTAATCATAAGCTCAAGTATTTGGATACATAAGGAGGATAAATCAATGCCTTTAGTTTCAATGACTGAAATGCTAAAGAAAGCAAAAGCAGAAGGATATGCTGTTGGTCAATTTAACTTAAATAATTTAGAGTTCACTCAAGCAATTCTTCAAGCAGCACAAGAAGAAAACTCACCCGTGATCTTAGGGGTTTCAGAAGGTGCAGGCCGTTATATGGGTGGCTTAAAAACAGTAGTTGAAATTGTAAAAGCACTTATGGAAGAGTACAAGGTAACCGTACCTGTTGCCATTCACTTAGACCATGGTTCAAGCTTTGAGGCTTGTGCAAAAGCAATCCATGCTGGTTTTACATCCGTTATGATTGATGCATCTCACCACCCGTTTGAGGAAAACATTCAAACGACTTCAAAAGTAGTTGAGCTTGCTCATTTCCACGGAATCTCAGTTGAAGCAGAGCTCGGGGTTGTCGGTGGTCAAGAAGATGATGTAGTGGCGGATGGTGTCATTTACGCAGACCCTAAAGAGTGTGAAGAGCTTGTCAAACGCACTGGTATCGATTGCTTAGCTCCAGCTTTGGGATCGGTCCATGGACCTTATAAAGGTGAGCCAAACCTTGGATTCAAGGAAATGGAAGAGATTGGAAATTCGATTGGTATTCCTCTAGTACTACATGGTGGAACTGGGATCCCAACCAAGGATATTCAAAAGGCTATATCATTTGGAACAGCCAAGATAAATGTGAACACAGAAAGCCAAATGTCTTCAGCTGCGAAGGTTCGTGAAATGCTAGAATCAGACAAAGAAATGTATGACCCTCGTAAATATTTAGGGCCTGCTCGTGAAGCTATAAAAGAAACAGTAAAAGGAAAGATGCGTGAATTCGGTTCTTCTAACCGAGCATAGCACAAATCCATCATTACCTGACCGCCTAATTAGGCGGTTTCGTTATTTCAGAAATACTTACTAAGGAGGAAGAATGATGAAATTTTTTATTGATACGGCTAATCTACAGGAAATTAAAGAGGCAAATGCTCTTGGAATACTCTCAGGAGTAACAACCAATCCTTCCCTTGTAGCAAAGGAAAAAGGTGTATTATTTGAAGATCGTTTACGTGAGATTACAGCTGAAGTATCTGGCTCTGTAAGTGCAGAAGTAATTGGACTTAAGGCTGAAGAAATGATTGAAGAGGGTAAGAAGCTAGCAGCAATCGCACCAAATATTACCGTAAAAGTACCCATGACTCCAGATGGACTAAAGGCAGTTAAGGTGTTTAGTGAACTTGGAATTAAGACCAATGTGACACTTATTTTCTCTGCGAATCAAGCACTCCTAGCTGCTAGAGCTGGTGCAACTTATGTTTCTCCATTTTTAGGTAGGCTTGATGACATCGGTCATGACGGATTAGAGGTAGTTAGTAAAATTGCTGACATCTTCATGGTTCATGATCTACCAACAGAAATTATTGCCGCTTCCATCAGACATCCTCAACATATAACAGAAGCAGCTTTAAGAGGAGCACATATTGCAACCGTACCTTTAAAAGTAATCATGCAAATTTTTAATCATCCACTAACCGATAAAGGTATTGAGCAGTTTTTAGAGGATTGGAATAATCGTTAGGAAGTAAGGGTGAACCGCTCCCTACTTCAAGTCTAAAAAAAGGACGAATTGAAAAGCGAGCTTTTCATTCGTCCTTTTTTATAATATCAGAATTTATATGGGCTAGTGCATCTGAATCCGGCGCAAGCGCCCTGCCCCTCGAGGTCAAATGTTCTGAAAAAAGAAGGGAAAACCAACTTTTTCATTTTTTCAGAACATTTGCTATGCCTGAGGCAAAACGGGGCGCTTTTCGCCTTTTGTTCGATGTGAAACCACACAATCTCGCGGAGCACCTGTATTACAAACAGTCATGGGAGTGGAGAAGCCTGTTCCGGGAAGGGCGGCCTCGGCACGAAACCAAGATAAAACCAAGATTTAACCAAAACCAAGAAGAAAACTAAGACCAAATTGCACCCCCAGACCAAATCCCCACTCTAAATAGGCAGGTTTTATTTAACGAAATAGCGAATTCTCCAGTTTTCTACAATTTTTTCCTCATTTTTGGCTTCATAAGGTATGATAGACCAATGGAATGAAATCAAAAAATGCTAAAATTTATCTTGTCTAGATAATTTGTCTCAATTTTTCCTTTTCATTACATAATTTTCTCAGTTTCGTGTAAAATAAAAGGTAAAAGATATGTGGAAGGGCTCTAAATGCTTTTGAGGTACGTTTTAACCTCGCTACCCTTCGACAGGACCTTTAAGAAGAAGGGAGTCTTTATATGGATAAGCTTAAAATAGAAGGTGGAAATAAATTAAGAGGAACCGTACGTATTAGTGGTGCTAAAAACAGTGCGGTGGCTTTAATTCCGGCAACCATTCTAGCGGAATCCCCTGTATTTATTGATGGATTGCCGAACATTTCGGATGTACAAATATTATCTGACTTGCTAGAAGAGATTGGTGGAAAAGTAACCTTAAACAATAGTGAAATCATTGTGGATCCATCTCAAATGATTTCGATGCCACTTCCAAATGGTAAGGTAAAAAAGTTACGTGCTTCCTATTATTTAATGGGAGCGATGCTTGGTCGGTTTAAAAAAGCAGTGGTTGGTTTACCAGGTGGCTGTCATTTAGGTCCAAGACCCATTGATCAACATATAAAAGGATTTGAAGCACTTGGTGCAAAAGTTACCAATGAGCAGGGTGCCATTTATTTACGAGCTGACGAATTAATAGGAGCAAGAATTTATTTAGATGTCGTCAGTGTAGGTGCGACCATTAATATCATGTTGGCTGCTGTTCGAGCTAAAGGTCGTACTATTATTGAAAATGCTGCTAAAGAGCCTGAAATTATTGATGTGGCTACACTATTAACGAGCATGGGTGCTAGAATTAAAGGTGCTGGTACGGATGTGATCCGCATTGATGGTGTCGATTCATTGCAGGGCTGCAGGCATACCATCATTCCTGATCGTATTGAAGCAGGTACATACTTAGTTATTGGAGCAGCAATGGGGGAAGAAGTATTGATTGATAATGTTATTCCTTTACACCTTGAGTCTCTCATTGCAAAACTTCGTGAAATGGGTGTAACCATTGAAACACAGGATGATCAAATTATTGTCAGAGGTACGGATAAGCTTAAAGCTGTTGATATAAAAACTCTTGTCTATCCAGGATTCCCGACAGATCTTCAACAGCCACTTACATCTTTGTTAACAAAGGCGCAGGGCTCAAGTGTTGTAACGGACACGATTTATGGAGCACGTTTTAAGCACATTGACGAGTTGAGAAGAATGAATGCAAGCATTAAAGTAGAAGGACGTTCAGCCATTATTAACGGCCCGTCCAAACTACAAGGTGCAAAAGTCCGTGCAAGTGATTTACGAGCAGGTGCTGCACTTGTTGTAGCCGGATTGATGGCAGAAGGAATCACAGAAGTATCAGGACTTGAGCATATAGATCGTGGATATGAACACTTAGTAGATAAACTCAGTGGGCTTGGTGCTGTTATCTGGCGTGAAAGTATGTCAGAAAAAGAGATTGAACAACTTCAAAATTCATAATAACAGATTGAACATAATATGTTATACTATTTGTGGTAATACACAATTGGTATAACATATTTTTATTTATATGACTCTATATTCATCTATATGAGGGATTTCAGTCAGTTTCATAGTTGGAATTCTCCGTACAAAAGGCAATTAGGTTATGTCATACATACAAAAACAAATAGGATAGAATTTTAAATAGAGATAATAGGGGAGAGATTGTGATGGAACGTAGCTTATCAATGGAACTTGTGCGTGTAACGGAAGCAGCAGCTTTAGCATCAGCAAGATGGATGGGAAGAGGCCTTAAAAACGAAGCAGACGATGCGGCAACCTCAGCAATGCGCGATGTTTTTGATACCATACCTATGAAAGGAACTGTTGTGATCGGAGAAGGTGAAATGGATGAGGCCCCAATGCTTTTCATCGGCGAAAAGCTAGGGACAGGCTATGGTCCAAGAGTCGACGTTGCAGTAGATCCGTTAGAAGGAACCAATATTGTAGCAACGGGTGGTTGGAACGCATTAGCGGTTCTTGCTATTGCTGATCACGGCAATCTTTTACATGCACCAGATATGTATATGGATAAAATTGCAGTCGGGCCCGAATCAGTTGGCAAGATTGATATTAATGCTTCGATTTTAGATAATCTTAGAGCAGTTGCGAAAGCAAAAAACAAAGACATTGAGGATGTAGTGGCAACTATTTTATATCGACCACGACATGAGAAAATCATTCAAGAAATAAGAGAAGCCGGTGCGCGAATAAAGTTAATAACTGATGGTGATGTTGCAGGGGCCATCAATACAGCCTTTGACCACACGGGTGTTGATATACTTTTCGGATCTGGTGGAGCACCAGAGGGTGTTATAGCAGCAGTTGCGCTTAAATGCCTAGGTGGGGAAATCCAAGGTAAGCTTTTGCCGCAATCTGAAGAGGAGCTAATTCGCTGTCAAAAGATGGGGATCTTGGACGTTAACCGTGTTCTATTTATGGAGGATTTAGTAAAAGGTGATGATGCCATATTTGCAGCAACAGGTGTAACAGACGGGGAACTTCTAAGAGGTGTGCAATTTAAAGGTTCAATCGGGACGACTCATTCTCTTGTCATGCGAGCAAAATCAGGTACTGTCAGGTTCATTGATGGAAGACATAGTTTAAATAAGAAACCAAACTTAGTAATGAAGCCTTAATCATAATAAAAAAAGGCTCTTTTCTAAAAGATTGTTGTTTTCGAACATATTTTTTAATATAAAAACTATTAAGTAAACAGTTGATTGTAACGGAAGGATGCTCGACTCCTGCGGGAGCAGCGTGACAGGTGAGACCCCACAGGCGCTTGCGCCGAGGAGGCTCACCGCTCGCCCCGCGGAAAGCGAGCATCCTGGAGTGGAAATCAACCCTATTTTAAAAAGCAACAATGTTTACGAAAACAGCCTAAAAAAAAAGTAGGAGCAGTGACAATTTTTTCACTACTCCTACTTTTTTTGACAAAAGCTGATATCGGTCGCAGAATCTGTCACAAGATTTCCATTAATCAAGTATTGATTAAACTAGTACAAAAAGGGTAAAATAGAAATTGGCTACGTGTTATGATTCGCTTATCATGCTTCTTCTTCAAATTTCACTTCGAAGAAATCTTCTATCTTTCTTTTCTTAACCGTAATTTATTTATAGATCCTTTTTTTGTCTATACGTATAGTTTGAAAAGATTGGATACTAAGCGCTTGTTTGTAACGTACAATAATCTTGTTGAAAAAGAGTGGTGTTCTCGTGAGTAATAGTCTTACCCTTTCAAGTTTAGAAGAACTAAAACTTAAGGACCTATATGAGCTTGCTAGAAGCTATAAGGTTTCTTATTATAGTAAGCTAACCAAAAAAGAATTAATTTTTGCGATATTAAAAGCACAAGCAGAAAAAGACGGCTTTATGTTTATGGAAGGTGTATTAGAAATTATTCAGTCCGAAGGTTTTGGTTTCTTGAGGCCAATTAACTATTCGCCAAGTTCTGAAGATATTTACATCTCTGCCTCTCAGATAAGACGTTTTGATTTGCGGAACGGTGATAAAGTATCTGGAAAAGTTAGACCTCCTAAGGAAAACGAACGTTATTATGGGTTGCTTCACGTTGAGGCTGTTAATGGAGAAAATCCGGAAACAGCAAAGGAACGTGTCCATTTCCCTGCCCTAACGGCTTTATATCCAGACCGTCAAATTATCCTTGAAACTAGTCCAGATCAAGCGTCTACTAGGATTATGGATCTAATTGCCCCGGTAGGATTTGGGCAACGTGGTCTGATTGTTGCACCTCCTAAAGCTGGAAAAACAATGCTACTAAAGGAAATTGCAAATAGTATCACAACGAATCATCCAGAAGCTGAACTTATTGTTCTTCTAGTGGACGAGCGTCCAGAGGAAGTTACCGATATAGAGCGTTCCGTTGCTGGAGATGTTGTAAGTTCAACATTCGATGAAGTGCCTGAAAACCATATTAAAGTTGCTGAGCTAGTTCTTGAACGAGCCATGCGTTTAGTGGAGCACAAGAAAGATGTTATTATTCTAATGGATAGTATCACTCGACTTGCTAGAGCCTATAACCTTGTGATTCCTCCAAGCGGAAGAACATTATCAGGGGGAATAGACCCGGCTGCATTCCATCGTCCGAAGCGTTTCTTTGGTGCTGCTCGTAACATTGAAGAGGGCGGTAGCTTAACCATCCTTGCAACTGCTTTAGTTGAAACAGGATCACGTATGGATGATGTTATCTATGAAGAATTTAAAGGAACAGGAAATATGGAGCTACATCTTGACCGTTCTCTAGCTGAAAAACGTATTTTCCCAGCGATTGATGTACGTCGTTCTGGAACGAGAAAAGAAGAATTGCTGGTACCGAAGGATCAAATAGAGAAGCTATGGGCAATTAGAAGAGGATTGACAGATTCTCCTGATTTTGTTGAACGATTCTTAAAACGATTAAAATCAACAAAAACAAATGATGAATTTATTCAGCTGATGAATGAACCAAAAACTGGAGCAAATACAAGGTAGGTAGGTACAGCTGATTTTAGGGAAACAAGCGGTTAATCCCGGCTGATTACCCAAAAACTTGGTGACATTAAGGAATTGAACGGTTGTATGTCCTAAGTAAATGAATATGCCTGATCTCTGAGCAAGGAACTTCTGCTTTTCTCTTCACCAAATTCATATCATCTAATAATGTATGGTTGCAAAAGCAACATAGTCCTGCTATAATTTCTTCATGTGTTATTTTAGCAGTGAGATTATTATGCATGTGTATGATTGATTTCACTTACGATATTTTGAGATAAAACTTACTCTGATTCACATACTAGTTTCAGGGCGGAAGGAGATGAAAAAAATGAGAGCAGGAATTCACCCAAACTATAAAAAGATTAATGTTAAGTGTGCTTGTGGTAACGAATTTGAAACCGGATCTGTAATGAACGAGGTTAAAGTCGAGATTTGTTCGGACTGTCACCCATTCTATACAGGACGTCAAAAGTTTGCTACTGCAGATGGACGCGTAGATAGATTTAACAAGAAATATGGTATTAAGTAATTTCGTACAAGTACGAAATACTTTTTAAAAAGCTATATTTAAAAGAAGTTTTAATCTGATTTTTATTCAAAAAGCAGGCAAGTGTTTATCTCTTGCTTGCTTTTTTTGCTTGTCTAGCAGCATGAGCTGACTGGTTTTTCTTTTTAATGGATAAACAAGTCAATCCTATCAAATACTGCTTACTATATAACTTACTTAAAACAAATTATTATAATCCGGTCAATCAAGTGACTCCAGGGTGACATGTAAAGACGAGGAAGGGAGAGACCGTCATATATGTATGAAATGAAAAAAAGCGGTTGGATTGAGGTCATCTGTGGTAGCATGTTTTCAGGGAAATCAGAGGAGCTTATCCGACGTGTAAAGCGAACTCAATATGCAAAACAGCATGTTCAAGTGTTTAAACCAATGATAGATAATCGATATAGCGAAGAAAATGTTGTCTCTCATAATGGTACATCTGTCATAGCACGGCCTGTATCCTTTTCTCGGGACATTTTAACGTATGTTACTTCAGATGTTGATGTTGTGGCTATTGACGAAGTCCAGTTTTTTGACAACCATGTGCTAGAAGTCGTGGAATTGCTTGCAAATCAAGGACACCGAGTTATAGTAGCTGGTTTAGATCAAGACTTCCGTGGGGAACCGTTTGGTCAAGTTCCACGGTTACTGGCAATTGCTGAGCATGTAACAAAGCTTCAGGCTGTTTGCGCAGTTTGTGCATCTCCTGCTAGTCGAACTCAACGATTAATTAACGAAGAACCGGCTTCTTACGATGACCCGATTATATTGGTTGGAGCATCAGAGTCATATGAACCACGGTGCAGACATTGTCATGAAGTTCGCAACAAGCCTGCATTGCTCGCCCTTGATAAACAAGAAACATATTAATTCGAAATATTTTCCATGTAAGCAGCTTTAACGCAAAGGGAATCCTATTTGTAGGAGGGATTCACTAATGTGTAAAAGGCTGCTTATATTTTTGTGTTTGGGAATCAGTTTAGTTCTCCAAGGTTGTGGTAATGTTCAAACCGTGGAAGATCAAAACGGTGTGCAGCTCATGAAATATAATGAGAAAAAAGATGGATTCTATGAACGAGACCTTGGTGATGAAGAATTTTTAACGAATCAAAGTGCGACTAATTATATTGATGTAACTGAAAGTAGACCTAATATTGGTACAGATCAGGATAAGATTAGGGAAGTCGTAGACACTTTTGATGACGTCACCCCCGGTTCCGTGTTCATCAACGGTAATGATGCATATGTGACAGTACACACAACAAACGAAGCCTACACAGAAAACGAACGTGATCATCTCCGTCACAAGCTTCTAAAAAGCATTACTGGAGCTGTGCCGCGTTATCACATAAACGTTAAGGTACATTAGGGTGGTTCTATGAACCACCTGTTTTGTCCTTTTAATTAGGGGTACGTGAAACACCTGAATGGCATGGACATTGTGCAAAACACATGTCTCATTTGGTCCATGTAGAAAGAAGAAATGTGTTGGCTGTCGTCTCTTAATTACAGGCCCTCAAAAATTACCAATGTGGAAACAATTATACGATGAACAGAAAGTTTATTTGGAAGAACTAGCAAACAATTATATTACTGAGGGTGTTACTGATTATGTGTCACATATGATGTACCAAGAGCAAGTAAGTCTATCAGAAATCTATAAAAGTACTATTGAACAAGTGAAAAAGTTTGCTGAAAAAGAGGGGTTATCTCTTGAACAAAAATAATACTTATATTCCGAAAGAACAGGTATTAGAAGATATTTATTCCCAGATTTTTATAGACACTTTAAATATAGACCTTTTAAAAGAACAATTAGAACTAAAATCCAAACAATATGGTGATTTTAAGTTTTCAAATGATATTTGGTACTGCAATAAGCAACATAAAGATACCCGAACTCAGTCTGCCTTTACTATTAAATTTGATTATCTAGATGGAAAATATAAAGAGATTCTCAAATACTTTGCATTAATAGTGGGTGGTTCAATCAGCAATATAAATCCCTTGACACAGGGACAGAAAGTCTCATCATGGCAGAATGATGAAGAACTAATCAAACGTCTTTATGGTTTATTATAGACATATATTATTCTGATTTTTTAACCTTACGAGCCATCAAAAACATAAAGAAATCCCATGCTTTTAATGGCTAACTAATAAAAGTCGGAATAATTAAGAAGTCGGGATAAGTGTTGTGAGAGGGGCGAAAATAAAACTAATTTTTTATTTTCCCTCTACTCGATTTATAGTATGAGTGCTTATATGTTTTCATTTTTCGATAGAGAAAAAGAAGAGTTTGCCATGAAGATAGCAAATGAGAAACAAATACTATATATACAAACTATTTACAATTATGGTATTATTATAAAAATCTTAAATTTACTGAAAAGGAGAAATATTATGAAATTTTAGTAAAATTTTCATTGCTCTAGTACTAGCCTTACCTCTATTCTTTCCCATGTTTTCTACTACGAGCAAAGCAGCTGCACCAGATTCTATACTTGAATTACGTGCTTCACAGCAAATTGAGAGGTTGCAAGAGTCTATTAGATATAGAAGTGAAATAGGACTTAATGATGATCCAAAATATATTCAAAATCTAATTCATTCATATAAAAACGGAAATGATAAGTTCAACTTTAAATTCGGTGTAATTTTATCAGAAGAGGAATTTTTAAAAATTGACAATAGATTTAAATCTCAGAATGAATATATTCCTAAAGTTAAAGAATATATAGCAAAAAATTTAAATAATAAAAAGTTTGCATCTATGTACATTGACCAGAAAAATGGTGGTACACTAAATATCGGTTTTAAGGAACAACTAACTAGAACAGAAACGGCACAATTAAAGAACTTATATTACAATAAGAATATTATAAATATATATCAAACTGATGTTTCTGATACTGATTTAATGGAATATCAAGACTATATTTCTAGTAAAAAAGATACCATAAAAGATATGGGAATTGGATTACAGTCTGTTAGAATTGATTTAGAAAACAATAAAATAGTAATAGGTGTTCATCCGTATAAGCAAAGTGATGTAGATTTAATTATGGGTATGTTTGATGAACAGTTAATTTCAGTAAAAGAAGTGCAACCAATATATGTTGAACACCATACTAGACCAGTACAGGCTGGAACTAGAATCACAGGACCTAGAGGGAATGGATGTACAGCAGGCTTTTCGGCACAGGATAAGGCCAATAATAACTTGTATATTGTAACTGCTGGACACTGTACAGATAGCATAGGAGACATGTTTAGACATGCCGGATTGAATCTAGGTACAGTTAGTAAAAGGAAATATAACGGAGGAAATAATGATTCGGCAGTCATAAAAGTATCGGGTTCAGATTTGTCACCTTACATTTTTGCTGCAGGGAATCACACAGCTGTGAAGATTATTTCTACCCAATCGTTTTCTCAAGAAGTAATAGGTCAACAGGTTTGTATTTCTGGAGCTACAACGAATACAATTAAGTGTGGATTACTGACGGATACTAGCTGGGCTGGAGAGACAAGAAAAGTGTCCACAGGTGAAGTGTATTATTTTACTAATATGAGAAAAGCATCTTATGCCTCAGAAGGGGGAGATAGTGGAGCGCCAATATTTCAAGGGAATAAACTTGTAGGTATACATGCAGCAGCTGGAGGAACTTACTCCCATATACAATATGTTATAAGTGGAATGAATATTAATGTGGTAACTTCATATTAAAGTTGTTCTGCTTAAAATTTGAAAACAGCAAACTTAAAATCATAATAAATTCTATTATATCTCCTCAGAGGAATGAAGGTGTAGGGTATGTGCTTTCGAAAATTCTTAATTCTTTTATTATTGTTTTCAATAGTGGGGTGCTCTAATATATCTAAAAGTGAGGATAAGAAAAATAATTACACACTAATAAACGGGGTTGTTCTATCAAAGGGTGAGAGTAACCTATTAGTTTCTGGTAAGACAAGTTCCAGCAGTGAGAAGAATAGTCTATTTTTATTAGGGTTAAGTAAGGATATCCAGATAACTGAAAGCAATGAGATTAGTTCTTTTGAAAATTTAGAGATTGGAGTGGGCATACAAGTAAAGGTAATTGCTCCACTTTTAGAATCACTGCCAGCTGAAGGTAAAGCAGTTGAAGCAAAAGTTCTTACTACTGATAATCCAGAAAATGATCTTACTAAGGCGAAGATTATCCAGACCATAGTTAATTTTATAGGAGATACTTATTTCATTATTGATAACCTTGAATTTGTAAAAGAAAGTAATCAATGGATAGCTGAATTGACTATAATTGAATCCTCAACTAGTAGAAAACTAATAATTAATGCCACTACAGGTGAAATAGAAAGCAACAACTAAATTAGGCTATCATAAAAAAATTACATTTCACTTTTGAACTTCACCTTTTGACTTCATTTAGTTAGTGTTCAACCTAAATTGTTCAAAATATGGAATATGTGAATTTCATTAAACAATTATATGAAGAAATGTTAAATTAGCCTACTCAAAATGTGTGTAGGCCAATTTTATTATGATAGACAAGGTTCTTTATTTTTTAAATTAGTATTGTTTACTAAGATAACTCTTATTAACTTTCTTTTGCTAATATAGAACAGCTTTCATTTATACGAGAGAGAGCAAGCGAGCTGTATGAAATTGCTTGATTAATAGGATAATAAAATACAGCAATTAATCCTTATTCAAATTAAACTTAAGAAGTAGAAAAGTAAAAGGTTATGATTTGAGTGATTTAGTACTTTTGCTGAGCAAAACCATCTAGTTTCAGGTTGAATAAATATAGACAACAGACAGAAGGATGATCTACATCTTGGGGAACACTGCTAAATAATCCAGGGCATCTATATACTCTCGTTGACTAAATATGTTTCGAAAAACACCTACAAAGTAGTTAGGGTTAAAGGTTAATGTTCCACGAGTACCTGAACTATCTTGAACGTTATAATTAAATTTATCCCGAGATTGTTCGTGAGATAATTCAGTGTAGTGAGCAACCATTATGGCGTGTGCTATGGAAGCTAATATGCATCATTCCTAAAGTTGTTTTCTGTCCCGATTTATCTTTTTCATTTATTAAGTTCCCTTCGATTGCGAATTAGAATATACTCTGATTGTTTTTAAGATATAATTTTGCTATGTCTGAAACTCAAATCACTCTACTTCGATCTATCTTCAAAAGAAAAATTAACAACCACAATAGTAGTATCAGTTTGCCTCTAATGGGATTGCTTTAGTGCATATACTTCATAATTCAAATGAAAAAATCGGTTATAGTATCATTTATCCCTCTAAGTATTGATGTTTAGAGTGCTTTTTTTAAAAAAAAGTTATATAAAAAAAGAAGGTACTTACCTTCCTCTGTTTGGAAGTTGTACTCTAGTTGCTTTAATAATTTTTTACACAGTTGTGGAAAATTATCCATGAAAGTAATGACTGGATTATATTATAGATACTGCATATTCAAATAAGTAGGTGGGATTTTAATTAAACTGTTTAATATTTGAGTTATAGAAGACATTGTTCCTGTACAAATTCATGGCAACAAAATTGACGAAGTCCAGTTTTTTGACAACCATGTGCTAGAAGTCGTGGAATTGCTTGCAAATCAAGGATACCGAGTTATAGTAGCTGGTTTAGATCAAGACTTCCGTGGGGAACCGTTTGGTCAAGTTCCACGGTTACTGGCAATTGCTGAGCATGTAACAAAGCTTCAGGCTGTTTGCGCAGTTTGTGCATCTCCTGCTAGTCGAACTCAACGATTAATTAACGAAGAACCGGCTTCTTACGATGACCCGATTATATTGGTTGGAGCATCAGAGTCATATGAACCACGGTGCAGACATTAGGGTGGTTCCAGGAACCACCCGTTTTTTGTCGAAAAAAATTAAAATAATATAAAGGATATTATGGATGTATGTCGAAAACACTTAGAGCTAATAAAAAAGCAACTTAAAGGGAGTGATATATATTACTGTTAAAGTGTCGAGTATTGGTTTAAATTTAGAAGGGTCTTTAAGAGAATCGATTTTCTACCGTGAACCACATTCGACGTACTTAAAAGCAAAGAAATAAATGGTTAGGAAGAAAAGAATATGGGATCCTACCGTTTACTATCATGTAGTTTCAAGAGGGAATCGAAGAGATGCATTATTCTTGGATAACCGTGACTTCACTATTTTTATGTACATCCTTCAAGAAGTTAATGGAAAGACCCCGTTTAATCTAGCGTCATATTGCATTATGACAAATCATTTTCATCTTCAATTAAACTCTACAGTAGACTCTACTTCTAAAATTGTGGGAGATATTAAAAGAAAATATGCACAATATTATAATAATCGTTACAGATTGTCGGGATATGTCTATGATGGTAGGTTTTACAGTAAGGAAATAACCTCACCACAAGGAATGTTAGAAGTGAGTAGGTATATTCATTTAAATCCTCTAAAAGCTTATATGATAGAAACCCCCGAGCAATATGCATGGAGTAGCTATAAAAACTATAAACTTGGTTATAAAAATCCCCCTTTTCTAGATTCTTCTCCATTAACTAACAATTTTTCTGGGTCAAGTATTGAAAGAATGAATAAGTATTTAGAATATGTTCAAATCGACGATGAGATTAAACGAATAAGTTTTCTGAAGGGAAATTATGATCAAAAAGTATAGAAAATTCGACATGTTCCTGGAACCCCGTGGATTTGCTTTGACTCCCCTAACCCTCTATACTATAATTAGAATGTTATGGAAAAATTAAGAGGTGAAGATTATGCTAGATCGATTGCAAGCTGTTGAGGATCGCTATGATAGGCTAAATGAGCTTTTGAGTGATCCGGAAATTGTGAATGATACAAAGAAGCTACGTGAATATTCTAAGGAACAATCAGATATACAGGATACGGTAATGGCTTACCGTGAATATAAAGTTGTTCATGAGCAACTAAAAGAAGCTAAGGCAATGCAAGACGAAAAGCTGGATGCTGAAATGCGTGAGATGGTCAAAATGGAAATCAGTGAATTGGAAGAGCAGTCAGCTGAACTTTCTGAACGTTTACGTGTTTCCTTGTTGCCAAAAGATCCGAATGATGACAAAAACGTTATTATTGAAATTCGTGGAGCAGCTGGTGGGGATGAGGCAGCTCTATTTGCGGGTGACCTCTATCGTATGTACGCTCGTTTTGCAGAAATGCAAGGCTGGAAAATAGATGTCATTGAAACTTCTTCAGCAGGTGTTGGTGGTTATAAAGAAATTATCTTTATGCTGAACGGCAAAGGTGCCTTCTCCAAGATGAAATATGAAAATGGGGCTCATCGTGTACAACGTGTGCCTGAAACGGAATCGGGTGGTCGGATTCATACATCAACGGCTACGGTTGCCTGTTTACCAGAAGCTGAAGAAGTAGAAATCGAGATTCATGATAAAGATATTCGTACGGATACCTTTGCATCTAGTGGTCCTGGTGGACAATCGGTAAATACGACGATGTCTGCTGTTCGCTTAACCCATATTCCTACAGGGGTAGTCGTATCGTGCCAAGATGAAAAATCACAAATCAAAAACAAAGCAAAAGCAATGAAAGTTTTACGTGCTCGTGTTTATGATAAATTTCAGCGAGAAATTCAAGATGAATATGACGCTAACCGAAAATCAGCCGTAGGTACAGGTGACCGTTCAGAGCGTATTCGTACGTATAACTTCCCGCAAAACCGTGTGACCGATCACCGTATTGGGTTAACCATCCAAAAACTTGATCAAATTCTTCAAGGGAAGCTTGACGAGGTCATCAATGCTTTAATTATGGAAGACCAAGCAAGCCGAATGGAACGGGACGAATAATTGTTTACAAAAGTGTATGAAGCCCTAAAATGGGCTTCTTCTTTTTTAGAGCATGCGGGTAGAGAAGCGAAAGCGGGAGAGCTTTTACTCCTTCATGTGACAGATTGGGATCGAACGAAACTGTTTATGAACATGAGAGACGATTTAACCAAGGAGCAAAAGGAAGCCTTTATAGAAGCAGTTCATCTGCATGAAAAAGGAATTCCAGTCCAGCACATCACCGGTTATGAAGAATTTTATGGGCGAAGGTTTATAGTAAATCAGGAAGTGTTGATTCCAAGGCCAGAAACAGAAGAGCTAGTGCTTGGGTTGCTAGAACGAATGGAGGAACATTTCCCTGACAACCAGCAACTACAGGTAGTGGATGTCGGAACTGGCAGTGGGGCAATTGCTATTACTTTAGCATTAGAAAAACCAACCTTGAACATATCGGCTACGGATATCGCTGATAAGTCAATTGAAATTGCACGTGAAAATGCACAACGTCTGGGTGGTAGGGTAGAATTTATGCTCGGTGATCTGTTAACTCCATTTATAATATCTGGGAAAAAGCTAGATATCGTCATATCAAATCCTCCGTATATCCCAACATGCGAAGTATTGTCCGATATTGTAAAAGACCATGAACCCCACCGTGCCCTTTTTGGAGGCGAGGATGGTTTAGATTTTTACCGCAGGTTTATGGTGGAGCTTCCTCAAGTACTAAACGAACGGTCACTTATAGCGTTTGAGGTCGGTGCAGGGCAAGCTTCAGCTGTTGCTGATCTCATGATTGAAACGTTCCCGAATGCATCTGTAGAAGTGAAATTTGATATTAACGGTAAAGATCGAATGGTTTTTGCAACATTACATTAAGATCGGGAGGATGACTCCTTGATCTTTTTTTGTTTTTTAGAAGGAAAGACTGAAAATAGTTAAAAAAGGATGCAATTTTTCATTTTCTGGGTAGGATCTCTACTCTATCTATTCGATTTAGGTCGGTGCTATCCCTTGATTCTTAGCCCATCTAGAACTTATAAGCCAGAATAGTCCCTTTATAAGCCGAAATTCCATTTTATAAGAGTTTTTTTCGTAATGTGAGCGGAAATCGAGATTTATCAGCCAAAAGTGACTATTTATAAGAATATATACAATTTTTTACAACTTTAATATACTCAGCAATTCGACTTAACACAAAACTTGACCCTCATTTTCTACTCCGCACATCAACCAATCACCTACTTTTTAAAAGTTTACTAGATTTTTTGATTTTACTAGTTTAAGATATTCAACTTTTGTCCAAACTGTCTTATGAAGGGACGGTGTGGGAGATTGAAATCAACTAAACTAGTACTTATATATATATTACTCTTATTTATAGGAGCAACCCTATCAGTAAATTTTAAACCGGCAATGGCAGCAACAAACGAAGCAGTCGTCATACCCGACGAAGCGATAAGGCTTAGAATACTTGCCAATAGCAATGCTGAAGGAGACCAAACACTTAAGAGAAAAATTCGTGATGAAGTCAATAAAGAGATTACACTTTGGGTAGAGGAATTAACTTCGATCCAGGCAGCAAGAACACTGATTCAAAGCAGACTAGGGGACATTGAGAATATTGTAGAAAACGTTTTAAAGGAAGAAAAAATAGATCAGACATATACAGTTAATTACGGAAAGCAAGTTAAATTCCCAACGAAAATATACGGAACTTACATATATCCCGCAGGTGAGTATGAAGCCATCCTGATTTCATTAGGCGAGGGTGAAGGTAATAACTGGTGGTGCGTTTTATTTCCTCCACTATGCTTCTTGGATTTTGGTAATGGTGATGCAGTGGATCCAACAAAGGAAGAACCATCAGCAGCTTTAGTAGTAGAAGAGGAACAGGGTGAGGAAGTAGAAGTAAAGTTCTTTATAGTAGAATGGTTTTCGAAAGTTTTCGGATAAAAGAATCTAGTAAATGGTCTATTTAATCGAATTCTCTCATAGTTTATTAGCAAAGGTAGAAGTAACCTATGAGGGGGAAGTTGAATGACTACTATTATTCGTGCAGCACAATCTAAGGATTTAAGTGAGATGGAGACATTCTTGGGACAAGCGGGGGTCAGTGCAAAAGGACTTGAAGAACAAATTGACCATTTTATTGTGATGGAGGATCTAGATGGGAAAATGCTCGGAACATTAGGTATTCAAAGGATGGGTTGCGACGGATTACTTCGCTCTCTGGTCATCTCCCCAAGAACGGACCAAACAAATATACTAGACATGTTTCAACAAATTTTAAAGTTAGCAAGAGATAAAGAAATATCCAGGCTTTATTTAGCAACGAATAAACGTGTATCTGTCGAGTTTTTCACACTGCTTGGCTTTGTTAGGAAAGAGATCACCGATGTCCCGCATCATATTTTAACAGCTGAGCATGTGGAGGAATCCTTAAAAGTAGAGGATGCTTTAATCATGGAGTTCACATTTTAGGTTATCCACATAATGTACACAAAAGAGCCAAGTTATCCACAGTTCTGTGGATAACTTGGCTTGTTTTGTTGATAACAATAGGATCTCTCCAAAAGCAGAGTGAAATGTTTATAAATAGACCTTTTTATGGTTTAATAAATAGAGATATTGTTGATATAGAGGTGTAGCATCATGGAAACAAAGACGTGGATTGTGGATGTAGAAAGCGATTTATCCACAAGTTACCCACAAATCAAACAGGCAGCAGAGTTATTAAAACAAGATGAGGTTATTGCTTTTCCAACCGAAACGGTTTATGGGCTTGGTGGAAATGCTTTATCCACAAATGCTGTAGGGAAAATATTTATGGCAAAAGGCCGCCCGAGTGATAATCCTTTAATTGTACATATAGCTGAAAGGTCACAGCTGGATTCCCTCGTAAGCTATGTTTCACCATTAGCAGAAAAGCTGATGGATGAGTTCTGGCCAGGGCCATTAACATTGATTTTCCAGGCAAAAGAAAACGTGGTATCTGATAAAGTTACAGCTGGGTTATCCACAATAGCTGTTCGGATGCCAGATCATCCCGTTGCAATCGCCTTAATTCGAGAAGCGGGTTTACCCATAGCTGCTCCAAGTGCGAATCGGTCAGGTAAACCAAGTCCAACATCGGCTCATCATGTATGGAACGACTTAAATGGAAGAATCGCTGGAATTGTGGATGGTGGATTCACCGGAGTTGGACTAGAGTCAACGGTTGTAGATTGCACAGAAGGAATTCCTGTCATTCTAAGGCCGGGCGGAATAACGAAGGAGCAAGTAGAGGGAATTGCAGGTGAGGTAAGGGTAGATCCTGCCTTAAAACAACAAAATGAAGCACCGAAATCACCGGGAATGAAATATGCACATTATGCTCCAGAGGCTCCTCTTTATATAGTAGAAGGCTCTTTACCATTTATTCAGGAGCTAGTTGATAAAGAAATGGCTCGCAAAAAGAGAGTAGGGGTTTTAGCCACAGATGAAACGAAACACCTCTATCAGGCCCAAGTCGTTCTTTCTTGTGGAGCGAGACAGGACCTACATTCTGTAGCTAGTCGCTTATATGAAACGTTACGGAAATTTGATGAGGCTGAGGTGGATATTATCTTTAGTGAATCATTCCCGACGATAGGTATGGGTGATGCAATTATGAATCGATTGGAAAAAGCAGCGGCACATCAAAAGATCATTGAAAAATAAATTCCCTTCTACTTCCTCTTGGACGTGCATATCTTGAGATAGAGCAAGTCCAAAGGGGGTAGGGTATGGATATTTCAGCCGTTTTAGGAGAGGTCGTTACTTTATTTATTATGGCATTTGCTTTAGGGATGGACGCCTTTTCAGTTGGGCTTGGAATGGGGTTAATTAAGCTTCGACTTCGGCAAATCTTTTACATAGGTGTCACAATCGGTATCTTCCACGTGTGGATGCCTTTAGTTGGAATTTTGATAGGAAGATTCCTATCAGATCAGTTTGGTACCATCGCTACCCTTGTTGGAGGGGTATTATTGTTGCTTCTAGGTACTCAAATGATTATTTCTTCCTTCAAAAAGGACAATGAGCCGATGATTACACCTATTGGGCTTGGGCTCGTCGTTTTTGCTTTGAGTGTCAGTTTAGACAGCTTTTCGGTCGGATTAAGTCTAGGAATTTATAAAGTTCATACTATTATAGCGATCTTAATGTTTGGACTTGTAAGCATGGTTTTGACCTGGATTGGATTGTTACTCGGGAGAAGAGTGCAAGAATGGATTGGGACTTACAGTGAGGCATTAGGAGGCAGTATCCTTTTTGCGTTTGGGATCAAGCTACTTTTACCTTTTTAGAAGCATGTGAAAACTTGCTTCTTTTTTATGTTAAATTGAAATGAAGCAAGGCCTCTTATTTGTCTAATCGTAAAAATAATGGTAGAACAATAGTATGAAAAGGATCTCCAAAGGGGTGTAAACGGATGAGTAACGTCCTATTTGTATGTACGGGTAACACATGTAGAAGTCCAATGGCAGCGGCTATTGCAAAACATCATATAAAGGAAATAAATATAAAATCAGCTGGGGTATTTGCAACAGACGGCAGTTCTGCTTCAACCAATACAGTTGAAGCACTTCGTGAGCAAGGGATACCTATTGAACATTCATCTAAAGTTTTGACTCGTGAACTAGTGGAATGGGCAACGTATATTTTGACTATGACTCATTCTCACAAGGAGCTTGCTCTAAAAAAATTTCCAGAGGCGATAGGAAAAACATTTACAATTAAAGAATTTAGCCAAGATCAATCAACTGATGTGATAGATCCCTATGGCGGCTCGCTTGAGGTGTATAGACAGACCTACAAAGAATTAAATAGTAGTGTTCAATTGTTAGTTAGTAAGATAACGAAAGAATAAAGCGTATTGTCACACGAATTGAAAAAAATGAAAAAAAACTGTACCATGGATAGAAATAAATAAGAATGTAGAGGTGTTCCTATGAAAGTAGCAATCGCTTCAGATCACGGTGGAATCAATATCCGTGCCGAAATAAAGAATCTAATGGATGAAATGAAAATAGACTATATGGACCTAGGTTGTGAATGCAGTGAATCGGTCGATTATCCGGATTATGCCATTCTAGTGGCTGAAAAGGTAGCGAATGGTGAAGTAGATAGGGGTATTTTGGTTTGTGGAACGGGGATTGGTATGAGTATTGCGGCGAACAAGGTAAAGGGAATTCGTTGTGCCCTTGTCCATGATATGTTTAGTGCAAAAGCAACACGTGAACATAATGACAGCAATATCTTATCAATGGGTGAGCGAGTGATCGGCCCAGGTCTTGCACGTGAAATTGCAAAAATCTGGCTAACCACTGAATTTGAGGGCGGACGACATAAGAATCGAATAGATAAAATGATGTCTTTTGAAGGGTCAACAAATCAAGGTGAATAGTGTGCTGAAGGGATGTTGCAAACAATGAAGCCGGAAATCGAGATTTGGAGAGGTACTCTTCTAGCTATCCTAGAAGATTTCAAGCAACAAGTCAGCCTGTTGAAGGATCAAGTGATTGTCATTGGCTGTAGTACAAGTGAGGTCATAGGTGAGAGAATAGGCACGGCTGGCACGAAGGAAGTAGCTGAAATGATTTTCGAGGAGCTATCCATTTTAGCCAATGAAACAAATACGCATCTTGCTTTTCAATGCTGTGAGCATCTGAACCGGGCAATCGTTGTTGAGCGGGAGACTGCAAAACGACTTTTTTTAGAAGAAGTAACGGTTGTTCCTGTCAGAACAGCGGGAGGGGCGATGGCAACATATGCGTATCAAAGCTTTTCAGAGCCGGTAGTGGTTGAATTCATCCGAGCAGATGCTGGTATTGATATCGGTGATACATTCATCGGGATGCATTTAAAGCATGTAGCCGTCCCAATCCGAACGAAAGAGAAAAGGCTTGGTCATGCCCATGTAACAATGGCGAAAACAAGACCTAAGCTCATCGGAGGTACGAGAGCAGTTTATACGAATGAAAAAAGCAATCTTTCCTGTTAAGAAAATAGGCTGGCATTCATTTGGAGTGGTTGCCTTTTTTAGTTAACTAAGTAGTAGGAGGAAAGTCCCGCAAAAGAATGAATTTTCCTGATATACTATTGGTAAAAAGGGGAGTGTGGAAGTACATGGAAAATCAAAAACAAAAGCAATCATTTTTTCGAAAAGTAAAGAACTCTGTCATCCGTCCTAAAGAATTGCCGAACATGGCAAAAGAAGGAATAGGTCGAGCCATTTTATATTTACTCCTACTTGCATTGACACTTGGAGTCCTTAACGGGACAGTCCAATCAGTAAAAGCATACCTTGCATATTCAGTTATGATCGAGAATGTAAAAGAGGAATTACCAGGATTCGTCTTTGAAAACGGGGAGCTATCTGTCGAAGGTGATGAGCCGATCATTTTGGGTGAATCAGAGGAAGATCCGGTCATCATTGATGATACGGGTACCTATACACGAGACAATTACGAAGAATTACTTGAGGAGTATAGAAATGTTACATTAATCACGAACGAATCTATTTTGACACATGATGGAATTCAAACAACTGAATTTAGCCTATCAGATTTTGGGTCCTTTTATGTGGATAAAGAAATGCTTCTTACTTTCCTGCCGTTTTTATCGTGGTCCATTGTTCTCTATGGAATTGGAATTGTCATTTGGTTCTTTGTTAGCAAGTTAGTCATGGGCTTCCTCTATGCCCTTCTTGGACTGATTGCAGCAAGTATTTTAAAGAAGTCGTACTCATATGGAACTCTTTATAGTATGGGTCTTTATGCCATCACGTTACCAACGATGGTTGCAATCCTACTAATGCTGATAAATGTTAACCTACCTTGGTTGCTATATGCAGGTATCGTGGTTGTATATTATGTGTTCGCTTTCCGCCAGGCTCCCATTGAAGAGTCAAAAGAAGAAATACTTCCTTTATAAAGCTGAGAGAATGAAAAAGTTGTCATTATAGAAGCCGAGCGATTCGAATCTGAATGGCTCGGCTTCTTTTAGTTTATTGATTTGAGAAAAGAAAAAGAGGTTTTATTATAGTTCATTTTTTCCTCATAGAAACGGTGAGCATCCAGTCGTTGTAATCCAGAAGACAAAGCGACATGATGGCATCCTTGTTCTTTGGCTAGGTCATGGATATAAGAAAGTAATTGTTCCCCATACCTTTTAGAGCGTTCTGATTGCTTTGTGATTAAGTCATATACATAGATGTGTTTCATATGATAGAAATTGACTAATTCAATAATCCCTGTTAGTGCTACAATCTCTTCACCCTCATATAACGCAAACATGCGGTAGCCTTGTGGCACCATTTTTTCAAGAAGCACTAAGTACTCTTCTTTTGAAAGATGAGTCCGAAGTTCATTCATAACAGGATAAGCAGTTATCCACTCTTCTTCCTTCTTCAATTCCTTTACGGTAGGCATTAACATTTTCTCCTTTTAAAAGCTGGTTATTTTAGTTAATCATACACGAACATTTTATTAATTTAAATTGAAAATGATTCGTCTATTATCTCCTTGTGAAAGATGGTAAAATGAAAAAGTGAAGGCGTATACAATATAAGGGGGATGGACGATGGGTAATTTATCACAGCAAGACAATCTTGTATTTGAAGCAATTGAAGCAGAACGAAAAAGACAGAAAGAGAAGATCGAGTTAATTGCTTCTGAAAATTTTGTCAGTGAAGCTGTTATGGAAGCACAAGGCTCTGTTTTGACGAATAAGTATGCAGAAGGTTACCCGGGTCGCCGTTATTATGGCGGTTGTGAGCATGTTGACGTTGTAGAAAACCTAGCCCGCGCGAGAGCAAAGGAATTGTTTGGTGCAGAACATGCCAATGTCCAACCTCATTCAGGTGCACAAGCCAATATGGCAGTCTATTTCACTGTTTTGAAACTAGGGGATACAGTTCTTGGAATGAATCTTTCTCACGGTGGCCACTTAACTCATGGTAGTCATGTAAACTTCAGTGGAATTCAGTATAACTTTGTTGAATACGGTGTAGATGAAACGTCCCATCGTATCATTTATGAGGATGTTTTAGAAAAAGCACGATTACATAAACCGAAAATGATTGTAGCTGGAGCAAGTGCGTATCCTAGAGAAATCGACTTTAAACGTTTCCGTGAAATTGCCGATGAAGTAGGTGCCTACTTAATGGTGGATATGGCCCATATCGCCGGGTTGGTTGCAGCAGGTCTACACCCAAGTCCAGTTCCGTATGCCGATTTTGTGACAACAACGACACATAAAACATTGCGCGGTCCTCGTGGTGGAATGATTTTATGTAGAGAAGAGTTTGCTAAACAAATTGATAAATCTATCTTCCCAGGAATTCAAGGTGGACCATTAATGCATGTGATCGCAGCGAAAGCCGTGGCATTTGGAGAAGCCCTACAAGATAGCTTTAAAACGTATGCGGAAAACATCATTACCAATGCAGCAAGACTAGCAGATGCCTTGAAAAAAGAAGGCTTGAGTATTGTTTCGGATGGAACAGATAATCACCTTTTATTAATTGATGTTCGTTCATTGAACATTACAGGTAAGGTAGCGGAGAAGGTGTTAGATGAAGTTGGGATTACGGTTAATAAAAATACCATTCCATTTGATCCTGCAAGTCCGTTCGTTACAAGCGGCATCCGAATTGGGACTGCGGCAGTAACAACTAGAGGATTTGGCTTAGCGGAGATGGATGAAATTGCATCTATTATTGCCTTAACACTTCGTAATCCAGAAGATCATGCTACATTAGAAGAAGCGTCAAAGCGAGTGTTAGAGCTTACAAAGAGATATCCTTTATATGCTTAATAATTAGCAGGCCTCATGAGGGTCTGTTTTTTTTGTAATAAAAAAATAGCTTTGCTTGAAGTACGATAGCTTTTTCTGTAAAATCTATGGAAGTGTAGTAGAAAGGGAGTTGTAGAAAATGAGCAAACTTTACGTTTTTGACCATCCATTAATTCAACATAAATTGTCATACATACGTGATAAGAAAACAGGAACGAAGGAGTTTCGCGAGTTAGTAGATGAGGTAGCAAGCTTGATGGCCTTTGAAATCACAAGAGATCTTCCGCTTGAAGAAATAGAAGTGGAAACACCTGTCGCCATTGCGAAGTCGAAAGTGCTAGCGGGTAAAAAGCTAGGCTTAATCCCCATTCTTCGTGCTGGGCTTGGGATGGTGGACGGGATTCTAAAGTTGATTCCAGCTGCAAAGGTTGGACATATAGGCTTATACCGTGACCCAGAAACCTTGCAACCCGTTGAGTATTATGTGAAGCTTCCGAGTGATGTCGAAGAAAGAGATTTCATCGTATTAGATCCGATGCTTGCAACAGGCGGCTCAGCCGCAGAAGCGATCCGCTCCTTAAAGAAGCGTGGAGCGAAAAACATTAAATTAATGTGCATTATCGCAGCTCCAGAAGGTGTAGAACTTGTTCAAAGAGAGCATCCAGATGTTGATATTTATGTAGCGGCAATGGACGAAATGCTCAACGACCACGGCTACATCGTACCAGGCCTAGGTGATGCCGGAGATCGATTATTTGGGACAAAGTAATAGGTAATAATATTGATGACATAAAAGAAGAAGGGGAAACATTCCCCTTCTTCTTTGGCATTCTAGATAGGAGACATTCTCATTTACTATACTTTTCAATAAGGTGATTAATTTAACGCTTTAAAGGAGTGGGGGCCTGGCCCCCACTCCTTTAAAGCGTTAAAACGTTCTATTTTCTGGAATGGAACTGGTTGTTGCGGCACAAGCTAGGGTAAGAGGTGGGATAGATGAGTAGATTTGTTAATGTGTTCTCGTTATCGATTATGTTAGTGTTTTTAACTGTGCCTGGTACGTATGCATTGAGTGATTTGTTTACATTTCCCCTTCATCCTCCATTACCAGAGATAGAAGAAAATCAAATACAATCTGTTATTGTTTCTACCGATAAACTAAGTAAAGAAGAGGTTCTCCGAAAGGTTAAGAACCTATCCTCTGTTTCTCTCAAGACTGAATTTGAGACAGCTTTTAATGGTTTTTCTCTTACGGGCACAAAGGAGGATATTGAGCAAATTAGGCAGATGCCTGGCGTGGAAAATATTTATCCAAACCAACAATATAAAGCAACCATTGAGCGCAGTGTGCCTTATATTGGTGCAGAAGAGATTAGAAGCTATCTTGATGTACATGATCATAGATTAACAGGTGAAGGAATTAAAGTAGGAATTATTGATACTGGAATTGATTATTCTCATCCTGACTTACGTCGAAATTTCAAAGGAGGATATGATCTAGTTGATCAAGACCGTGATCCGATGGAGACGAAATCCAAGCAAGGACTTCCGACGATGCACGGCACGCATGTAGCTGGTATTATTGCGGCAAATGGGAAGATACAAGGTGTTGCGCCGAAGTCTGAAATTATTGCGTACCGAGCACTTGGTCCTGGTGGGATGGGGACATCGGAGCAAGTTATTGCCGCAATTGAAAAAGCTATAGTAGATAAGGTAGATATTATCAACTTATCATTAGGAAATGATGTAAACGGTCCAGACTGGCCAACAAGTATTGCGTTAAATAAGGCCGTAGAAAAAGGAATAGTAGCCGTGACATCTAGTGGAAACTCAGGTCCAAAGATGTGGACGGTAGGTTCACCAGGCACTGCCCAAAAGGCTATTTCAGTTGGGGCATCTACACCTCCTATAATGGTACCTTTTCTTACAATGGGTAGCAATAAGAGTGAGATAGAACTCACACCTATGCAAGGAGCGAAGCCATGGGATTTCTCGAGAGAGGAAAAGCTTGTTGACGCAGGTAAAGGGTTTTTAAAAGATTTTACCGAAAATGTAAAGGGGAATGTTGCATTAGTTGAGCGAGGAACCATTCCTTTTACAGAAAAAGTAGCCAATGCTGTTGAAAAAGGGGCTATAGGTGTAATTATCTATAACAATGTAAAAGGTAATTTTGCAGGGGCATTGGAAATCGATGCATTGGTTCCGGTCGTTTCTATTTCAAAAGAGGATGGGGATGATTTAAAGAGTTCGCTTCTAAAAACAAATTACATCCAAACAAGTTTTAAAAAGATAGAAGATAGCATGGCTGACTTTAGCTCTCGAGGGCCTGTAACCTACACTTGGGATATAAAACCAGATGTTGTAGCACCAGGCGTGAATATCAAGAGTACGATCCCTAATGGATATGAATCCTTACAGGGGACAAGTATGGCAGCTCCGCATGTTGCTGGGGCAGCAGCTCTCATCAAACAATCTCATCTAGACTGGAACCCTGATCAAATTAAAGCTGCACTTATGAATACGGCAAAGCGGCTAAGTAACGAAAAAGGTTACTACTCTCCTATTGAACAAGGCGCAGGTCGAATACAAATTGATAAAGCAGTGCGTGCAGAGACACTCGTTTATCCAGGTTCTTTTTCATTCGGTATGTTTCATAATGAGGAAACACGAAAAGAGAAAAAGGTAACCATTACAATCGATAACCAATCGAACGAGGAGAAAACCTATTCATTTGAGCTACCCAAATCAGAGAATGGGCTACAATGGAAACTGCCATCCTCTTTAAGTATTCCACCAAAGCAGCAAAAAAAAGTTACCGTGTCACTAGATATAACCCCCTCTATTATAAAAGAAGGAATCCATTCTAATTGGTTAACGATTTATGAAGAGGGAAATCCCATACATCTCCCTTATATATTTGTAATAGAAGAACCTGACTATCCACGAATTATGGGGTTCCAGTTCGGTCAAGGTGATTCCCCGGAAACATATCTCTATGAAGCATACCTTCCTGGAGGAGCAGAAGAATTTGGAATCGCTTTGTATGACCCAGACACTTTTCGCTTTATAAAATATTTAGATTTTGCGAAGGACGTTTCAAGAGGAATCGTAAAAAAACAATTAACTAAAGAGGAGATTGGTTTAAAGGGAGTCTATAAAGGTTTAGTTTTCGCGAAGAATAAAGGGAGAGAGGACACGATAGAGGTAACAATTTCTATTAATGAATCTACAATTTTAGAAAAAAAATAGTGTGAGGGATGTAGCTGTATAGCTGATTCATATAGTGATATGTCTACAAAAATAAATGTGAACAATTTGAAAACAATCAAAGGCGAGCTTGTGAACTTTTTACCTGATATGCGTTGACATTGACAATGCCCTATTGTATGCTTACAAAGGGAAAAGTGATAAGGTTTTCATGCGCATTCTAACAAGGTTTTGTTTGAATCTTCAGATTGAAAAAACGACTTTGTCGTTGCCGAAGGGGAACACAAAAAATGCCCGAAAAAAACCGGCATCCATTTCATGCAATGGCCTTAATGTCTGCCATTCTTTCGCAACTAGTAGGTTCAATCCTCGTTGGGATTTTTCTTGGACGCTGGATCGATCAGATGGTCGGTACCTTCCCACTATTTTTAATCATAGGTCTCTTGCTAGGCCTTGCAGCAGGTGTTTATGCTTTGCTGCGATTAATACGCCAATATTTCTCAGGAGAATAGGTACATATGATTGATTTGAAAGACATCTTTGTTAGATATAGAAAATACATGCTATATTTGTGTTCTTTATATTTACTTGGTTGGGGTTTTACCCCTTATCAAACTATATTTTTAGGATTATTACTAGGAACGATTCTGAGTCTTTACAATCTGTGGGTAATGGTAAGGAAAATCGACCGATTGGGAAAAGCTATAGTAGAAGGTAAAGGTACAGCATCACTGGGTACACTTACAAGGCTAGCTTCAGGGGCCCTAGTTGTTTTAATTTCCCTCCGGTTTCCAGCATACATTCACATTGCCGGAGCAATACTGGGATTAATGACAAGTTATATTGTCATTATGATAGATATTATCATCCAATACTTTTTAAGTAGCAGGGAAAAGAGGTGAACACAAATTGGGTCATTCAACTCCTACTGTTGAATTCTTTGGACTACTATTTAGTTGGTCCAATATTATGATGACAAGTATTACTGCTGTCATCGTGTTAATCATAGCTATTTTAGCTACCCGTTCATTATCCTTATATCCGACTGGAGCACAAAACTTCATTGAATGGGTCATGGATTTTGTCAAAAACATTATTAATAGTACGATGGATTGGAAAACAGGTGGAAGATTCCTGACCTTAGGGATGACACTCCTCATGTATGTATTTGTTGCAAACATGATAGGGTTGCCGTTTGCTATTATAGATAAAACTACACATACCTTATGGTGGAAATCTCCAACAGCTGATCCGATCATTACACTTACTCTTGCAGTAATGGTTGTTACATTATCACATTTTTATGGTATAAAGCTTAAAGGGGCAAAGGAATATGGTCGAGAATTCTTTAGACCAATGCCATTTTTATTCCCTTTAAAGATTATTGAAGAATTCTCAAACACATTAACATTAGGTCTACGTCTTTATGGAAATATTTTCGCCGGGGAGATTTTACTAGGATTACTTGCTGGATTAGCAGTAGCAGGCTATGAGACAGATTTCTTCTCTGGGGTAGTCGGTACAGTCATGGCTTTTATTCCAATGATAATATGGCAAGCATTTAGTATATTTATTGGAGCAATACAAGCATTTATTTTCACCATGTTAACGATGGTTTATATGGCACACAAAGTTAGTCATGACCATTAAAATAAATTTTAACAGTTAACTTATTTTTTATATTATAAGGAGGAATTAGTAATGGGTGCATTAGCAGCAGCAATTGCAATTGGTTTAGCAGCATTAGGAGCAGGTTTTGGTAACGGGATGATCGTAAGTAAAACAGTTGAAGGGATCGCTCGTCAACCTGAGTTACGTGCTCCACTTCAAACTACAATGTTCATCGGGGTAGCATTAGTAGAGGCGATTCCTATCATCGCAGTAGTAGTAGCGTTCATGGTAATGGGTCAAAACTAAGCTTTGTAAAATAATGTTCAATAGTGGCGAAGTCGTCTCTACTAGAGAATCTTCGCCATTCCTTTATGTAAAAATAGTGAATATTCTTGACATAATCGATAGATAAAAGTCGAAAAACACCGAACTTTTTGAAAGGAGTGAGCAATATGCCATTCAATCCCGATCTATTTATTTTAGCTGCAGAAGCTGGTACGTTTAGGTTAAACACGGGCGATATCCTATTTCAGCTATTTGTATTCTTAGTACTATTAGCACTTTTACGTTATTTCGCATTTAATCCTTTGATGGGCATTATGAAGGAACGTGAAGTCCGGATTGCTAATGAAATAAAATCAGCTGAAGTAAGTAATTCAGAAGCTAAAAAGTTAGTTGAAGAACAACGAGAGTTATTAAAGCAATCACGCATAGAAGCACAAGGATTAATTGAAAATGCAAAGAAGCTTGGTGAAGAGCAAAGAAATTCCATTATTCAAGAATCTCGCACTGAGGCAACTCGCATTAAAGACTCTGCAATAAAAGAGATTCAACAAGAAAAAGACCAAGCAGTTTCTGCACTGCGCGAGCAGGTAGCTTCATTATCTGTACTTATTGCTTCTAAGGTAATTGAAAAAGAACTGAATGAGCAAGATCAACAAAAACTAATTAGTGAGTACACTCAAGGTCTAGGAGAAGCGCGATGAGTAATGGAACAATAGCTAAACGTTATGCAATCGCACTTTTTCAAGTTGCTAAAGAGCAGAACATTTTGGATCAAGTCGAACAAGAACTTCTTGTTGTTAAAACAGTTTTTATTGAGAATAAGCAACTAATCACTCTTTTTAACAATCCTAAGGTTACAAAAGATAAAAAGAAATTGATCGTGAAGGAAAGTTTTTCTAACCTTTCTTCACCTGTTATAAATACATTACTGATTTTAACCGACCGTAACCGCCATGCAATTATCATAAGCATTGTAGATTTCTTCACAGAAGCTGCAAATGACGCAAGAGGAATTGCGGAGGCAACGGTTTACTCGGTAAGAGAATTAACAATAGACGAGAAAAATGCACTATCTCAAGCTTTTGCAAAAAAGGTAGGCAAATCAACTCTTCGTATTCAAAACATCGTTGATAAAAGCTTAATTGGCGGAGTGAAGCTCCGTATAGGCAACCGTATTTATGACGGAAGTGTAAGTGGAAAATTAGCACGTATTGAACGTGAATTATTGACTAATAGAACGTAGATAGGGGTGAATTTCATGGGCATCAAAGCAGAAGAAATCAGTGCGCTGATAAAAAAGCAAATTGAAAACTATCAGTCTGAAATTGAAGTGAATGATGTAGGTACAGTTATCCAAGTTGGTGACGGTATCGCTCGTGCTCATGGCCTCGACAATGTCATGGCTGGAGAACTTGTAGAATTTTCAAATGGTGTCATGGGAATGGCGCAAAACCTTGAAGACAATAATGTAGGTATTGTTATCTTAGGTCCATACAAGAAAATCCGCGAAGGTGACGAAGTACGTCGTACAGGCCGTATCATGGAAGTACCAGTTGGGGATGCACTTGTTGGTCGCGTCGTTAACCCTCTTGGACAACCAGTAGATGGAAGAGGTCCAATTGAGACTTCAAAAACTCGTCCGATTGAAAGTCCAGCTCCAGGAGTTATGGATCGTAAATCAGTACACGAACCATTACAAACAGGTATTAAGGCAATTGATGCTCTAATCCCGGTTGGCCGTGGACAACGTGAATTAGTAATCGGTGACCGTCAAACAGGTAAAACTGCGGTAGCTATTGATACTATTCTAAACCAAAAAGATCAAAACATGATTTGTATTTATGTAGCGATCGGTCAAAAAGAATCAACAGTTCGTGGAGTTGTTGAAACATTACGTAAGAATGGCGCATTAGATTATTCTATCGTTGTGACTGCGTCTGCATCTCAGCCAGCTCCATTACAATACTTAGCTCCACTTGCGGGTGTAACAATGGCAGAAGAATTCATGCATAATGGTAAGCATGTTCTTATCGTATATGATGATCTTTCAAAGCAAGCTGCTGCATACCGTGAGCTTTCATTACTATTAAAGCGTCCTCCGGGTCGTGAAGCATATCCAGGGGATGTATTTTACTTACATTCACGTTTACTAGAGCGTGCTGCTAAGCTTTCTGATGCAAAAGGATCAGGTTCTATAACTGCACTTCCATTTGTTGAAACGCAAGCTGGAGATATCTCTGCTTACATTCCTACAAACGTAATCTCAATTACGGATGGACAGATTTTCTTACAATCTGATCTATTTTTCTCGGGAGTACGTCCAGCGATCAATGCAGGATTATCTGTATCTCGTGTAGGTGGATCTGCACAAATTAAAGCGATGAAGAAGGTATCTGGAACATTACGTTTAGACCTTGCTGCATACCGTGAACTAGAAGCGTTTGCTCAGTTTGGATCTGACCTTGATAAAGCAACACAAGCAAAACTTAATCGTGGAGCTCGTACTGTAGAAGTACTTAAGCAAGGTTTAAACAAACCGGTAAAGGTTGAAAAGCAGGTTGCCATCCTTTATGCATTAACTCGTGGATTCTTAGATGATATCCCTGTATCAGACATCACTCGTTTTGAAGATGAGTATTCAATATGGTTAGATCATAACAGCAAAGCGCTTCTTGACCACATCGTAGCTACGAAAGATCTACCAAGCGATGAGGATTTTACGAATGCGATAAACAACTTCAAAAATACTTTCGTTGTTTCTGAGTAATAGATTCAGCTAAGTAGCATTTCTATGTTACTTAGCTACTTACAGAAGCCATGTGAAAACATAAACAAACATGCTTTTAGGTATTTTAAAAAAGGTGGTGAAAACCTTTGGCATCCTTACGTGATATAAAATCCAGAATTACTTCTACAAAAAAGACAAGTCAAATTACAAAAGCAATGCAAATGGTATCAGCAGCGAAATTAAATCGTGCCGAAAACAATGCAAAAGCTTTCGTTCCTTATATGGAAAAAATTCAAGAAGTGGTTGCAAACATTGCTCTAGGATCTACCGGTGTTACACACCCAATGATGCAAACGCGGGTAGTAAAGAAAACTGCTTATATCGTTATCACATCAGACCGTGGTTTAGCTGGAGCATACAACAGTAATATTTTACGTACTGCTTTTCAGGCGATGAAAGAACGTCACAAAAGCAATGACGAGTTTGCTGTCGTAGTGATTGGTAAAATCGGTTTAAACTTCTTTAAAAAGCGTGGGGTACCGGTAGTTTCAGAAATCACTGGATTAGGTGATTTACCAACATTCGCAACTATTAAGGATATTGCTAGTAAATCAGTTAGCCTATTCGAAGATGGAACGTTTGATGAATTATACCTTTACTATAACCACTTTGTAAGTGCCATTGAGCATGTAGTAACCGAGAAAAAGCTACTTCCATTAACGGATATCGCTACTTCTACAAAGTTAACTTCCTATGAATTTGAACCATCACAAGAAGATATTCTAGAAGTTTTACTTCCACAGTATGCTGAAACCTTAATATACGGAGCTCTATTAGATGGGAAAGCAAGTGAACATGCAGCGCGTATGACTGCCATGAAGAGTGCAACTGATAATGCTAAGGAGTTAATCAATAACCTTACCTTAAAATATAACCGAGCGCGTCAAGCAGCGATTACTCAAGAGATTTCTGAAATCGTTGGTGGAGCAGCTGCACAACAGCAGTAATGAAAAGCTGAAGTGCCCGTCTTTCCCTCTGGCATAGCAAATGTTCTGAAGTGGGGAAAAGGGTGAACTTCCCTTTTATCCGATTGAGGTTATTTGACCTCAGGCGGGCTGGGTGCCAAAGCTAGCCAAATCCGAATAAATAGTCAAATACAAAAAAATGTTCTAATAGTAAGTTAGGAGGGAAATCGATGACAAAAGGACGTATTACCCAAGTTATGGGTCCTGTTGTAGACGTACAGTTTGAATCTGGACATCTTCCTGAAATTTATAATGCCCTTACAATTAACCATACAGCAACTGGAGAAAATGCAGTTAGCATCAAGTTAACACTTGAAGTTGCTCTTCACTTAGGTGACGACACTGTTCGTACAATTGCAATGGCTTCAACTGACGGAGTTGTTCGTGGATTAGAAGTTACTGATACTGGATCACCTATTTCTGTACCTGTTGGTGATATTACTCTAGGGCGCGTATTCAACGTTTTAGGTGAAAATATTGACCTTGATGAAGCTCTTCCTGCAGGTGTTCGTCGTGACGCAATTCACAGACTAGCTCCTACATTTGAAGAATTATCAACAGAGGTAGAAATTCTTGAAACAGGTATTAAAGTAGTTGACTTACTTGCTCCTTATATTAAGGGTGGTAAGATTGGTCTTTTCGGTGGTGCCGGTGTTGGTAAAACGGTATTAATTCAGGAATTAATCAACAACATTGCTCAAGAACACGGTGGTATTTCGGTATTTGCTGGTGTAGGAGAGCGTACTCGTGAAGGAAATGACCTTTACCACGAGATGAGTGAATCAGGAGTTATTAAGAAAACAGCGATGGTATTCGGACAAATGAACGAGCCACCTGGAGCACGTATGCGTGTAGCTTTAACAGGTTTGACAATGGCAGAATATTTCCGTGATGACCAAGGTCAAGACGTACTATTCTTCATCGATAACATTTTCCGCTTTACACAAGCAGGATCTGAGGTTTCTGCCCTTTTAGGACGTATGCCTTCAGCCGTAGGTTACCAGCCTACACTTGCTTCTGAAATGGGTCAATTACAAGAACGTATTACGTCAACAAACAAAGGATCAATTACTTCTATTCAAGCGATTTATGTTCCTGCGGATGACTATACGGATCCAGCACCAGCAACAACTTTCGCTCACTTAGATGCAACAACGAACCTTGAGCGTAAGCTTTCTGAAATGGGTATTTACCCTGCGGTAGATCCACTTGCTTCTACTTCACGTGCACTATCTCCTGAAATTGTTGGAGAAGAACACTACAATGTGGCTCGTCAAGTACAATCAACTTTACAAAGATATAAAGAACTTCAAGATATTATTGCAATCTTAGGTATGGATGAGCTTTCAGATGATGACAAACTAGTCGTTCACCGTGCTCGTCGTATTCAGTTCTACTTATCTCAAAACTTCCACGTTGCTGAGCAATTTACAGGACAACAAGGTTCTTATGTACCTGTAAAAGAAACAGTAAAAGGATTTAGAGAGATTCTAGATGGTAAGTACGATCACCTTCCTGAAGATGCATTCCGCTTAGTTGGTAGAATCGAAGAGGTTATCGAAAAAGCGAAATCAATGGGTGTAGAAGTATAATACTTGGGACATAGGAGGTTTATAATATGAAGACAATCCAAGTCAGTGTAGTGACTCCTGATGGCCCCGTCTATGAATCAGATGTAGAAATGGTAAGCACGAAAGCACAAAGTGGAGAACTTGGTATTTTACCAGGACACATCCCTATGGTGGCACCACTTGCAATTGGTACAGTTCGCTTAAAAACTGGGGGCAACACGGAACTCGTTGCAGTTACTGGAGGATTTTTAGAAGTTCGTCCAGATAAAGTAACGGTTCTTGCGCAATCTGCTGAACTCGGTGCCGACATTGATGTTGACCGTGCACAAGCAGCCAAAGAACGTGCCGAACTTCGCTTACAAGCAAAAGATACTGATACCGACCTGCAACGTGCAGAACTTGCTCTACAACGTGCAATAAATCGTTTAAAAGTAACGGGACGTATATAATTGATAAAAAGCCTTAGGTTGCATTAGCATCCTAGGGCTTTTTTGATTGAAAACTTCTAAATTAAAGTTTGGGTTATTTGGAGAAATATGTTTAACGGACAATAAATGGACAGTTATGGCTTATAAGTCAAATGTTTCGGATCATAAAAGTGAAGGACGGCTTATATATCCTTAATTTGGCTTATATAATCGATGTTTCGGATTATATGTGGAAATTTAACTCACTGACAGCTACTCACAAAGTCAGAAAGTAGTTAAATCTAATGGGATTCTCCCTTTTTTGTATTGATGTAGTCCTTTATATGGCATTATCTTATTTTTCCTTTGGATAATGATTGATTCTTCTTGGATATGACCTTGTACCGAGGCACTGTTCCTTAAATAAGCTTCGATCATACCCACACATGTAGTGGATGTTGGGTGTGGGAACGTTTAACCTTACCTCTTTGAAAAGAAATCCTCTGACATTAGGAAATGATGAACAAGCTTTATCGACACAAATATCCGTAAATGATATAATGTTTACGGTTACAATGAAATGATTATAAAAAAATGATTAATAAGATTGGTTGCGAATAGGAGTTGATTATATGGAGCTTTTAAATCTATACCAGAATAACTACGTAATCGTATTTATTTTTCTATCTTTAGGGATCATCCTACCAGTTGTAGCACTGACTGCTGGTCGTTTTTTACGACCTCATAAACCGACTGAGGCGAAACAAACAACCTATGAAAGTGGTATTGAACCTTATCATGATGCTAGAGTTCAATTTAACGTTAGATATTACATATTCGCGTTAATGTTTGTCATTTTTGACGTAGAAACTGTTTTCCTTTATCCATGGGCTGTTGCATATGAAGAATTAGGTATTTTTGCACTTATTGAAATGCTTATATTTGTACTTATGTTATTTATTGGACTAATTTATGCATGGAAGAAGGGTGTACTCAAATGGATTTAAAACTTGAAAATATAACACCTGAAGAAATGGAAGAATTGCAGCGTAATGTGTTCCTCGCAACATTAGAACAGCTAAAGGCCTGGGCCAGAAGTAATTCACTATGGCCATTAACCTTTGGCTTAGCTTGCTGTGCGATTGAAATGATGGGTGTGGGATCTTCTCACTATGACCTTGACCGCTTTGGGTCTTTTTTCCGTACGTCTCCTCGTCAATCGGACGTTATGATTGTATCAGGTACAGTCACGAAAAAAATGGCACCTGTTTTAAAGCGTCTTTATGATCAAATGCCAGAACCGAAATACGTGATTGCAATGGGTTCCTGTGCGACAGCAGGTGGACCCTATGTAAAATCATATGCTGTAGTAAAAGGTGTGGACCAAATCGTACCTGTTGATGTTTATATCCCTGGTTGCCCACCCAACCCAGCGGCATTAATATACGGGATTAATAAATTAAGAGAAAAGATTAAGTACGAAGCAAAGACTGGAAAGCAGGTGACTAGTCGATGAGTGATGAAAAGAGCCTAGATCAGGTGAAACGAGAAGCTGCACAAAAAGCAAAAGAAGAAGCACTCCTCCGTTTAGCTGAGAGAAAAGCTCAACAAGTAAGCACGATAGAAGTAGCAGATTCAGAGCCTCCTACTTCTACCATAGAAAAGACAAAAGAAGAACTTAAAAAAGAAGCAGCGCAGAAGGCAAAAGAGGCTGCCCAGAAGCGTTTAGCAGATAAACAAGCAGAAGCAGCAAAAACAGCAACTGAAGAGCCTGCCACAGAAAAGACAAAAGAAGAACTTAAGAAAGAAGCAGCTCAAAAAGCAAAAGAGGCTGCCCAGAAGCGTTTAGCAGATAAACAAGCAGCAGAAACGGAGTCATCTGACCCTAGTGCCCAAGGTGATGACCTCGCCAAGCAGAAAGCAATAGCCGTTGCCAAAGCGAATGCAGCAGCCGCGGCCAAAGCGAAGATTGCCGCACTTGCCAAGCAGTCAGAAACAACTGATTCAACAGATGGAGACAATCTAGACGATGAAGCAAAGGCAAAAGCCAAAGCAATAGCCGTTGCTAAAGCAAAAGCTGCCGCGGCCGCCAAAGTAAAAGCAGGAGCTCTTGCAAAAACGGATGGAACCTCCCCAGATGGTGATGATGAAAAGGCAAAGGCAATTGCTGCTGCTAAGGCAAAAGCCGCAGCCGCGGTCGCGGCTAGAGCAAAAGCTGGCTCTAGTTCAGTCGAGCCAATGGAAGAGCAAAAGCCGTCACCTAATCAACCGACTTTAGATAAGTATGTTAAGGTCATACAAGAGCATCTTGGAGATGTTCTAGAAGACTCCTATATTAATCGTCTATCAAAGGATGTTCCAACTTTGGTAGCTAAAAGAGAAAACTTTCACAAGGTTGCTGAGTTCCTAAAATATAATGAACAATTAAGATTTGAATACTTATCTGAACTACATGGAACTGATTTTGTCAAACATATGGAAGTATATGTACACTTATATTCGTATAAAAATCATCAATCTGTTGCATTAAAAGTTAAGATTGACAGAGATGAGCCAGTGATAGACTCACTTTCTTTACTGTGGAATGGAGCAAATTGGCCAGAAAGAGAAGCCTATGACCTCCTTGGAATTAAGTTCACAGGTCATCCAAATCTAACTCGAATTATGCTTACAGATGATTGGGTTGGTTACCCATTACGAAAAGACTATGAACCATACGATGTGGAGGTGTAGTCGTTGATTCGCACAGAAGAAATGCTACTAAACGTAGGTCCACAGCATCCTAGTACACATGGTGTTTTCCGGATTGTACTAAAAATTGATGGTGAAACCATTAAGGAAGCGACTCCTGTTATTGGTTACTTACACCGAGGAACAGAGAAGCTAGCTGAAGATCTACAATATACTCAAATAATTCCTTATACAGATCGCATGGATTACTTATCTGCGATGACCAACAACTATGTTCTATGTCATGCAGTGGAAACGATGATGGACCTTAAAATTCCAGATAGAGCGGAATATTTACGTGTTCTTGCGATGGAATTGGGACGAGTTGCGAGCCATTTAGTATGGTATGGAACATACCTATTAGATATTGGAGCAGTAAGCCCGTTTCTTTATGCTTTTAGAGAACGTGAAATGATTATTAACCTATTAAATGAATTGTCTGGAGCACGTCTCACATTCAACTACATGCGTGTGGGTGGAGTAAAGTGGGATGCACCAGATGGTTGGATCGAAAAGGTTGGGGATTTTGTTCCTTACATGAGAAAACAGCTTGCTGGCTATCATGATCTTGTCACGGGAAATGAAATCTATATGACACGTGTTAAAGGTGTTGGAAAGTATACAAAGCAAGAAGCCCTTTCCTACTCGTTAAGTGGGGCTAACCTAAGGTGTACAGGCGTGAAATGGGATCTACGTAAAGACGAACCCTACTCCATTTACGACCGCTTTGACTTTGATGTTCCAGTAAGAGAAGAAGGTGACTGCTGGTCACGTTACCATTGCCGAATGGAAGAGATTGAAGAGTCTCTGAAAATCATTGAACAAGCTGTTGAACAATTCCCAGCAGTTGGTGAAATCATGGCAAAGGTGCCTAAGATTATAAAAGTTCCACAAGGGGAAGCCTTTGTTCGCATCGAATCACCTCGTGGGGAAATCGGTTGCTATATTGCCAGTGACGGTAAGAAAGAGCCGTACCGGTTAAAATTCAGACGTCCTTCCTTCTATAACCTTCAAATTCTACCAAAGCTTCTTGAAGGAGAAAATATGGCAAACTTGATTGCTATACTTGGTGGAATTGATATCGTACTAGGGGAGGTTGATGGCTAATGATTGAAGGTCTTTTACAATCTACTCCAGGTATAAGTAATTTTCTCATCTTTTTTGGTTTAGCCACGGCCTTCCTTATGGTCGTTCTTGGCTTTGTTACATACGGTATCCTTGCAGAGCGTAAAGTAATGGGCTTTATGCAAGGGCGTATTGGACCCAACCAAGTCGGAGGAAGATGGGGATTACTACAAACGGTAGCAGATGTTTTAAAGCTTTTACTAAAAGAGGATACCATTCCTAAATTAGCAGATAAGCCCTTGTTTATTTTGGCTCCAGTGCTTGCGTTTACACCTGCATTTATGGTGCTGGCAACCATTCCATTTACAGATGCTTTTCAATTTGCAGATATTGGTGTTGGGCTCCTTTATTATATTGCGATATCTGGTATTACGACGATTGGTGTTGTTACAGGCGGTTGGGCATCCAACAATAAGTATGCTCTAATGGGTGGTATGCGTGCGGCAGCTCAAATGATCTCGTATGAAATCCCACTGGTTATGTCAGTGATTGGAGTTATTTTATTATCAGGAAGCTTAAATTTAAATGATATTGTTGCAGCTCAAGCAGAGACAGCTTGGTTTATCCTCCTTCAACCAGTGGCATTTTTAATCTTCTTCATTGCTTCAGTTGCAGAATTAAATCGAACTCCTTTTGACTTACCTGAAGCGGAGTCAGAATTAGTTGCTGGATTCCATGTTGAATATTCGGGCTTCCGCTGGGCATTTTTCATGCTAGCTGAATATGTTTATTTCTTTGCAATGGCTGCATTAACTACTGTTCTATTTCTAGGTGGATGGTTGGCACCATTTGAGTTCTTAAGCTTTATTCCAGGTGCAGTGTGGTTTGCCATAAAATTCTCTATGGTTGTTTTCGTTTTAATTTGGATCCGTGTAAGCTTTCCGCGTTTACGTGCCGATCATTTAATGGAGTTTGGATGGAAAGTATTATTACCAGTTGCCATTTTAAATATTTTCATCGCAGCATTACTAAAAGAATTTTTCTTTTAAGAGAAACGGATTGTTTTTAGAAAAGGGGTGTGAAAGATGCTAGGCTTAGCGAAAGGTTTGAAATATACCCTTCAAAACTTATCAAAGAAAAAAGTAACCTATGATTACCCGAATGAGCCTCTACCATTACCAGACCGATATCGAGGCATTCAAAAGTTTTATCCAGAAAAGTGTATCGTCTGTAATCAATGTGCCAATATTTGTCCAACAGACTGTATTCAGTTGACTGGGAAAAAGCATCCGGATCCAACTAAAAAAGGGAAAATCATAGATACATATGATATCAACTTTGAAATTTGTATACTATGTGACTTATGCACGGAGGTTTGTCCTACAGAAGCTATTGTGATGACCAATAATTTTGAGCTTGCGTCATACAGTCGGGATGATCTTTTCAAAAATCTTGAATGGCTAGACGAAAATGATACGAATGTGAGAAGGGAGAATAAAGCGTGAGTGGCGAATTTATTGCATTTTTAGTGTTAGCATTAGTGGCTATTGCAGGTGGTGTTCTCATGATCAACCTTTCGAATGTCGTCCACATGGTCCTAGCCCTTGTATTCTCTTTTATAAGCATTGCAGGTATTTACGTACTGCTGTCTGCAGAATTTGTGGCAGCCGTACAAATTTTAATCTATTCAGGTGCTATAACCATTATTATGTTGTTTGGTATCATGTTAACGAGACACAATGATACGAGTGAGGCTAGGTCTAGCCTTGGGAAAAAGATCCTCATTATGGGGGGGATTGCTGCTTTTGCAATCACTGTTTATTTTGGGATATACGACCTACAGCTAAGCGACCAACCAACAGACCTACATGTAGAAAACACGAAACAAATCGGGATAACTTTATACTCGAAGTACATTATTCCGTTTGAATTAACTTCAGTTTTGCTTCTAGTAGCTTTGATTGGTGCTATAGTATTAGCAAAAAAAGATGATCAAAAGGAGGCGAATGACGAATGAGTTCCGTTCCGTTATCCGCCTACCTCGTACTGGCATTAATATTATTTTGTATTGGACTATACGGAGCTCTAACGAAACGAAATGCGGTTATTGTATTAATTTCAATTGAGCTCATGCTGAATGCATCCAATATAAATTTAGTTGCGTTTAGTAAATTTGGAGTAACCCCAGGGATTACTGGCCAAATTTTTACACTCTTCTCGATTTCGATTGCAGCAGCAGAAGCAGCCGTTGGGTTAGCTATTCTAATTGCACTTTATCGCAATAAATCGACTGTGAACGTCGATGAGATGGATACACTCAAAAGATAACCCGAGAATAGTGGTATCTTTTTGAAATAAATCGGGACAAGCGAAAATTGAAAGTAGTTGTCTTGAATATAGCAATAAATACTGGTTATAAAGGCAAATCAGTAATAAAGGGGATTGATAAACAAATGATGGAAAATGCTTGGCTAATACCACTTTTTCCGCTTGCCTCCTTTTTAATCCTACTTATATTCGGCAAACGGATGAAAGAAGCAAGTGCATACGTAGGCATCGTGTTCACGTTTTTCTCCCTCCTATATTCCGTCTTGGTGCTAATCAATCGTCTATCTGCACCAAATGTAAAAACGGAATTCACATGGCTTTCCATTGGAGAAATTCAGTTAACAGCTGGGTTTGAAGTTAACCAACTGAACGCATTGATGCTCGTCATTGTTTCACTTGTGAGCTTCTTAGTACATATGTATTCAAAAGGGTATATGCATGAAGATGAACGTTTTCATATATATTACGCGTATTTAGGTTTCTTTACTTTTGCAATGCTAGGATTGGTTCTATCACCGAACCTACTGCAAACTTATATGTTTTGGGAACTCGTTGGGCTAGGTTCATTCCTCCTAATTGGTTTCTATTTCTTCAAAGGTGAGGCAAAAGCTGCAGCCAAAAAGGCATTTATTATGACACGTATTGGTGACGTTGGTTTACTGATCGGGATCATCTTACTGTTTTGGCAAGTAGGTAGCTTTGAATATGATGAAATTTTTTCAAGCGTTGAGGCTGGAGCCATTTCAAATGGAATGATTACACTTATAGCTATCCTCATCTTCATTGGAGCGATGGGGAAATCAGGACAGTTTCCACTTCACACATGGTTGCCTGACGCCATGGAAGGGCCAACGCCAGTTTCTGCCTTAATCCATGCTGCAACAATGGTAGCGGCAGGTGTATACCTTGTAGCTGCTTTATTCCCGCTTTTTGCTGCAAGTGAAACAGCACTCTATACGGTTGCGGTTATTGGTGGAATAACAGCTATCTTCGCTGCATCGATTGGTCTTGTGCAAAAAGATATTAAACGTGTACTTGCCTATTCGACGGTCAGTCAATTAGGTTACATGATGCTTGCTTTAGGATCTGCTGGCTATGTGGCAGGTGTTTTCCACTTAATGACACATGCATTTTTCAAAGCCCTACTATTCTTAGCTGCTGGTAGTGTCATTCATGCTGTTCATACTCAAAATATAGAGGAAATGGGCGGACTTTGGAAAAAGCTTCGTGTAACGGCACCACTGTTCTTAATTGGAACACTAGCAATAAGTGGTGTTCCACTGTTTTCAGGATTTTTCAGTAAAGATGAAATACTACTAGCTGCTTGGTCAAAAGGAAATTATGGTTTGTTTTGGCTAGCTGTTCTAGCAGCATTCTTTACAGCGTTTTATATGTTCCGCTTGTTTTTCATGGTGTTTACTGGGGAGAATCGCGGCAATCAGAAACAAATCCATGAATCCCCATCCGTTATGACCATTCCTATGATCGTACTAGGTGTGCTGGCTGTTGTTTCTGGGTATGTGAATACACCTTGGTTTGGGACATTCTTAGGAGACTGGTTGACAGAAGGAACAGAAACCCTTGGCTATGCTCATACTGAGGGTCCACTTTGGATCATGGCAATTGCCACTATCGTTTCACTTGGTGGAATTTTATTAGCCTATATGATTTATGGAAATAAAACGATTCCTCGTGATTGGTTGAGTAGTCGATTCCCTGCAGGTTATGGAATTCTGTCTAATAAATACTTTGTGGACGAGTTCTATCAACTCACAGTGGTTTTTGCGACCAAGACATTTAGTTTATTCTTAAAATATATTGAAATTTTTATCATCGAAGGTATTATTAACGGAGTCAAAGCCCTTGTGAACCGTGCAAGCCGTATTGGTGCAGCCGCACACAATGGCCAAGTGCAAACCTATGGTTCAGTTGCGTTTGTTGGTTTAGCCTTGCTCCTATTGATTTATGTACTGAGGGGGTATTTAGGATGAATCAGTCTATTCTTTTATCATTCTTAATTTTCTCCCCACTGGTTGGTATATTGATTTTAGGATTCATGCCAAAAGCACAGGAGAAAACCATAAAGTTAGTAGGTTTTTTGAGCACACTGCTTCCGCTGCTTGTTGCAGGAATTATTTATGTTCAATACCTTTCTGGAAAAGCCCTATCAACGTTTGGAGAAGTATATGAATGGATCCAAATAGGGAATTTTGAACTTTATAAAGGCCGGTTATTTGCTATTGATTATGAATTAGGAGTGGATGGGTTCTCTTTAGCCCTATTACTATTAACAACGATCGTAGCAACACTTGCTTCAATAGCTTCTATCAATATTAAAAAGGAATGGAAAGGCTATTTTATGCTATTCCTATTGCTTGAAATTGGAATGCTTGGAGTATTTGCAGCTGAAAACCTAATACTGTTCTTCCTATTCTTTGAACTCACTTTGATACCTATGTTCTTCCTTATTGGGAAATGGGGTTACTTTGATAAAGAAAAAGCGGCCTATAGTTATTTAATTTATAACGGAATAGGATCTGCTATCCTCTTAATTGTTATTATCATTTTATTTGCAAGAACAGGTACGTCTAATATTGCGTTGTTAGGTGAAATCTTAAATGGAACGTATGACACAGAACAGATTATTAAACCGTTTTCTAGTGAGCTTCGATGGGGCTTGTTTTTAGGGTTATTAATTGCGTTTGGTGTTAAGCTACCCATTTTCCCTTTGCACAGCTGGATGCTTCGTGTTCATGTACAGGCTCCACCATCAATTGTTATGCTTCACTCCGGGATCTTATTGAAAATAGGTGCCTTTGGTTTAATTCGCTTTGGTGCTGGATTATTTCCCGAGGAATTTGTCGCATTTTCGGTTGTTTTGGCAGTGCTAGGAGTTGTCAATCTCCTATATGGTGCCTTCCTAGCATTTATCCAGGATGACTTTAAAATGGTCTTGGCCTATTCTAGTATTTCGCACATGGGAATTATTCTAATCGGTCTGGCAGCTTTAAATGAGGCTGGAATTCAAGGAGCCATTTTCCAAGTCGTGTCCCATGGATTGATTTCTGCCCTACTGTTCTTTTTAGTGGGAATTCTCTATGAACGTTTTGAAACAACGAGTCTTGCTCGCTTAGGAGGACTTGCAAAAGTTATGCCAATAACAGCAGGCTTTTTATTAGCTGGTTCGATGGCATCGTTAGGCTTACCTGGTATGTCGGGTTTTGTTAGTGAATTTATGGCATTCTTAGGATTATTTAAAGAAATGCCTGTGATTGCTGCAATTGGAGCAATTGGTATCATCATGACAGCCGTATACTTACTTCGTGCCGTGTTAAATATGACCTTTGGTTCGTTAAAGGAAGACATAAAAGAAGTGAATGATTTAAAGAAAGTAGAATGGGTTCCAGTAATTGTGTTACTAGGTTTAATCATCTTAATCGGTGTTTACCCAAATGTACTGTCAGGACCACTACAATCAACAGTTGAAACCATCATGCTAGGAATAGGGGGTTAGAAGAATGGATGTAAACACATTATTGAGCTTTGAATGGGGAGCGATGGCACCTGAGTTCATCATCCTAGGTGTAGCCACCCTTCTCTCCTTACTGGACCTGTTTGTGAAGCCAAGTGTTGATCGGAGACAGTTTGCGTATCTTGGTTTGGCAGGAATTATTGTAGCCCTAGGAATGCTGTTTACGCAGCTCGACCAGCCGGCTGTTCAAATTTTAGAAAATACGTACCGACTCGACTCTTTTTCAAAGGTATTTAAGATTCTCTTATTACTTGGTGCAGGTTTTGTCATGCTTATGGCAGCAGACTACGAGCCAAAAGAGAAACTCGAGTATAAAGGTGAATTTTATTACTTATTTTTAACAGCTTTACTTGGAGCTATGATAATGGCATCAAGTGGCGATTTGATTACCCTTTTTGTAGGATTAGAGTTATTATCTATATCCTCATATATTTTAGCAGGGTTAAGAAAACGACATATACCTTCCAACGAAGCGGCGATGAAATATGTAATTAACGGTGGAATTTCTACTGCTATTACCTTGTTTGGAATGAGCTATCTTTACGGACTAGCAGGCTCCACGAACTTAATTGTCATAAGTACTCAACTGAAAGGATTGTTCTCGCCCGAACTACAATTTCTAACCGTTATTGCTTTTTTCATGATCTTTGTGGGATTAGCCTTTAAAATAGCATCAGCTCCCTTTCACATGTGGGCTCCTGATGTATATGAAGGCGCGCCAATGCCTGTTACTGCTTTTTTAAGCATTGTTTCTAAGACTGCAGGATTTGTCATTATTTTAAGAATCTTTTTAACGATTTTCTCTCAAACACCTGCTGGATCAACGAGCTTGCTTGTAGGGATGGGGAATTATATTGCCATCCTAGCAGTCGTGACCATGATTGTTGGTAACCTCATTGCACTCCGCCAGAGAAATGTAAAACGATTATTTGCTTATTCTAGTATTGCCCATGCTGGCTATGTATTAGTGGCATTTATGGCCTTATCACCATTCATTTTAGATTCGATCTGGTTCTATCTTCTTGCTTACTTATTCATGAACTTTGGAGCATTTGCTATCCTCCAACTGATTGTCACTAAGACGGGTAAGGAAGATATTGGTGAATTTGCAGGGCTTTATCGAAAATCACCATTTTTAGCCATTTCACTTGGTGTTTTTATCCTTTCACTAGCAGGAATACCTGGTACGGCTGGATTTATGGCAAAGCTAAATATCTTCTTAGGTGCCTTGTTTATGGAGCATTATGTTGTTGCAGCCATCATGATAGGGGTTACTGTTATTTCCTATATTTACTATTTCGGACTACTCGGACAAATCTTTTTCCGTCCAGCAGAAGATCAGGAACGAATTAAGCTTCCAATAAGTATCATAGTGCTGATTATTTTATGTTTAGTTGGAACTATATCCCTTGGAATATTCCCAAATCTAGCTCTAGATGTTTTTTATCAAAATACCAATTTTGTTCTAGATTTCTTTCAAGAATGAATAAAGGGAGGCTAAAAAGGCCCTCTCTTTTACATGTAAATGACTTTGTCGAAAAAATAGGTAATAAGGAGCGGTTATATGGTGGCTCAGCAAATTTTCGGGCAGCAAGCCCTATTAAGTATCCTCTCTCATTTATTATTTATCACGATCACATGGTGGGCCCTACAAGCCATTAGAATTGATGTACTAATTAAGCCGAATTATGTGTGGCAAGCGAGAATCCTTCTGCTAGTAGTCACTATTGCAATAGGCACAACAGTAAGTAATTTCTTCTTGGACTATTTACTATGGTCCCAGCAGCTTCCACTAATTTTCTAAAGTCATGCTCTTGTAGCATGGCTTTTTCAATTTTTATTAGGTAGAAAAGCATTAAGTAAACACCTAATTCATAAAATTGAAATGTTGTATGTGGACATTGTCGGTTCATGACGACTTTTTCCAAGTATGTTCACCTCTAATCTGGCAAGAATGATTGTATGGAGAGGAAGTGAACGGTGTTGAAAAAAGATATAGTAAGTTTTTTATTCATTATGGTTTTGATAGGTGTATTGATTGGGTACAAGACAATTGAAGCAAGTGGGGAGAATGCTGAAATCCTTGATATCATTGAGGTGTTTGAACAGGAAGAAATCAATATCCAAGAATGGTCTCTCTACACAAAAGGAAGTTTAGATTCTATTCAAAACGAGAAGGAATTTGACGTAAAGATTGAAGAATTAACTATTTTAACGAAACAGTTTAGCTGGAGTGCAACAAAAGAGGGTAACCAATTCAAGGCTGTAGGGGTTAGGAATTATAATAATTCTATAAAAGAAAAAATAACTTTAGCTACTACCTTTAAAAGTAATACCCCATATACGTACCTTATTTATGAAGCAACAGGAACCGGTTGGTCTGAAGAGGACTATAAGGCCTTTTTACCTATATTTAATCATATAAAAACTGACATACTTCTTGGAGATTCCACAAATTTCTCTTGTGTTAAAGGGAATTTCAATGATAATATTGAAGAGGTTTTATATGATAAGGCTGAAGGGCTATTAAACGAATTTGATGCACAAATTGTCGAGTTAGTAAACGAGGAGACATTTGTCTCAATTACTGCATATACTAAACAGTGGGTGAAATATCTTCCTACGATTAACGGGAAGATGAATGTACAATTAGCTTTAAGAAATATAGGATTGGGCGGTAAAACTACAGTAGTGATAGGAACACCAATCATTACGTCTGAATATTAATATAGAGAAATTGGACGCGGAGGGGAATACCTTGGAAAAAATCATCGTCCGCGGCGGGAAGCAATTGAACGGCTCTGTCAAAGTTGAAGGAGCAAAAAACGCCGTTCTACCTGTTATCGCTGCATCCATCTTAGCTAGTGAAGGTATAAGTGTAATCACTGATGTACCTGCTCTTTCGGATGTTTATACAATCAATGAAGTGTTACGACAATTAAATGCAAATGTTACATTTGAGAATGGTCAGATCACTGTTGATTCAACGAAAGAGTTATTAACTGAAGCACCTTTTGAATACGTTCGAAAGATGCGCGCTTCTGTCTTAGTCATGGGTTCCTTATTAGCTCGAAATGGTAAAGCAAGAGTTGCTTTACCCGGTGGTTGTGCAATCGGTTCCCGTCCTATTGATCAACACCTTAAAGGGTTTGAAGCGATGGGAGCAAATGTTAAAGTAGGTAATGGTTATATTGAGGCTGAAGTGAACGGTCGACTTCATGGAGCGAAAGTTTATTTTGACACGCCAAGTGTTGGTGCAACTGAAAATGTCATGATGGCGGCTACATTAGCCAATGGAACGACAGTCCTTGAAAACTGTGCAAAGGAACCTGAAATTGTTGATTTAGCTAACTATCTCAACAAAATGGGTGCCAAAATTCGTGGTGCAGGTACAGCTACTATCCGAATTGAAGGTGTAGAAAAGCTAGTTGGGGTCGAGCATGCTGTGATCCCAGACCGAATAGAAGCAGGAACATTCATGGTAGCTGCTGCTATAACGGGTGGTAATGTCTATGTACAAGGTGCCGTTCCAGAGCATTTAAGCTCGTTAGTGGCTAAGCTTGAAGAAATGGGTGTTACCATTATTGAAGAGGATGATGGTCTTCGCGTAATTGGACCAGATAAGCTGAAGGCTGTTGATATTAAGACAATGCCACATCCTGGTTTCCCAACTGATATGCAATCACAAATGATGGCACTATTGTTACAAGCAAATGGAACAAGTATGATTACCGAAACCGTTTTTGAAAATCGCTTTATGCACGTAGAAGAATTCCGTCGTATGAACGGTGAAATTAAAATTGAAGGCCGCTCAGTTATTATAGCTGGACCAGGCACTCTTCAAGGTGCAGAAGTTTCTGCAACAGACCTTCGTGCAGGAGCAGCACTTATTATAGCTGGACTTGTAGCAGATGGATACACTCGTGTAGGTGAGCTAAAGCATCTTGATCGTGGCTACGTAAACTTCCACGGAAAACTAGCAGCGCTAGGTGCAGACATTGAACGTATTACAGAAGAATCACCATCTCTAGAAATCATTGAAGCGAAAGTATCAGACATAAACGCATAACCCAAAATAATCAGAAGCCTTCCTAGGCTTCTTTTTTTTGACAACACTTAAACTTAGTCTATGCCTAAACAAAAATAATAATACTTTACAGTACTATTACAAAACTTTCTGAAATATCAACTATTTAGCGCGTTAAAGCAGTGGGGGCCTGGCCCCCACTAAATTAACGTGGTAAAGCACGAAAGGGAACTCTACTATTTTTTTTACAAGAGTTGAGAGATTTTAGTCATATTAGCTTGTCCTCCTCCATAACATTGAATTAAGCAACTTGAATCAGAAGCGGATGGAGGCTGGAAAGTTTGAAATCGTTCAAACCAATTATTGTAATAGGATCATTATTATTCATTGTCACATTGCTCATCCCTACACTACTAGTTATTCCGTTTACAGACAAAACGAGCGGGACATTGGTTGAGGATCTTCAGCCAGTGACAATGTCAGCACCAACTGTTAAGAACGAACTAGCCATTAATATTCCAGTATACCGATCTGCCAAAGATGTAATTGAAAATATCCCGTTAGAGGAGTATGTGGTTGGAGTAGTAGCTTCAGAGATGCCAGCTGAGTTTGAAGTCGAGGCGTTAAAGGCACAGGCACTAGCTGCAAGAACTCTTGCAGTAAATCGAATGTTAAATGTAACGAAATTAGGTACTCCTGAAGGTGCACAGGTGACTGATTCGTTTGAGACACATCAAGCATATAAAGATCATTTGGAATTAAAGAAACAATGGGGCGCGGATTATGAGCAGAAAATAAAGAAGATTACGGAAGCAGTCAATGCAACAGCAGGGCATATACTAACCTATAATAGTACACCGATAGATGCTTCATTTTTCTCTACTAGCAATGGTTACACCGAGAACTCGGAAGAATATTGGGGAAATGAGTACCCTTATTTACGAAGTGTAGCGAGCCATTGGGACGAAAATGCTCCGAAATACTTGACGTCAGAAACAATTTCCGTCACTGAATTTGAAAGTAAGCTAGGAGTAAAGATTAATGCTAATGAGGATATTGGAAAGATTATAGCAAGAACTTCAGGAAATCGAGTAGCTACTGTTCAGTTCGGAGACAAAAAGGCCTCCGGTCGTATAGTTCGTGAAACCTTAAAACTTAGATCCTCCGATTTTACTTGGGTGAGAAAAGGCAACGAAATCGTTATCACAACAAAAGGCTATGGTCACGGAGTTGGAATGAGTCAATACGGCGCAAACGGCATGGCACAAGAAGGCAAAAACTATCAAGATATTGTAAAGCATTACTATCAAGGAATAGAAATCAGCCCACTTGACCCTTTTGTACCGAAGATTACAGCATCTAAATAATTGATTGAACACTCCCCAGCTAAACCTGCAATGCTAAAGAATAATTATAAAGCGTCCTACAGTTAGTGAATCTAACATAGTAGGACGCTTTATTTGGATATTAAAGTACTTTAACGAATTAACGCACCGGGGGCCAGGCCCCCGACACGTTAATTCGTTAAAGGAATATCTTTTTATTCTACTGTGATTGTTGTTCGTTCTACAAAAATTTGATAGCTGCTAAGACTTGGGAATAGGGAGATTGTTTTTGTGGTGTTTAGATAGGGGGGAGGGTTACCGTTAACATAATATTGATAGCTACCCCATTCATACTCTGAAGGGTTCTCCACGAGTTCTGCTTTTACGGGATTTAGGTGGATGTATCGATTAGCATCTACAAAGTACTTTTGTGAGTCTATCATTTTAGAACCATATCTCCCTTGAAAAACATGACCCTCTAAATTATATTTCTTATTGAAATAATTGGCATAGGAGGTTTGGAAGCTCCACATGATACGTTGAATATGTATAGATTCTGTTTCAAGAAGAAGGTGTAGGTGATTGGGCATGAGGCAGTAACCATGGAGGTGAAAAGGGATTTCATTTCTCGTTTCAGCAACGCATGTTAGGTACTTTTGATAGTCACTTTGATCATTGAAAATAACAGACTTGCGATTTCCTCTACTCGTAATATGATAGATTGCACCCGGGTACCATAAGCGGGGTCTTCGACTCATCGTTTTATCACTCCTTATTTTTACTCCCTTTATACTTACTAGAGAAATATAGAAATTCCTGCCTAGTTAGAAAACTTTTTTATCAAAAGTAGCTTTATTTAATAGAGATATTTTTATTCAGAAAAGAATTTTCATACTCTATGAATAATTACGTAACGTTTGTCGAAAGATAATATTTATTATTTTTTTTGAATGGATGTATATATTTAAGAGATTCTGTACAGAATGGTTGCTGAGGTGATGATAAATGATGAGAGAGGAAGAAAAACACAATCCTCGTAAGTCAAGAACACAGCAATTCTTTAAGAAGCGTTGGGTATTCCCAGCAATTTATCTTGCAAGTGCAGCAATTATTCTGACAGCAGTATTATGGTATCAAAGCAGTACGAACGATTTAGCTGATTCTACTGATATCACAGTAAGTGATGTACCAACTGCAGGTAACCAGGAAGTTGTAGAAGTAGTAAGTAATGTCGAGAAGTTTGCAATGCCAGTTGCCGATGTTGATTCTGTAGAAGTACAAAAACAATTCTATGATGACAAAGCAACTGAAGCAGAACAAGAAGCTGCCCTAGTTTTTTATGAAAATCGTTACGCTGGTAACACAGGTATCGATATTAAGAACAAGGATGGTAAAAGCTTTGATGTAGTTGCATCATTAAGTGGAACAGTAACAAAGGTCGAAAAGGATCCGTTACTAGGCTTCTTAGTAGTGCTAGAACATGGTGATGGAATTACAACGATGTATTCAGCTTTGGAGAATGTAAAAGTTGAAGAAGGTGCAAAAGTAGCACAAGGTGAAATGCTTGCTACAGCAGGTCGTTCACTATACAACGAAGAAGCCGGAATTCACACACACTTTGAAATTCGCAAAGGCGATGATCCTGTGAATCCATTAGATTTCTTTGAAGAAACTCTAGCTTCATTACTAGATGAAAATGAAGAAGCTTCAACAGAGTCAGAAGCAGGTAAAGATGCTGCTGACAAAGAAGAAGACAAGGGTACTGAAGAAGAAGAGCCTGAACAAGGTGACGAAGATTCAGAAGTAGACACAACTGACACACCAGACGCATCCATTGGTCAAGGAAAAGCATAATATCACAAACGACAACAACAACTTGATACAAGAACCTGCCTATGCACAAGGCAGGTTTTTTTGTGCTTTAACGCTATAAAGCAGTGGGGGCCTGACCCCCACAACACTAAAGCACTGAAGGAAGTGAAATATTCTATATTTTCTGATACAATTATTTTGTGAATGTGGAACCTGCTATCGATTGAAAATGATGGATTTTGGAAAGCTTAATATAAGCAGAATTCATCGTTTTTCCCACTTTATAGTTACTCTATTAGTTGGAGAAATAGTCATTAAGGCACAGTCAATTTAGTTTAACGGCAAAACGCTTTAAAGCAGCGGGGGTCAGGCCCCCGCTGCTTTAAAGGGATAAAGGGGGTCTTGGATGAAACGGTTGTTGTTAATGGGGTTTGTGCCTTTTTTGGATTTTAAGTTGAACCCGACGAAGGGTATTGCTAGAGTGCTGGATGGAAGAGCGCTTGGAAACTATGAGGTCTATGGTAGAGTCCTGCCTGTTGAATTTAATAGGACTCAGTGAAAGTCATTCAATATTATGAAGAGATAGAGCCAGATGTTGTGATCTCTCTCGGATTGGCAGCGGGAAGATCTAACATTACGGGCAAGAGCGGATTGCCATTAGCTGTTCAGATGGTGCAGCCGATAACAGTGGAGTAGTCCTCCAAGATGCTCGTATTGACTAGGATGGACCAGACGGTTATTTCGGTACTCTTCCTACGCAATAAACAAACTGCAAGATCATGGATCTCCTGCACAAGTCTCTAACACAGCTGGCACGTACTTATGTAATTTTGTTATGTATAAGATTCTTCATCACATTCATACCGAAAAGAAACAAACGAAAGCAGGCGTTATTCATATTCCTGTGTCACATGAAATGGCCATTAACCAAGGTGAAATTCCGAGTTGGTCACAGCATGATCTACAAAAAGCAATAGAAATTATTATACATTCGCTAGAATAGGGGGAAACGAGAATGACATTTTCAATTGTTGGATTTGATCCAGAAACAAAAGAGTTAGGAATTGCGGTTCAATCTAAATTTCTAGGCGTAGGTGCCGTTGTACCTTGGGCAAAAGCAGGTGTTGGTGCAGTAGCCACTCAATCCTATGCAAATACGGCTTATGGCCCTATGGGATTAAAGCTAATGGAAGAAGGAAAGACGGCTCAAGAAACACTCCAACAGCTTACAGACAATGACGAAGAAGCCCAGTTTCGCCAAGTAGGGATCGTTGACGCGAATGGAAATCCAGCGACATTTACTGGTGAGAAGTGTTACGACTGGGCTGGTGGTGTGACTGGAAATAATTTTACAGTACAAGGGAATATCTTAGTAGGTGAGGAAACAGTTCAGGCAATGGCTAGCACATTTCAGGATACAAAAGGTTCCTTGGCAAAACGCCTATTAAAAGCATTAGATGCTGGCCAAGAAGCGGGTGGCGATAGTCGAGGTATGCAGTCTGCTTCTCTTCTTGTTGTTAAAGAGAAGGGTGGATATGCTGGTTTCAACGACCGATATATCGACCTTCGTGTCGATGATCATCCTGATCCTATCAAAGAACTCATTCGAATCTATGACCTACAGCAGTTATACTTTGCACCAACTAAAGAAGAAAACGTCTTAGACATTGAAGGGGAAGTACGTGAAGATCTTATCAGACAACTAAATCGCCATGGTTACCTGGATTCTACCTCAGATGTTACAGATGAAAAACTACATCAATCACTAACTGCCTACACACATACTGAAAACTTTGAAGGACGGGAGCAAGGAACAGGAAAGATCGATTCAGAAGTTCTTAGTTATATGAAGAAATAAAAAGTAAGGAATAGTCTAACCACTTAGAGTCCTCCTTCGGCGAGAGGCTGCCAGCTATCACTGTGGCAGTTTTTTGCTTTTTTATTTGATATAGGATTTTCTTCTTACAAGCATAAATTAACTAGGTTTTTTAACTAATTTCGACCTATTTCCCGGAAAATAGTGCTATTTAGACAGCATCATCCAATTTGAGTAGGAATGAAAAGAATTATTTTTAAATTGATAAAGATAAATAGGTTCAGCAAATGATTCTTACGCGATCAGTTTTATGGGTCTCAGTTAAATAAATCATCCCTAATAATTCGTCATAATTATTTCCTTCCTGGAAAAAAACCTCTGAAAAATCTCCTATTACTATTTAAACATAGGTGCTCCAAAGATTAGTTGTACTAATTTTGCTCTTGCTGTCATAAATCCATAACAAGGACGAAAATTTCAGTCAAATCAGAGAAAACCCTTGTCCCAATTGACTTTTTAGCATATATCCACAACCAAGCTAATACAATGTTACAAACCTATCAAAGAGAGTGTTTGAGGTGAGAGGTCGCGATTGTCTTCGAAGGATCCAAAAAACAAAATATCCTCTTTAGATGAACGAGCATAACTTACTACTTCGTAGGTAACAAAACGAGTCTCATTTCACACTTCTCACATCCAAATTAGGGAGGCGAGTAGTGTGCACGATTACATCAGAGAGCGTACTATCAAGATTGGAAAGTATATCGTGGAGACCAAAAAGACTGTTCGTGTTATTGCGAAGGAATTTGGCGTTTCCAAAAGTACGGTTCACAAGGACTTGACGGAAAGGTTACCAGAAATTAATCCTGACTTGGCGCTGGAGGTAAAGGACATACTTGACTACCATAAATCCATTCGTCATTTGCGTGGAGGAGAAGCAACAAAGTTGAAGTATAAGAAAGAGGAACATGAAGAGGCAGTGAAATAATTTTTTTCACTGGAAAAAAGCTGTGTTCAACATTACACGACAAACTTTTACAAATTTCCCTTGATTTTTTCAGTGAAGTCATATACTCTACGCCAAATTGTGATAATATATCAAGTAGGATATTATCGTTTGAATTTGCAAGGAGGACCTGAGGAATGTTTGCAAGGGATATAGGGATTGATTTAGGAACAGCTAACGTTTTAATTCACGTTAAAGGAAAAGGAATTGTCTTGAATGAACCATCAGTAGTGGCCATTGACCGTAATACTGGGAGGGTTCTTGCTGTTGGGGAAGAAGCAAGACGAATGGTAGGACGTACACCAGGGAATATAGTTGCGATCCGTCCATTAAAGGATGGAGTCATTGCGGATTTCGATGTAACAGAAGCTATGCTCAAGCACTTTATAAATAAGCTCAATGTGAAGGGGTTCCTTTCTAAACCACGCATCTTGATTTGTTGCCCAACAAACATCACGAAGGTTGAACAAAAGGCAATTAAAGAGGCAGCAGAAAAAAGCGGTGGAAAGAAAGTGTACCTAGAAGAGGAGCCGAAAGTTGCAGCAATTGGAGCAGGGATGGATATCTTTCAGCCTAGTGGCAACATGGTAGTGGACATTGGCGGTGGAACAACAGATATCGCAGTTTTATCAATGGGAGATATCGTCACCGCCACATCTATCAAAATGGCAGGAGATCGTTTTGATAATGAAATCCTTAATTATATTAAAAGAGAATATAAGCTTTTGATCGGGGAAAGAACTTCTGAAGATATAAAAATAAAAGTTGCAACTGTATTCCCAGGTGCACGTAACGAAGAAATAGATATTCGAGGTCGTGATATGGTATCTGGACTTCCAAGAACGATTTCAGTTCGTTCTGATGAAATTGAGAGAGCTTTACGCGAATCAGTAGCAGTTATTGTACAAGCTTCTAAAGGTGTACTAGAAAGAACACCTCCTGAATTATCTGCAGACATCATTGATCGTGGCGTGATTCTAACAGGTGGTGGCGCTCTTTTACATGGTATTGATACATTACTTTCTGAAGAACTACGCGTTCCTGTGCTCATTGCCGAGAATCCAATGGATTGTGTCGCAATTGGAACGGGTATTATGCTTGATAGTATGGACAAGCTTCCTAGAAGAAGTTTCGTATAAGAAATGCAAAAGCTAATTTTCAAGGCCCAGGCATAGCTGGTTTTTTCCAAAAAAAAGGATAGGTTCCCCTTTTTTCTCTTAGGGTTATTTGACCTCGAGGTGCTAAGGAGCTAAAGTTGGAAATAGACACAGAAAAATTACGTAAATTTGGTTAGTGTGATTCGTGTTAGTCTCCTTTATAATGGAGGTAACAAGCAGTGCCGAAAGGAGGGTCAGTATGCTTAGAGGGTTTTATACAGCAGCGTCAGGAATGTTAACGCAACAAAGAATGACTGAAATGTTAACGAATAATATGGCAAATGCAAATACACCAGGCTTTAAGTCGGACCAGGCAAGCGTACGTGCTTTCCCCGAGCTTCTACTGCAGCGAATAAACAACCATGGTGTACCAAATACTAGCCTACATCTATCAGGTGGAAAGAATATTGGCGGACTTAACACTGGTTCTTATATACAAGAAGCAATACCTAATTTTATTCAAGGTGATCTTCAGGATACAGGCCGGAAAACAGATATTGCCCTTCTTGAACAAAATGTTCCTAGTAACCAAGAAACAGGTCAAAAGGCGGCATTATTCTTTAATGTCCAAGACGCAAACGGTCAAAACCGTTATACTAGAAACGGCAATTTTACGATAGATGGACAAGGCTTTTTAACTACTAATGAAGGTTTTTATGTCCTAAACGAAAACAACGAAAGAATGCTCATTCCAAGCGGAGACTTTTCACTCCAAGAAGATGGAACAATCGTTGAAAATAACCAAATCATTGGAAGAATAAATATAGTAATGGCAAATGATCCTAATTCTCTTGTAAAAGAAGGAAATGGACTGTTTCGTGGCGAAGATGGACAAGGTCTTCCGTCAGTTTTAGGAAACGAAGAAGTTTCTTATTCACTAAAACAAGGTTTCATTGAGCGTTCAAATGTAGATTCAGCCCAGACAATGACTCAAATGCTTTCCGCATTTCGTGCTTTTGAAGCAAATCAAAAAGTTCTCCAAGCTTATGATAAAAGCATGGAAAAGACTGTGAATGAAATTGGTCGATTATAAAATTAATATAAAGGTGAGATAAATGAATCGATCCATGATAACTGCCACAAATACAATGGCGCAGCTTCAAAAGCAGCTGGATAACATTAGTCATAACATTTCAAACTTAAACACAACAGGATATAAGCGCCGCGAAATGAATTTTCAAGAATTACTTTTCCAACAATATAATAATCAGCCAATAGAGCGCAACGAAGAGGGTCGTCTTACTCCAAATGGAATTAGACAAGGTGTAGGGGCAAAGGTCTCGCTTACTAGCCTTCAGCTAGCACAAGGGAGTATAAAAACGACTGACCGTGCTTTGGATGTAGCCTTATTAAAGGAAAATCAATTCTTTCAAATTGAAGTTGATGGTGAGACGCAATATACAAGAGATGGTTCGTTCAGTCTTTCTGTTTTACCGAGTGGTGCTACACAGTTGGTTACGAGTGAAGGAAATCCAGTACTTAGTGAATCAGGTCCCATTATATTTGGAGAAGGTTCTACGAGCTTTTCAATCAGCAAAAATGGTGAGCTAACCGTGAATTACCAAGATGGAACAGCAGACAGCTTTAATTTATCTGTAGTTCAAATTCAACGACCACAAGTTCTTCAGTCAGCTGGGAACAATGCCTATTCGATTCCAAACTTAGAGGAACTGGGTATGGTGGAAGCGGATGTATTTGGTTTAATGGATCGATTTGATATATCGGTACAACAAGGGGCTTTAGAACAATCAAATGTTGACCTACAAAAAGAAATGACTGAGATGATTAATACACAGCGCTCTTATCAGTTCAATGCAAAATCAATATCGATTGCAGATCAAATGATGGGTCTTGTGAATGGAATTCGATAGGCGTAGCAAAGGGGAATGATGATGACTAACGTGGACAAAATTGAAGTAAAAACAAGGGAAGAAGTTAAAAAGAATAAAAAAGAGAAGCCTGAACAGCAAAAAAAGGTTAAGGTTCGGATCCGTCTCTTCCCTATTTGGCTTCGTTTACTCATTATTATTGTTTCTCTTGCTATTAGCCTACTAGCCGGTGTAGCTGTTGGCTTTGGAATAATTGGAAACGGCGAAGTAAAAGATGCCTTTGAAGAATCAACTTGGACTCATATCTTAGATCTAGTTAAGAAAAAATAAGTATAAAGGAAGGAGGATTATCCTTCCTTTTTACTATACATAAGGGAGTATTTTAGTATGCTTGATATTAATCAAATTAAAGAAATTATCCCCCATCGCTATCCTTTTTTATTAATAGATAAGATTCTTGAAATTGAAGAGGGAAAGCGTGCTGTTGGAATTAAAAATGTCACAGCCAATGAACCCTTTTTTGCAGGGCATTTCCCAGACTACCCTGTAATGCCTGGAGTATTAATTGTAGAGGCACTAGCTCAGGTTGGGGCAGTAGCTATGCTTAAGCAAGAGGCAAATAGAGGTCGGTTAGCCTTTTTTACAGGAATTGATAATTGCCGATTTAAAAAGCAAGTGAAGCCAGGCGATCAATTGCGTCTAGAAGTAGAAATTATTCGAGTAAAAGGCCCTATTGGAAAAGGAAAAGCAATCGCGACTATAGACGGTGAGCTAGTTTGTGAAGCAGAAATTATGTTTGCATTAGGTGAAAAATAAAACTAAAAAGTCATTCTCAAGAACATTTGAGGGTGACTTTTTTCCATATCTTACAAAAAAATATTCTCACATGCAAGTTATTTTATAACTTGGGCATGATAATCAACGACCGGAAGATGGTGGTCATCCAAAATACAGTAATGAAAGGAATGAACGAATATGAACAAGAAATGGTTTATGCTTTTAACGGGTTCGATTCTGGCAGCTTTTTTAATGACAGGTTGTGGAGATGACCAAGATCCAGCACCTCCAGGATCAGATGACGATGGAACGATGACAGAGGAAGATAACGGAGACATGGGTGGAACAGGTGAAATGACCCCTGATGATGAAATGACTCCTGGTGACACGGAAGAAGGCGAAGGCACTCCGGGTGAAGGAAATGAAGGAATGATGGAAGACACGGAAGAAAACATGGGTGAAGGTACGAACGAAGATATGAATGGTGATGGCACTGATACGGGTATGGATGAAGAAAATAAAGATAAATAATTCAGTGAGGACCATGTGCGAAAGAGCATGTGGTTTTTTTATTTTCTGCTCGCTGTTCACGTGCGCCTTTTGTAACCGTCTCCCCCTTTGAATGAATTTATTAAGGACTATTTTCACAAATTCCGACAAACATTTACATTAGATTAATAAAATAATGATAGAATCAATATAGTATATTTTACTAGAGGTGATTTTTTGGAGAATTCAATTGTTTTAAATAATGTCAGGAAAGAAGTTATGATTCACAATCAGAAAGAGATTATACTAGATATTGAGGAATTGAAAGTTAAAGACGGAGAACAGCTTGCTCTTATGGGACCAAGTGGTTCTGGAAAAACAACACTTCTTAAGCTGATTTCAGGTATCATCACTCCAACAAGTGGGACAATTGAACTTATTGGCGAAAGAATAAATACTAAAAGTGAAAAGGAAATGGATCACTTTCGTGGGCAATATATCGGTATGGTGTTCCAGGAATTTCAATTGTTTGAATCAATGTCAGCTTTACAAAATGTTATGATACAAACACTGGCTATTTCAGATTCAAACCAAAAACAAGTGAAGGATAAAGCAAGATCACTATTAATTGAGTTAGGACTAGAAAAGAGAATGAATCAAACTGTTCATTTACTTTCTAGAGGAGAAAAGCAGAGAGTTGCCATTGCCAGAGCATTGTTAAATAACCCAAAAGTCCTTCTTATTGATGAGCCAACAAGTAATTTAGATACGAGAAACGGCTTAGCAATAATTAAATTAATCCAACAATTAAGTAAGGATAACAATAGTACATTAATAACAGTTACACATGATTCAAATGTTGCTAATTGTTTCCCAAGAATTGAAAAAATAGAGAATATAAACAGAGTTTATTCCAAGGCTTTAAAAGAGGTACTTATATGAACATCTTTCAATTTACGTTACTAAGTCTAAAAGGTAGAAAAATAAATACGATATTTACTGTAATTGCCATTGTTTTAGCTGTGACTCTAACGTATTCCGTTATGTTTATGTCTTCTGGACTAGAGGATGGGATTAAGAAACAAGCGGGTTCCTATGATATCGTCATCGGTGCAGAGGGAAGTCCAACTCAGCTTGCTTTAAATAGTATCATGTATCTTGACGTACCAACTGGTAATATACCTTACAGTCTATTTGAAGCTATGCAAAAGGATGAGCGGGTATTAAAAGCCGTTCCGTTAGCCTTAGGAGATTCCTATTATGGAATACCTATAGTAGGAACGAATCTTGATTATTTTCAACCGTTCAGAAAGGGACTTCAGGAGAGGTTCTCCCTAAGTCAAGGTAGCTGGTTTGCAGAACCAGGTGAGGTAGTGCTAGGTCATAACTCAGCTAAACATACTAAATTATCAATCGGTGACACATTTGTTGGGAATCATGGTAGTGAAGAGAGTGGACAAGTTCACGAGGATTTTGAATATAAAGTAGTGGGGATACTCTCGCCAACCGGTAGTGCGGATGACAAAGGGATTTTTACCCCTTATGAGAGTATTTGGTCAGTACATGTTGATGACGAACACGAAGAACACTCTGAAGAAGAAGGTAAGGAAGAATCAGAGCACGAAGAACACACCGAAGAAGAAAACAAGGAAGAATCAGAACATGACAATGAAAAAGAGCATGATGAAGAAGGCTTGGAGATTACAGCCATTTTAATTAAACCGGAGCAATTAGGTTATGTTCCAGCCCTTTATGAAGAATTAAATGCACAACATGAAGTACAAGCAGTCTTTCCTGTTAAAGTGTTCAGGCAATTATTAGAGACCTTTAATTATGGTAAACAAATGGCCATTCTACTCGTAGGTGTTTCTATTGTATTAGCTGGTTTATTTATTGTATTTGCGATACTTAGCTCGGTAGCACAACGAAAAAGCGAAATAAGTATACTGCGCTCACTAGGTGTATCTAGGACGAAAATTATCTATACAATCATCTTAGAATCTACAATTATCATAGGATTAAGTACTCTTTTTGGAATAGTAGTAGCCTACGGAAGTTATTTTATTATAAAATCTATTAGTCTATACTATGTCGGAATTTCTTTAGGGGATATCAAGTACGATCCTCAATATTTGATCTTTGCTAGTCTATTATTTAGTGTAGCCATGTTGATATCGCTACTTCCACTTCTTCCTCTTTATTTGAAGAAGAAAGAATAGAAAAAGCACTCAAATTTACTTAGGAGGGCATTGATTTGAAAAGAACTATTTTAAAGGTTTTTGTAGTATTTGCAGGGATGCTGCTATTGTTTGGATGTGGAAGTAAAGAAAGTACAACTACAGGATCTCAGACTGATGGCGGGCCAACTGAAATCAAGTTCGAGGATTTCTTTACAAAGTCTACGACAGGTGAAGGTGAAATATCAGAGAAGATGTTAGAACTAAATGGTAAAAGAGTTGGGATTATGGGGTATATGACCGAGTTAACTCCGATAGATAATCGCTTTATCTATCTTGTTCCAAATCCAGGTTCAGCTTGTCCCTTTTGTTCAGCAGATAATCCGAAGTATTTAGAAGCCATTGCCATATACCCACCAGATGGAAAAGAAGTTGAATTTACACAATCAGGTTTATGGGCATTTGGAATCCTTGAAGTGGGAGAAGAAGTAGATGAGGCAACGGGACTAATCAGTATGTTCCGTTTAAAAGCAGATTCAATTGAAGTTCATCAACAAAGATAGCCAAAAAGCCTTATGGGAGTTAAACTCCATAAGGCTTTTTTGATTATAGCTGAAACACGCGTTCAATGACCCAATATCCACCGATTATAATGATGGCCACAGATCCATATTTCATTATTGTAGGATAGGTAGTTAATTTCTGAACTCTTGAAAGGACCGGAATAAGCAGTGCAACGAGTGCTACCTGAATGATTTCAATACCTAGGTTAAAACTTAGTAGGGACAAGACTAAATGTCCCTTTGGAATAGACATTTCAGAGAGCAAACCAGCAAATCCTAAACCATGAATGAGTCCAAATGCAAAAGTAAGAATCCATCGCCTTTTAACTTCTTTTCGAACGATGTTCTCTATAGCAACATAGACAATACTTAAAGCAATGATGGATTCAACCACTATGGAAGGTAGAACAAAAATGTCCAAATAACCAAGTGTTAACGTGATACTGTGTGCAACCGTAAAAGCAGTTACCACCTTTACATAATCTTTAAAGCTTTGGCGAGCCAATAATAGAACAAAAAGAAAAAGGAGATGATCGTAACCTGTTAAAATATGTTCCATTCCAAGAATGAAGAACGAATACCAAGGAGTACCAGTTGCTTTTTCACCTGTACCAGCAATACTACTCTCCCATTTACGATTTTCTCCTTTAAGGATACTTTCCGATAACTCCCCATTATTGTTAATGGTCAGAAGCTGAGTATAGGTCGTTTTATTGTCTGAATCCGTATAAAAGCTATCTTGCAGAGTTAGTTTGTCAGTACCTTCCGAAACTACATAAAGGAATGTAGTAGTAACTACATTTTTGTCATTTCTCTTTTCGACTTTCATATCACCAATTAGTGGTCTCTGTGAAACACCATTTGATTGTATAACGATGTTTCGAGATATCCAATCAGTTATCTCATTTTTTGCCACATCAACTTCTTCCTGAGACAAAGTTGAATTACTATCAGAGTCTATCTCTAAATTCTCTATAACAGATAAATCATCAATAGAGAAAGTGTAAGTAACATTCGTATCTTTGAGTACTAATTCTCCGAAGCTTGCACTCAATGCATGAGCATGGACACCAGTTGGCTGAAAAAGTGAAATGACTAAAATAGTTAAGATTGCCAAAATCGATATAATTCTTTGAAATTGTATTAATTTCATGAAAAAACCTCCTAATTAATATCTATTATTATACTACTTGTCGAATTTAAAGTGATACTGTAGAAAATATTAAGATAGTGTAAAAAATATAGTTCATAATTTTACAAAAAAATAAACACAATTTTACAATAGTCTGATAGAGTAAAAGAGGGAATATTAGTAGGCATTGAAGACTATTGAATGTTAATAGATTTTCAAAAGCCAACAACTAATAGTATGTAATCATTTTTTAGGGGGAAGAAAATTTGAGTACAATTACGAAGCATTATCGTCGTAATCGCAGATGGTTTTCATTAGCAATGATTTTTGCATTGTTAGTGAGCATTTTACCGATGCAACCGAACACTGCAAATGCAGAAGTAGCGGATCATGTTGTCATTAGTGAAGTTTATGGTGGTGGAGGGAACTCTGGTGCTACTCTAAAGAATGACTTCATTGAACTTTATAACCCTACTAATCAAGCAATTGAATTAACTGGATGGTCAGTTCAATATGCTTCAAAAGCTGGAACATTTAAATTAGAATCATATCCAACGAAGGTGGACATTACGGGTACTATTCAACCTTATGGATATTATTTAATCCAACTTAAGGCTGGAAGTGGTGGAACCGAGAATCTCCCAACACCAGATGCAGTCGGTGAGATCGCAATGTCTGGTTCAGATGCTAAAGTAGCTCTAGTCAAAAATACAGATTTTATCAGTGGAAAAGATGATACTGATGTAATAGATTTCGTAGGCTATGGAGGTGCCAATGAGTTTGAGGGAAGTGGTGCAACTGCAGCACTCTCTAGTACAAGAAGTGCAGAACGTAAAAGTGATACAGATGGAATCACTGATGGAAAAGGGAACGGTTTTGACTCAAACAATAATAGTACCGATTTTGTTCTCGGCACTCCATATCCACAAAACTCAGCTTCTCCAGCCGAGCAACCATCAACTGGAACTCCGGTCGAAGAGCCACCAGTAGACGCTTCAGTTCACCCTATGGCTGATGTTAAAGCTGGCGGGATTGATAAAGATGTGATTGTTCAGGGTATTGTTACAACAGAACCAGGAAGCCTTGGCGGTAAATCATTTTACATTCAAGATGCTACTGGTGGACTATTAGTCTATACAAGTACTGCAGTTACTGGTGTAACTAGAGGCGCGACAGTAAAAGTTACAGGTAAAACAGCAGAATATCAAGGTAAGTTTGAAGTCTTACCTACATTAGTAGAAGTAGTTAATGCAACTTCAACTGAACCACTTTCAGATGAAATCACGATCGAAGAACTAATAGAAGCGAAAGAAGGACAACTTGTAAAACTTAAAGGTGTTACCGTTAAAACACTTACTTCTGATTCTTATTCTAATGCAAACATCACGGTAACCAATGGTACTCTTGATGCTTCTGCTAAATTAGATAGTAGAACGGGTAATAAGTTTGAAGATTTAAGTATGGTAGTAAATGACACTGTTGATTTAGTTGGTGTTGTAGAAGAGAAGCAAGGAACATATCTAATCCTATTACGTAGCAAGGACGATGTTACAGTTGCTGACGCTACATCAGCTGATCCTAGTATAAAAACAATTAAAGCAGCAAGAGCAGAAGCTGCTACGACTGAAGTAACTGTACAAGGTGTAGTTACACATGCTGAAACAAACGCAATCATGTACATCCAAGATGCTACTTCTGGTATTAAAATTGATACATTTGGTAAAAGTGTAGACCTTACTTCATATGCTGTAGGCGATGAAGTAAAGATCAAAGGTAAAATGAGTGCATTTAGAGCAGAGACTCAAATTACGGTCGAAGCTGCCGAAAATATCACAAAGCTCGGAACTAAATCTCTACCAGTTCCAGCAGTTATTACTCTTGACCAACTTGACACATATGAAGGTCAATTAGTAAAAGTTCAAATGGCGAAGCTTAATGACATCACGACAGATGCAAATAGCTTTGTTATTGAAGACACAGCTAAAAATACGACAAAACTATATCATACTAAAGCAGAAAACTTCTTGAAAACCGGCTTTAATGTTGGTGAATATTACGATATTGTTGGGGTGTCTGCAAAGTACACAACACCACAGCTTAAACTTCGTGATGGTGCTGACCTTGTAAAAAAGGAAGCTCCTGCAACAGCTAAGATTCCTGTTGTATACAATGTAAAGCCTGCAAAAATGGCTTCAGTTACAGAAGTTAAGCCAGTAATCTCAGGTAAAATCGACAAAGCTGATGCTGCTATAGATTGGGCAAAGGTAAAAGTTATGGTTGATAAAGTAGATGTTTCAGCTAAAACGACTTTTGATCAAACTGCATCAACGTTTAGCTATACACCTGAAAATGATCTAGCTCTAGGTGAACACGGTATTTTCATCGAAGTAGTTGACGTGTCCGGTGCAAAATCTGAATATGTATCTTATTTCTATGTTCAGGAACAAAAAGAAGATAGTGCTTATAACTACTACTTTGGTGTTCCACATGCACACACAGGCTACTCTGATGGTAAAGGTACACCAGCAGATGCCTATAAAATGTCGTATGAAAATGGATTAGACTATACAATCGTGACAGACCACTCTAACTGGTTAGAGGGAGACGACTACATTTCAGAACGTAAAGAATTTATGGAAAAAGTAGGTTCTGAATGGGAACAAACGAAACAACAAATGAATGAATTCAATGCGGGGCATTCTGGGGACTTCCTAGCAATGCGTGGTTTTGAAATGACTTCATCAAACTGGGGACACTTGAATATTACCAATTCTAGTGACTATGTTGAAGCGAAAAAGACCGTTACTGAACTTGGCGATTTTTATGACTGGTTAACAACTGAGGAAAACGTTGTTGCAGCATTTAACCATCCTAACTGGCCAAGTGATTCATTTAACGACCTTGCTTACGTTCCAGAAGTAGACCATTTAATGGCTATGATTGAAGTAGGTAATGGAGCACCACCATACAGCTATGCTCGTGCAGAAGAACATTTCTTCCGTGCAATGGATAACGGCTGGCACGTTGGTGCAATAAATGGACAAGATAATCATTCAGCAAACTGGGGAGTTCCAGATAACTTAACAGCTGTTATTGCTGAAGATTTAACAAATGATTCGATGCTAGAAGCAATGAAACAACGTCGCATTTATTCAACTGAAGCTCGTGATACAAAGCTTCGTGTTAAAGCGAATGGATCATGGATGGGTAGTACATTAGATGTACAAGATGGAACTGATCTTAACTTTGATATTTGGGTACAAGATGCAGATAATCCAATTGACGAGATTCAAATTTTTACAAACGGTGGTAACCTTGTTGACTCTATTAAGGTAGGGGAGAAGACAGAATACACATGGAATCCAACGATTAAGGATGGAAACGGCGCAAACTGGTACGTTGTAAAGGTCATTCACACGGAAAACCTATGGACAACTGCAAGTGCTATTTTCACAGCAGGTGGAGAAAGTGATGTTAAATTAACACTTCTTACTATTAATCCAGATCCAAGTGTTCCTGGATCTGAAACAACTCTTACAGCAACAGTTAGTAATATGGGAGTACGTTCTGTTGAAAACTTAGAAGTGAAATTCTACCGTGGATCTGTAAGTGCTGAAAATCAAGTAGGTACAGGCACAATTGGTTATGTTGGTCCTGGTAAGCGTGGAACCGCAACGGCTACATGGACACCAACAACTTCAGGTCAAGATAAGATTATTGCTGTTCTAACAGAAATCGAAAATGTTACAACAGTTACAGAAATATCGAAGTCTATTAAAGTTGTTGCTTCAAACGGCAAAAAAGTAGTAGTTGATGGAGCTCACAGCAATGCTGATGTTCCAGGTTCAATGAACAACTATATGGAGTTATTACGTCGTTATGGGTACCAAGCGAAATTTAACAACTCACCAATTACTGCTGAAGTATTAGCAGGAAATGATGTATATGTTGTTAACGCCCCAGACAAAGCATTTACGGAAGAAGAACTAACGGCTATTAATGATTGGGTAAAAGCTGGAGGGTCATTGATGCTAGCATCAAAATCCAACTTTAACTTTAATAATAAGAAGCTTAATCCAGTATTAGATAAGATTGGTTCAGGAATTCGTATCAATAGTGATAACGTTTATGAACCTAATACATCTAAGAATTTTAGTGGTGGTATGAAGTGGTCGGTTTATGCTCATACAGCACCAGCTACTACAAGTGGATTAAATAAAAATCTTGATGCTATTCGCTATTTTAGTGGATCATCACTAGTAGACGAGAATCTTAAAGCATTAACAAATGATTCTACATCTGGACTAGAAATACTAGTTGCTGGTAATTCAACATCATATAACTATAATGTTGAAACTGGTTTTCACACGTACAATCCTGCTATTGGTGGGGAAGCAGATACGAACCAAACATCAGGACCTGATGGAGCTACTATTCCTTTAATTGCCAAGGAGTATATTGGTGAAGGAAGAATTATCGTAGCAGGTCGTCATTTCTACTCTGACTTTGAAATTGTAAATGATGTAAGTAATACTTCTTTTACACTTCAAACAATGGATTGGTTAGCAGAAACAGACAGAATCAAGAACGTTTCAGAAGTTAGAGAAACTGCTCAAGATGGGGATATTGTAACAGTTAAGGGTATTGTTACAGCTCCAACTGGAAAGTTTTTTGATACAGTCTATATTCAAGATGAAACGGGCGGTATTTCATTATTCGGTTCACAAGGAAAAGATCTTCCTATCGGGACTGAAGTGATCGCAACTGGTGGAATCACGACATTCGAAGGTGAATTGGAACTCGAGTATGAAAACTTCGATATGGAGATTTTATACATTGGTGCTGGAGATGTAGTAGAACCAAAAACGGTAACAGCAAAGAATGTTACAGACGGTACTTACAATGGTCAGCTTGTTAAATTGTCAGGTACAATCAAGGAAATAAATGATGCAGAGAGCTTTATGATCGTAAATGATGGTCAAAATGATGCTCGTATCCATACAGATGGATATTTACCACTTGGTTTAGAGCGTTTTAAAGTAGGGGATTACATCTCGGTACAAGGTATCGGATCAGCTGGAGCCTCAGGTAACCGCATCCGTGTAAGGTTCGATAGCGATATGGAAATGGCGGAGAAACCTAACACGAAAATCACGATTCTCCATACGAACGACTCACATTCACGTGTGAAAGAAAGTGCAGATTCTATCGGTTTTGCTAAGATATCAACAATAGTGAAACAATATGAAGCTGAAAATAAAAACACAATACTTCTTGATGCGGGAGATACTTTCCACGGTCAAACCTTTGCAACAATAAACAAAGGGAAGAGTATTGTAGATGTATTAAATGCTGTAGGCTACGATGGTATGGCAGCAGGTAACCATGATTTTAACTACGGGTATGAAAGATTACTTGAGTTAAAAGGAATGTCAGACTTCCCTGTATTAAGTGCAAACATCATAGTTGAAAGTACAGGAGAATTATTACTACCTCCATACATGATTAAGGAAGTGGACGGACTTAAAATAGGTATTTTTGGATTATCAACTCCAGAAACACACTATAAGACGCATCCTAAAAATGTAGAAGGATTGATATTTACAGATCCTGTTGTAGCTGCTCAAAAAATGGTAACTGAGTTAGAAGGCCAAGGAGTAGATATGGTTATTGCTCTATCTCACTTAGGAACGGATGCTTCTAGTACAGATACAAGTATTAAAGTAGCACAAGGAGCACCAGGTATTGACCTAATCGTTGATGGACACAGCCATACGGTTGATAACATTAATGAAAGTGGAACTCTTATCGTAAGTGCAGGCGAATACACTGAAAATCTTGGTGTTGTTGAGCTTGAATTTGATGGCAAAGAGTTAGTAAGCAAAACAAGAAAATTAATTACTAAAGCAGACACTGCGAATATCGTACCAGATCCAACAGTTAAAGCTGTTATTGATGCAGTTGAACTAGAGCAAAAGGAAATCCTAAATCAAGTAGTTGGAACAACAGCTGTTTTACTTGACGGAGCCCGTACATCAGTACGTGTGAAAGAAACGAATTTAGGTAACCTTATTGCAGATTCAATGAAAGATATTACAAGCGCTGATGTAGCCATCACAAACGGTGGAGGCATTCGTGATAGTATCCAAATTGGAGATATTACAAAAGGTGAAGTAGTTACGGTATTACCTTTTGGTAACTATATTGTTACAAAGGATGTAGTAGGTTCTGATATTAAAGCCGCACTTGAGCATGGTGTGGGGAGCTATCCGACAGCACTTGGTGCATTCCCACATGTTGCAGGAATGACATTCTCTTTTGATGAAACTAAAGCAAAAGGTAGTCGCGTACACTCACTAAAAATTAATGGTTCACCAATCGATCTAACTAAAACGTACACCCTTGCAACCAATGACTTTATGGCTGTTGGCGGAGACGAGTACACAATGTTTAAACCTTACCCAATCAAAAATGAATTCCCAGCATTGGACGAGGCAGTAATAACTTATATTCAAAAGTTAGGTACTGTCACAACAACTGTTGATGGAAGAATTAAAGTGGAACCAACACCAACAAGTGGTGGAGATAACGGAAACACAGGTAACAACGGAAATAACGGAAACACAGGTAACACAGGTAACACAGGTAACACAGGTAACACAGGAAACACAGGAAACACAGGAAACACAGGAAACACAGGAAACACAGGAAACAACGGTGGTAGCAAGCCAAGAACTGAGGTTAAGGTGACAACTGGATCCGGAACTAAAGATTCCATAGTTCTGACAGTAGACAACAAGAAGGACGTTCCAACAAATGGTATATTTGTCATAAATGCTGAGCAATCAGAAGATAAGCTTGAGTTCGTTACAACTTTTGTAGCTGAAATGATTAATGAACTACTTGCTAAGAAGTCAGATCTTGTAATAGACAAAGGTGATGCTGAGTTTAACGTACCAACGTCGCTTATTTCGTTAATTAGCACGATTGCAAATGGTCAAAATGTTACTTTCACAATGGCGAAGGTACAAGAGAAGAAGCTTACGGACAAAGCGTTCAGTGAAATTTATGATTTCACCATTATGGCTGGTTCAAAAGAAGTGACTACTTTCAACGGTGAAAAGGTTACACTTTCATTTAAGGTGGATACTGCTAAATTGGGTAATGTAGATACTAAGAAACTTAAAGTCTTCTATATTAATGACAAGAATGAAATCGTAGAAGCACTAAATGACAGTGTGTTTGACCCTACAACTGGTATGATCACGGCAACTACAACACACTTTAGTAAATATGGTGTATTCGTAGATAATAGCACTACAAACACTACATCTGGTAATGCATTACCAAATACTGCTACTAATAATCATAATCTGTTAATAATGGGAATCTTCCTATTAGTTATTGGAACAGGAGTATTCTTCTACCAAAGAAGAAGAAAAGTAACTGCATAATCTAATTGAAAAACTACCTGATTAATTTCAGGTAGTTTTTTGCAGAGATGCGTGTTAGTATGAAGGTGATTCTTTTTATATCCATGAAAGAAAGAGGTCAATTTAATATGAAGATTAGCTCATTTCTTCCTCTCATTCTTTTAATAGCTGGTGTGATGATCACAATCTATAGTTTGTGGAATATTATCGACTCAAAGAGACAAGCAGCTACAACATTAACCGAAGCCAAGGAACTTGTAGAAAATCGTTCCCCTATAGATAAGGATTTGCCTCTTAAAACTGTAGCTCCTCAAATTGGAGACACAGTTGGATTATTAAAACTTCCGGCCATTCAATCGGAGTTAGCAATTATAGAAGGGACAGATCCCGATGATTTAGTAAAGGGAGTCGGGCATTTTGCTGGATCATTTTATCCAGGCCAAAGTGGTCAAATTGTTTTATCAGGACACCGGGACACCGTTTTTACTAGACTGGGAGAACTAAAGCTTGGTGAAGATATAAATATTCAAATGCCGTATGGAGATTTCACCTATGAAATAATAGAAACAAAGATAGTTAAAGCTGATGATCTAAGTATAATAACCCTACAAAACAAGCAAGAGGAATTAATTCTAACAACATGTTATCCGTTTGGTTTTATAGGGAACGCACCTGAGCGATATATTATATATGCAAAATTAAAGAACTAGAATCAGGATTGGTTCCTAACTACAAGGTTGAATTGTAACATTCTAATGAAAAACAAAAGGGGTCCACTTTCAAAAGTGGACTCCTTTTTACATTCAACACTTTAACACATCACCGTACTGGGGGCCTGGCCCCCACTGCTTTACAGTGGTAAAGGTTAGTTATTTTGAACTATCTTTTTACTTGGATTATTCCTAGGCTACCAATCGAAAAAGTTATGATGCTTCCAAGTACTTCTTAGGTGATCAATACGACTCTGTTATGAACTACCGTTTTGAGCGTGCCGTCATGAACTACATGAAAAACGGAAAAGCAGAGGATTTACAGCAAGCCTTTAACGCGATTCAAGAGGATTATCCAAAAGAGGCGTTTTATGCCTTAATGAACCTCATGGGCTCACATTATACACCACGTGCCCTATTCCTTCTAGGTGGAGGCACAGATAGTTTTGAACGAGCTAAATTAGATCCTACCTATAACGAGGAGCTTGGAAAAACTCGTCTCAAGCTAGCATCTATCATGCAGATGGGGTATCCTGGTGCACCGACCATTTATTATGGAGATGAAGCGGGAGTAACCGGTTCTAAGGACCCGGATGATCGTCGAACGTACCCTTGGGGGAATGAAGATCAAGACTTACTAAATCACTATAAAAAAATTGGAGCAGTACGTGTTGCTGACCAAGAGCTCTTTTCACATGGGGATGTAAACCATGTTTATGCAAGCGGTGATGTATTTGCTTTTACACGTACAAACAATGAAAAAGCGGCCCTCATCATTACAAACAGAGGGACGGCTGAGAAAACCGTTACAATCAATGTAAAAGATATCATTCAAAATGGAGTGACACTAACAGATCAACTAGCTTCTTCCTACAACGTGACAACTACAAATAATGAGGTAAGTATGACGGTACCAGGACAATCGGGACGTATGCTAGTGAACCCGACTGCTTTACCTAGTGCTCTTACTTCTGTCACGGACTTAGAGGTAGAGGAAGGTTCAAAGTCTGTAACACTTAGCTGGTCAGGAGATGCCGAAAACTATAAGGTGAACCAAACCAACATAAAAGGTGCTCTATATAAAGAAGTAAAAGTAACGAGTGAAAACTCTCTGACAATCGATAACTTAACAAACGGTAGAACGTATTATTTTGCCATTGCTTCAGTTGATAAAAATGGAAATGAATCAAAGCTCTCAGAGACAAATGCTGCTATTCCACACTATGATCTAGCATCAGCAAGCATAAGTAATGTCTCGGAATTACAAGACAACATTCTTGATTTGTCAGCAAACTATAGCATGACCGCAGTCATTACCATTGAGGGTGCAACCGATACTGAGCTTGCAGAAGGTGTAAAGGCGAAGCTTCTCGTTAAAAAGGACACAGATGCAACCTGGAAGGAATCTGATGCTACCTATTTAACACAAGACGGAGCAGCAAATCTTTTCCAAGCAGCATTTAAACCCCTAGAAACAAGAAACAGGAACTTACAGCTATAAAATGGCATTCACAACCGATGGGCGTGAGTGGAAAGAAACCAATACCGAAACCGTCAATCTTACTCAAAATCAAGAGGACACAGGAGCACCAGCTGAATCTGTTAAGCTTGAAACGCCTGAGCAAGAGTCAGGTCAAGTAAATTTAACATGGTCAGTCAATGCACCAGTAGAGAATGACGCATATTTACTAACCATTGAACGTGATGGTCAACTGGTTACGATTTTAGAGGACCCTACTGTTACCACCTACCGTGACTTCGAGGTGGAAAACGGAAAAACATATGAATACCAAATTAAAATGTATGACAAATTTGGTAACCATGTTGATTCAAATGCTGTAAGTGTAACTCCGGACATTGTTATGGTTGAAGTTACGTTTAAAGTAAAAGCACCAGATAATACACCACTTAACGCAGCCCTTACGATTCCAAATAGCTCCAATGGCTGGAATACTGGAGCTTGGGAAATGAGCCGAAACGGTGCGGTAACCCCTGATTGGGAGTACAAGGTGGAGGTTCAAGAAGGAACTGAAATTACCTATAAGTATGTAAAGAATGGCTCATGGGACCAAGAAGGACTTACAGATCACACGCCAAATGACCGTAATGATGATGACATCAGCTATTACGGATTCGGGGCATTCGGAACAGACATGAAGATTGTTGTCCAAAACCAAGGTAACAACAAGATGGTCGTTCAAGATTATATCCTCCGTTGGATAGATCAGCCACTTGTTCTAACGGGGCCAACAAATGGAAGTGAAACAAGTGAAGACAGTATGACCGTGACTGGTAATGCCATTAAAGAAGGAAAGCTCACAATAAATGATGAGCAAGTAGTCATTAGGGATGATATGACCTTTAGTCATGAAGTGAAACTTACCTTTGGTGAAAATAATATAAATCTACACATCGAACCATCTGAAGAGAACAAACAAGATATCTTTAAGGGCGATGGTGGAGCTATCGGCAAGAACACAAAGGACTACACGCTCTCTGTATTCTCAACCTACATCAAAGACCCTGGAGAAATGGTCCAAACAAAAGATCAGGTCAAGACAACAAAAGTAAAAGAAGGTAATAAAACAAGAGTAATCGTTACACCAATTTTAGAGAATCTTGAAACGCTGCTTAAGGAAAATAAAAAATTCCATAGACTAACTATCTACATTGATTCCGAAGATAAGCTAGCGGAAGCAGTATTCTCAGATCTACTGATTCAAGAAGTGTTCAAACGAAACAAAAAAGCGACTATACAAGTTGTCACAAAATATGCTTCTTACATCGTTCGATTAGAAAGCCTACATCAAGGTAGTCTAGCGAAGGAAGTTCGTGGCAAAGTCGAAGAAATTGCGATCCAATCCAGCTGTTCTTCAAATAGTTGGATATGAAAAGCTCGACCAAAAAACACATACAGTTGTTTCTTTACCCGATAAAAGACCGGTTCCGGCTGTTTATAATTTGAAAAGTGCAATCTTTGAAACACCCCAACCAGGTCGTTTTATTGTTATTAAAAAATAAATGTTAAAAAAGTAGGCTGTGGTACACAATAAAGAGTTCAGTTTTCAGATGCTTTTGTTCCAAATGAAAATGGGAATGCTATCATGTTTGACCTAACGAATTTCATACTTTTATAAAAAATTCGTCATATTTTGACGAGTTTTTTAATGTTTTATAATCGCTCTAGGAAAATGATTCAATGGCCTATTTTATTAATAAGAAAGCCTCAAAATTCATATTAGGAGGATCTGTGGCTAACTTAGGTTACTGTCCTCGCCGTTTTCCGAGGTTGCCGGTAATCAAATAATAACAAAAAGACGTGTATCAATTCGAGGCCACTAAAAAAATAGTTTCTATCGAAAAATGAGCTATTTTAGGGAGTATATGTTGATTGGAACGGAATTTGCTAGGGCACCTGCGGGATGCGTGGGACAGGTTAGACTCACGCAAGGCGTTTACGCCGAGGAGGCTCACCGCCCACCACGGGGAATGGTGCATCCTCTCGTTACAATCAACAGGTATTTTATCACATTTTTTTAAAAAAAGGACTTTTTCAGCAGTCTCATCGATTCACACGTCTCCAAAACTGTAGTTTTATTATTGATCTCCTTAAAACCGAACTCTTTGTGATACACGACAGCCTGCTTTATCTCTATTTGTGGAAGGGAATATTCAGGTATTCAATTAATCAAACCATTCACCTAAAAAAGTAGTGGACAACGCCTTTTTTACCAATTCATCTAGGTAAAGGTTACGTTCTTCTTCGGATAAATGTAATAGATCCTCATCATTAACAGAAAACGATACAAACTTTGTTTTAATCTGCATTTTGATTTCCCTCCCTAGCTACTCTTTACACCATTAGACTGCTTTTTCTACAAAAAAGTTACAAGTCGTTAGAAGAATAGAGCCATAGCCTAAAAGAGTGTTAGGTACTTACTGGATCTAACCAAGTTTAACCGAATCAAAGAAGACAATCCATGTAACAAAGGCCCCTACTAAAATAACAAGCCATGAAAGAGCAACCCATCTTGGCCATGTCTTGGGCTCTGTAACTGAATAGAAAAAAAGAACAGATACGAATAACCAGGTCAGAAAAACAACAATTCCAAGAAGAAAAAGACCAGTTCCTAAGAATGAAAATGGAGCTGTAAAACTATGTAATAGTAAATAAGCGGGTACTGATAGGGCGAATGGTGTGAAGATTAAAAAAATAATAGAATGAATGAGAAAAGTTGAAAAAAAGTGTTTGATTTCTTCGTTAATTTCAATATTTGGTATGGAAATAACTCTCTCTTTTAGTGGTCTTATAATATCTATGATGACCCCTCCTTTATTTCTATTTTTAAATAATAACAAGAGAGTTCGGAGGAATTTGTTGAACAGTGTCGACAATGGAAATATTTTACCAAAGTTTCCTAATTTTATTGATACACGACTTTCGTACTATAAATGAAAGTTTGTTAGTGAGTAATTTCTGGCTTTTTTCGAATATATGAATAAATAAATAATTTTTGCTTTAACACTCTAAAGCGACGGGGGCCAGGCCCCCACTGCTTTAGAGCGATAAAGAGTCGTGTTTTTCCGCTAGCCATTGTATAATTGTGTTGGTTGGTTCTGTGTTAGGAACATTACTTGAAAATAGAAAGTAAACATAAAGTATTGGAGTAGGAGCAAGCGATGGGTTATAAGGCGTATGTACTTGTAATTATACTGGTATTTTTAGTTGGTTGTTCTGCAAAAGGTACAAATGATTTAAATGGTCTGACCGGACGGAATGGGGAGAAGAAAGTTATTACTTACTTCCTTTCAGCAGAAAATTCCTTGTTGCCTTTAGAAAATTCGAAGCCACGAATCGGGATCATTTCCCATGTTGTCCTTCACTTTATAAGCAACGTTAAACATAATCCTGCTGAACCGTATAATCTTGAAGATATAAAAACCATTTTCATTGAAAACGGTTTTTCAGCGCATTATTTGATTGGCAGAGAAGGGCAAGTATACCGTCTCGTCCCAGAAGAACGAATAGCTTTCCATGCCGGTCCAGGATTTTTATCAGAGTTTTCGGCATACGAAAACAGATTAAATGATTATTCAATTGGTATTGAGCTTATGGCCATTGGAACACGAGATGAAATGCTACCGATTTTACGAAGTCAAACGTATGAATTAGTTGATCCATCTTTAATAGGATATACAGACGCTCAGTATGAATCACTTAACACACTCTTAAACGATTTACATAAAAGAAATCCCGATATACGCAGGAGTAGAAAACACGTGGTCGGACACGATGAATATGCACCCGTGAGAAAAACAGATCCCGGATCTTTATTTGACTGGTCGAGAATCGGGTACTAAGTGGTTTTATTTTGTACGTATTTCTAAAACACTTTTGATTTACACTTATTTACTCGGTAGGTTAAATAGTCCTACTACATCAATTTGATTAGTTCAGTTGTTCAGTCCATTTTTTTGCATCAAAAATAAGCCTGTTTCGTCATATGCGATGATCAGGCTTATTTCGAATTACTTTTAGTAAATTCAGATAACAATAGAAACATAGACAGGTATCCTTTATGATAAAAGAAGTAATTTAAAAATAGAGGGAGTGAAGTAAAGATGAACATGGACTACCTTCATCATCCATATCCATCTCAAAGAATGACGACTTTTGCCAGAAATGGAATGGTCGCAACGTCACAGCCACTGGCTGCTCAAGCGGGTTTAGATATTCTGAAAAAGGGTGGAAATGCCATTGATGCCGCTATAGCAACAGCTGCATGCTTAACAGTTGTGGAACCAACGTCAAATGGTATTGGGGGCGATGCATTTGCCCTTGTTTGGACAAAAGGGGAGCTGCATGGATTAAATGCAAGTGGTCCTGCACCAAGAAGTATTTCAATTGATGCTGTAAAGGCTATGGGACATAAGACTATGCCGAAATTCGGCCTAGTTCCTGTAACCGTTCCTGGGGCACCATCTGCTTGGGCAGAGCTTTCTAGAAGATTTGGAAAACTGTCGTTAACTGAAGTGCTAAAGCCGGCTATTGAATACGCTGAGAACGGGTTTCCACTTTCCCCGATATTGGCGCAATATTGGAACCTAGCCTATCCTAAATACAAAAAAATGTTCAAAGGCGATGAGTTTAAGGGATGGTTCGATACATTTGCTCCTGATGGTAAGGCTCCTGGAGTTGGGGAGATATGGCGTTCTGCGGGGCATGCGAGCACGTTACGTTCTATTGCAGTAACCGGGGCAGAAAGCTTTTATCGTGGAGAACTAGCAGAGAAAATAGGTAAGTTTTCGAAGCTTCATGGTGGTTTTATTTCGGCTGAGGATCTAGCGGACTATAAACCAGAATGGGTACAGCCAATAAAAGTGAACTATCGTGGTTATGATGTGTGGGAGATTCCGCCAAATGGTCAAGGAATCGTTGCTTTAATGGCCTTGAACATTCTTAAGGGCTTTGAATTTACGGAAAATGTTTCTGTAGAGACCTATCATAAACAGATCGAAGCGATGAAACTAGCTTTTGCAGATGGTATGAAATTCGTAACGGACCCAGAAGAGATGTCGGTTACAGCTGAACAATTGTTATCTGAAGAGTTTGCAGAAGTAAGAAGAGGATTAATTGGTGATACGGCCTTAACACCAGAACCGGGAACACCTCCATCAGGTGGAACGGTATACTTAGCTACAGCGGACGCCGAAGGAAACATGGTTTCGTTCATTCAAAGTAACTATATGGGCTTTGGATCCGGAATTGTCGTGCCAGGGACTGGAATTGCTTTGCAAAACCGTGGAGCAGATTTTTCACTTGACCCGGATCATGACAATTCATTGGAGCCTGGAAAGAAGACCTATCACACCATTATTCCAGGGTTTCTAACAAAGGATAACGAAGCAGTGGGACCATTTGGTGTCATGGGAGGCTATATGCAGCCACAAGGTCATGCACAAGTAGTCATGAATACAGTGGACTTCCATCTCAATCCACAAGCAGCCCTAGATGCACCAAGATGGCAATGGCTCGAAGGAAAAAAAATCTCCGTCGAGCCAACCTTCCCAACTCATATCGCCCAAGCACTAGCGCGTAAAGGACATCAAATCGAAGTAGCACTCGACAGCGGCAGCTTCGGTCGAGGCCAAATCATCTGGCGCGACCCCAAAACTGGCGTCCTAACAGGAGGAACCGAAGCCCGAACAGACGGAGCCATTGCATCATATTAACGCATTAACGTAGTGGGGGCCTGACCCCCGTTACGTTAATGCGTTAGCGTAACGGGGGTCAGGCCCCCACCGCTTTAACGCAATAAAGGCATCCCGACAAGGGGATGCCTTTTCACTAGTTATTTACCAATATCATCGGATAAATTTGTGCCTTTTTTCGTGAATTTTAAGAAGATCATATAAACTAACCCGATGGCAATCCAGATAAAACCTAACTGTTTGGCATTTACGTCTAAGCTAATCCAAACGAAGCCGATAATCAAGAATCCAATAACAGGTAGAAGTAAGTGTTTAATGTAATCTTTACTCTTTTGTTTGATTAAGAAGTAGTAGATGACCGAGAAGTGTAAGAATAAGAAGGCAGTTAGTGCTCCAAAATTAACTAGTGATGCAAGCTCTCCGATATTGGAAGCGAAGAAAATGGTCACAATTAGTGAAATGACGGCGACTAAGATAGTACTTGCATAAGGTGTTTTGAACTTTGGATGTACCTTTGATAAAATACCAGGCAGCTTCTTATCACGAGCCATACTGTAAAGAATTCGAGAGGTGGCTGCTTGTGCGACGAGTGCATTCGCAATCCCCCATGCTAGAGCAGTAGCAATGATAGTGGTCCATTTTAACCAAGGTCCACCTGCCATTTCGGCAATTTGATAAAAAGCCACATCTGCATTTTCGAAAGAAGTATAATCAGGCCAAACTAATGCAGCTACCCATGTTTGAATGATAAATAGTACCCCAACAACTAAAAGGGAGAAAACAACGGCACGCCCAACAACTCTTCTTCCGCCTTTTGCTTCCTCTGAAAGAGTGGAGATGGCATCAAAGCCTAAGAAACTCAACACGGCAATTGAAACAGCTCCCATAACCACGCTTAAGCTAAATTGATCAGGATCGTAAAGTGGCTTAAAGTTGAACTCTGCTCCATTTACCCCACTAGAAATGGCGATAATGGCAGCCACAACAAACACAACAAGGACAATAAGCTCTAAAACAACAATAATCTTATTAAACTTTGCGGTTATTTCTATTCCGAGGATATTGATCACGGTATTAATCGCGATAAATAGGAGCAGCCAAATGATTGTCGGTACCTCTGGAACGACCCCACCTAATGCTGCAGCACTTACTAGATAAAGCAAAGATGGAATGAGGATATAATCTAGTAAAATGACCCAGCCTGCAAAAAAACCAACACTGTCATTGATCCCTCTTTGAGCATAGGAGTAGACAGAACCTGCAATGGGAAAGGCTTCAGACATTCTTGCATAGCTTAATGCAGTGAAAACCATCCCCACCATCCCAATCAGATAGGCGAGTGCAACCATTCCATTTGACCCCGCCGCTACATATCCGTAGATTCCGAATGGAGCAATGGGAACCATAAAAACAAGACCGTAAATTAACAAGTCCCATAGAGTTAAAGAACGTTTTAACTCTTGTTTATATCCGAAACTTTCAACTGAATCTGATTGATTTTGAAAAGGCTTCATCATTCAACCTCCTAGTAGTCTTGAAATAACTGAATGTTATATGCTTCAAGTACCAGATTCGGTACGAAAAACCGTGCAGTTAGAAGTGGGTCAACCATTTGAGAGATTTGAGACTGTCCGACTGCACTCAAGATCATGGTGATATGATTTAAGCTAAGGTCAGTATACGGGAGTAATAAATCAATCATTTCTTCAACAGCTTGCTTAGCAGCATCATCTAATGTTTCCGCTGAAACAAGGGATGCAATTCCTTCCCGATTTTGTACAAAGGGAATTCGAATGGAATACCCTTTTATAACATCCAACGTTACGGTCACTTTTCCAGCAATTTCAATCCCAGAAACACCTATTTCTCCGTCTCCCATAGCCGCATGTAAATCACCTAATCCAAACAAAGCGCCATCTTGGAATATAGGGAGATACAAAGTGGACCCTGTAGTAATAAGCGTAGTATCCATGTTCCCACCATGTGCACCTGGTGTTCCACAGGATACAGGTTCATTTTCGGGCGCAACTCCAATCACTCCAATCATAGGGGTGAGCGGTATTTTGACCCTCTCATTAAATAAGGCAAAACCATTCTCAATCGGCATAACCTTAGCTTCAAATTGATCAATTCTATGCCCAAGCACGCCAAGATTAGGTCCGACAGCCATGACACCTTGATTTCCAAGCTCAATATTGTCGATTGTAACCTTCAATATATCTCCTCGTACGGCACCCTCTACAAAAATGGGACCAGTAGCTGGGTTAATCTGATCCCAATCAATAGCTTGAATTCTTGTTGAGTTTGTTTGAATTTGATCTTGAAAACAATCATACGTATTGATTACCACGCTGGATCCTGGAAGAACACGAAGCACAGGATTGTGTTCCTTGCTGAATGCATAAATAAAATGCTCTTTTGAAAGTGTTTGCGTCACGTAGCTCACCTCTTATTTCTGAATATTTAGTTAAAATTAAAGCTTGCTTTAATCTTATGCCAAGCTAATAAAAGATAGAATCCAACGTGATTCAGTAAAACATTTAAATTTTGTAGGAATGCTAAGAGAATTATGCCATGTTTAAAAATACTGATAGAATAGAAAGATAATAAAGGTTAGAAAGGAAATACTCATGAAACCAACTATATATATTACTAGAAAAATCCCTGAAAAAGCTTTGCAACTTTTAAAGCGGCATTGTGTTGTGACTATGTGGGAGGAAGAGGAAGTTCCCGTTCCTAGAAAGATCCTCATGGAAAAAATAAGAACCGCTGACGGATTATACTGCATGCTAACTGATACAATTGACCGCGAGCTACTGGAGGTTGCACCTCATTTAAAAGTCATAGGTAACCTTGCTGTTGGTTTTAATAACATTGATATCGAAGCAGCAAACGAGTTGGGCATTATGGTAACCAATACACCTGGAGTGCTAACGGAAGCAACAGCAGATTTAACCTTCGCTTTACTGATGGCAACAGCTAGAAGAATTCCCGAAGCATCTGAGTTTGTTCGAACAGGAGAATGGAAATCCTGGGCACCCATGCTTCTTACCGGCCAAGATGTATTTGGAGCCACAATTGGAATTATTGGAATGGGTCGTATTGGAACTGCTGTGGCAAGGAGAGCAAAGGGCTTTACTATGAAAATCCTTTATCATAATCGCTCAAGGAATATCGAGACAGAAAACGAGCTCGGGGCGACATACGTAGAGTTAGAAGACCTGCTTACACAATCGGATTTCGTTGTGATCCTAGCTCCCTACACAGAAGAAACCAAGAACTTGATTGCCAAAAGGGAACTGTCGCTCATGAAAAATACTGCAATCCTAATCAACGTGGCAAGAGGTGGCATGGTTAATGAAGCGGACCTTTATGATGCATTAAAATCAAAAAAAATCTGGGCAGCAGGTCTAGATGTCTTTGAGGAAGAGCCCGTCACTCTGGACCATCCATTACTATCCTTGCCCAATCTAGTCGTCCTTCCACACATTGGCTCAGCTAGCATCAACACCCGAATCACCATGTCCGAAGTAGCTGCGACGAACCTACTGCAAGCACTAAGCGGTGAGATCCCTGACAACCTAGTAAACAAAGAAACCCTTATAAACTAAGAGTGATCACTTCAACGCTCTACTGCAACGGGGGCCTGTCCCCCATCGCTTTAAAGCGATGGGGGACAGGCCCCCAATCCTTTAAAGTGGTAAAGCAGCCGCTTCAGGCTTTATGTTTGAAAGAGGTTTGTGGTAAATTTAGTTCAACAAGAGGAGTAGAGGGGTAGAGAGAGATGGCGATTTTAGTAACGGGGGCTGCGGGGTTTGTTGGGTTCCATTTAGCTAGACGGCTTTTACAAGAAGGCAATGAAGTGGTTGGATTGGATAATGTGAATCCTTACTATGATGTGCAGCTGAAGAGAGATCGCTTACATATTTTAGCGGAATTCCCGAGTTTCTCCTTTCATGAGCTTGATATAATAAATCCACAAGAACTTGACCGGCTATTCCACGAAAATCAGATCAAAACGGTCTATCACCTTGCTGCACAAGCGGGTGTCCGTTATAGCCTAGAGAATCCTAGAACATATATTGACTCGAATATTGTTGGGTTCACAAATGTATTAGAAGCGTGTAGAAATAACAATATTGAGCACTTACTTTATGCTTCATCAAGCTCAGTTTATGGTGCAAACAGGAAGATTCCTTTTTCAACCACAGACCCAGTCAATCACCCTGTCAGTCTGTATGCAGCAACGAAAAAAGCGAACGAGTTATTGGCACACACTTATAGCCATCTTTATCAGCTTCCGACGACAGGCATGCGACTTTTCACCGTTTACGGTCCCTGGGGCAGACCAGACATGGCCTATTATTCCTTCACAAAAGCAATCTTGGAAGGAAAACCAATCCAGGTCTTTAACCGCGGCGAAATGAGGAGGGATTTCACATACGTGGATGATATTGTCGAAGCCATGGTGAGGCTGAAGAACCACATTCCAGAGCCTGATTCCTTTTGGGATGCTACAAACCCAACACCCGACACTAGCTACGCTCCTTATCAGCTATATAATATAGGAAATCAAGAACCCGTAAAGCTACTAACATTTATCAACCTCCTAGAAGAATTAATTGGGAAAAAAGCAATTATTACCTTTTTACCGATGCAAAACGGAGATGTAGTCGAGACATTTGCAGATGTTTCAAAGCTTAAAGAGAAGATTGATTACCAGCCTTCTACCTCTCTTGAACGAGGGCTTGACGAATTCGTTACATGGTATAAAAATTACTACCACTAAAAAAGGGACTGCGAGTCATCGCAAGTCCCTTACTTAACCTTGTTAGAAAATGTCCCTGTTTCAAAAATAAATGTTGTCATCAATTTCTCAGGTCATTTACATAACAAGCCTTGATACAAAAGGTTGACCATCCCATAAAACTTCACTGCTAGCTTTTCGCTTTACCATTTCTGGCCTCTCCAATAATGTGAAAAAATTCTCCTGTGGCAGCTCACCGAGACCGTGCTTTTCACAAAAACGGGATAAATAAGCGTTTCTTTTTCCATCTAAATGCTTGGATTCATTCGTCTCTAGGGCAGAAAATTCATAGAGTACACTGGCTCTTGGTAATCGCTTCACTCGAAATTGAATGGATACCCGAAGAAAAAAGTCCCAATCCCAATAATTGTGAACGTTTACGTCAAAATCACCAATCGTATCATGAATACTTTTTCTGTATAAGCAACCTGATGAAACAAAAGTGGAAAACTTTTTCATCGCCTCTAAATCGTGTTCATAAGCGAACAACAAGCGGTTCATGGGCATTCTCGTTCCCTTAACAACTGAAAATCCAACAATTTCCACATCCGAATAGACAAGATCATATCCATCCAAGGCGGTTAAACTTCGCTCCAAATGGTCAGGCAAAAGAAGGTCATCATCATCACAAAGTAGAATATAGTCTCCCTTCGCTTGAGCTAGACCAACATTTCTAGCATGAACCTGCTTAGAATTTTCTGCTAGATTCCTAACCGAGATTTGCAAATGTGAATACAAATCTACTACTTTCTTAACCGAGATCCCACAGTCATTAACAATCAAAATCTCAAAATTTTGGTACGTCTGCCTATGAAGAGATTCCATAAGCTCAGCTAATTTGTTTAACCGATTATAGGTTGGGATTAGTACGGATATCATTAGATCCTCCTCATAATAAAATCATGATACCCTTAGTATAAGTAGTTCCGTTCATCCTCGCCAGTAACGATAGGCTAACAAAAAAAAGCTCGCTACAACTTTCGTAGAGAACCTTACTTGGCTGTAACCTTGTTATCAGATACACGCTTTTTAAATTCCAGTAATAATCGGTTTCCGTGGAAGCCTTCACCAATAAGTTCGGTGAGAATACTTTCTGAAATATCTGCTTTCCCGACAAGAAGACCATTAAAAAGAACACTGATATTGTCTTCCATGACAGAAATGGATTGGATGGTCGTAATAAAAGTTGCAGGATCATTGTCTTTTCGAGAAATGGTTGCTTCTACTTTTACTTCTCGTTCCTCATCTTTTAACTTCGAGAAAAGGTGCTCATAGCACGTATCCATATATCCCTCTAACAACCACTGTCTATCATCATCTTCCTTATTAATCACGAGGCCGTCTACTAATACAATTTCCTGACTTTCTACCAAGTGATTCGGATGTGAAATCCTTAAGGACACGAGTTTAAATGTTTTCATAGCTCCTCCTTGTACCCTGAGTTTTCACCATTATAGCATGTTCTTTTCTCAAATCATAAACGTTACCATATTGTACTTGCAATCGTCCATATGCCTACATTTTGTCTTTTCATGCCTCAAGCATTAAAATAACGGTAAAAACACTCAAGGAGGGATCGTTTGAAACCAATTCCCGACCATCTAAGAACCGGACTTAAAATTGTATTTATTGGTTTTAACCCAAGTATCCAATCAAGCGAAAGCGGTCATCATTTTTCCAATCCTAACAATCGATTTTGGAAAATCATCCATGAATCGGGTTTAACACCGAGACTCTACAACACGAGGGAAGATCAAGATCTACTAAGGCTTGGCTATGGGTTAACCAATATTGTTGAACGGCCAACAAAGGAAGCGCTAGAAATTACAAGAGAGGAATACGAGGAAGGTAGAGTTATTTTGCAAAAAAAAGTAAAGCAATATCAACCAAAAGTAGCCTGCTTCGTAGGGAAAGGAGTATACCAAGAATTCACCAAAACAAAGAAAATAGCTTGGGGAGTGCAACCAATATCAGTTGTAGAAGGTGTCATCGATTTTGTCGCGCCTTCATCAAGTGGCCTCGTTCGAATGAGAATAAGTGACATTATAGATATTTATAAAAAGCTAAATGAGTACATATAAACCTAAGAAAATCTATGGGCAGCAACTGAACGTTTGACGGATCAGTACCTAAACAGTCGGGGTTATTAGGGGATTTGACGGGAAAAAGGAAATTATGATGGGAAATATTGAAAACTGACGGAATAAAGCAGAAATAACTAATTTTCAACTGAACTATTCCCTTCACAAGGGTAAAATTCAATGAAAATGATCGGATTTTACATGAACAATCCAACTTCAACAAACACTAGTCTTATTGACATTTGCAAAAAAGAGGTGAAGGAATGGATATTCAGCGATACAACCTGGTCCAAGATGGTTATGAGTTTACACTTGAAATATATATTGGTGGTTTTCATGAAGAATTCGCAAGTGAGCTTGGTCATCCTCTAAAGAATCAGCAGGTCTTAGTAAATGAAGCAAGACGTATGGCCAAAGAAAATTATCCGAATATAAAAATTAAAACTATTAAAATTTTGGCAGGCGTTATGCTACTTAGTGTGATTAATATGGGGGACTTCAGAAGCACTGTGGCAAGAGCTGCTAGCACACCTACTTATCAAATCGCAAAGGGTTATCCTATCGTTTCGCACACTGTCAAAAGTGGTGATTCTCTCTCGTTCATTGCCCGAAAGTATCAAGTCACCACAACCGATATAAAGGTTTTCAATGGACTAAAGACAGACATGATCTATATTGGCCAAATAATTAAAATTCCACTTTACTCGTATGTTGTGATGAGCGGGGACTCGATGTATGCTATTGCGAAAAAGCTTAACACAACGGTGACCATTATTAAGGAGGCCAACAACCTCACCACGGATCGACTATCTATTGGGCAAAAGCTACTAATACCCATTACGAAAACAACAACCACTGCAATAACACCTTTGCAACCGGCACCTGTGATTTCGGCAACTGCTCAATATATCGTAAAGTCAGGAGATACCTTAAACCAAATTGCCAGGAATCATGGAACTACAACTCAAGAAATACAACGTCTAAATGCATTAACAACAACAACTATTTTTCCAGGCCAAATATTGAAGATGCCAACAACAGTTGCTACACCAGCACCAGCACCAACTTTGAAGCCAAACACATATATCATCGTTTCAGGTGATTCATTATTTTCACTTGCAAAAAAATTCACAGTCACAGTGGATTCGTTAAAAAGCACCAATAACCTTACGACTGATTTAATTTTTGTCGGACAACAGTTACTGATTCCAGAGCAGGTTGTCAGCGTAGACCAGACTTCACCTGCTAGCCCAATAGTGAGTTCATTAGATACGATTCTTCAAACGAATGTTGCTTCCTACTTACTTATAGGTAGTGCCGAACCACAAGCCAAGGTTGTGATCACAGCCACAGATGGAGCCAACGTCACTATCACACAAGAAGTGATCGCTAATGATGAGGGTGTCTTTACTCTAAAGTCAGATTTCACTACTTTGCAAGACGGACCAATCTCAATCGAAGCAAGTGCTACGGACCAGGCAGGAAATAAAAGCCCAACAACAAAGCAAACACTAACAAAAGATACCGTCGGTCCAGGCAAACCTACTGTTAGTGTACCAAGCTTTATCAATGCCTCTAACCAACATGAAATTACCCTAACTGGTCAAACAGAACCGGGATCATTAGTGAAGGTGAGTATAACGGATAACAGTCACACCATAAACAAACAAGCAACCTCAGATGCTACCGGGAATTTTTCAGTTAAAGTGGATGCGAGGATGCTAAATGAAGGTCCCATTACAGTAGAAGCGAAGACGTTTGACTCTTTAGGTAATGAGGGTGAAGTTACAACCAACCAATCAACCAAGGATGTATCTGTCGGCAATCTCGTTCTTTCTGATTCACCTGCCATTAGTGCTGAGCTTGCAGCCGCCTACACGATTAATGGAAGTGGAGAACCAAATACAAGTATCAATCTTTCCATATCAGACATCCAAGGCACTATAGTTACTAAAGAAGCTCAATCCGATGTAAACGGAAGCTTTGAAGCAGTAGTAGATACAACGACCCTACAGGATGGAACACTCACAATGCTCATCTATCAAAGGGATGCTGCAGGAAATCAGAGCAATACCGTGACAAAACTTGTGAAAAAAGATACGACTTCACCTGATGCTGTTGTAATAGATGAACTTAACATGCTACAGCAAAACAATGCTACTACCTATTTCTTTTCTGGAAAAGGGGAACCACTTAGCACGGTAAAAGGAACTTTTAAAGACTCAACAGGAAATGTAGTCACGCTAGAAGCAAAAGTAAGAGTAGATGGTACATTTTCTCTGCAGACTGACTTATCAAGCTTTTCAGGAGACACATTAACGATGACCGCTCATCAAGTAGATGACGTCGGAAATGAGAGTCCAGTCACCACAGTGTCCACAACTATTGACACAATCGGTCCAAAAAGTCTCGATATGGATTTTGCTCCAATCATCAACATGGAATCTGTGGATGAGTACACCCTAACAGGTGTCACAGAACCTCATGCTAGCCTAGAACTTGAGCTCACCGATGGAACAAGTACCATTATTCAAACGGTAAAAGCAAATGAAGAAGGTCATTTCGCACTAACAGCCAATGCCTCGAAACTGAAAGATGGTAGAATCACTGGAAGAGTTTTAACAGAAGATATTCATGAAAATAAGGGAGTTACAAAGGAAATATCTATAGTAAAAGATACCCTTGTAACCATTGTTTCTTCCCTAGAGGTAGGGGATTCTGGAAAAGTATCTTCGTTTAATGTCGATGCTTACTCGATTCAAGGCTTAAGTCAAGAAGAAGGGGCAATTGTGAAAATTGAAATCACAGACGGAGTAAGTATAGTCAAGGAGTCCGCTTTAGTTGTTGATGGCAGGTATCATATTCCCATGAACCTATCCAACCTGGCAGAAGGTGAACTACAGGTTTCTGTCACGCAGAAGGACATTGCTGGAAACGATAGTCAACCAATAACCCAATCGATTCAGAAAGACACAAAGATTACACAACCAGTTGTCCAAATGAGCAAGCTGACGAGAACACCAACCGGTTATGTTTACAATATTAATGGGATAGGCGAATTACAAAGTACTATTATCATCAATATATCTGGGCAATCAAGCCAGGCGAATATCACGAAAAGCTATCAGATCAATATAAGCGAATCCTTTAACTCAACGATTGATATTACTTCCTTAAATGGCCAAAAACCATTCATTACGGTGCAGCAGGTGGACTCATTTGGAAACAAAAGTAAACCACAAATTACAGGGATCTCAAGCTATGTTGTTGGATCGGGTGACACTCTGTGGAAAGTATCAACCTTACTTGGTACGACCGTGCAAGAGCTGAAGTCACTCAACAATTTATCAACAGATATGGTATTCATTGGTCAAGAGCTTAAGGTTCCCCTAGTTGCAGGGCTTGAGCATACAGCTGTTTCTGAGACTACTTCCTTTAATATGGGGTACTTGTACCACGGAAGCTCCAACTCCTTCATGGAAACAATGAAGCATACTCAAGGATCCATTAATGTGGTTTCACCCACTTATTTTGATATCAATCCAGATGGGTCACTAAAGCTCACAAAGGTGGTCGATCGGTATTTTATTGCCAATATGCAAAGCAGTGGAATACGCGTTGTACCATTTTTAAGTAATCACTGGGAACGAGCAGTCGGAGAAAAAGCACTTGAAAATCGAGTAGTACTGACCGACCAGATTGCAGAAGCAGTAGAGATTTACAATTTAGATGGTGTAAACATTGATATTGAAAATGTCACTCATGAATACCAGGATGAGTATACAGAATTCGCCAAAATGCTTCGAAAAAAAATACCTGCTGACAAAGAAGTATCGGTTGCTGTCGCAGCAAATCCAAATGGTTTCAAAACCGGTTGGCATGGCTCATATGACTATACTAATTTAGCGAGTTCATCAGACTATTTAATGGTCATGGCCTATGATGAAAGCTATGCAGGTAGTGCACCAGGACCCATTGCTAGCATCGATTTTGTAGAAAAGTCCATTCAATATGCCATAAACAATGGAGTGCCGAAAAACAAAATCGTTCTCGGCATTGGTCACTATGGTAGGTATTGGAAAGAGGGGTCAAGTGTTGGAGGATACGGAATTTCAAACGAGCAAGTTATGCAAGCGATAAACATGTATAACGGGCATGTTACGTTTGATCAGGCAAGTAAGTCCCCAAAAGCAACCTTTACCATCAAACCAGGAGATCCAGCTCTAACGGTGTCTGGAGAAATAGTAGAACCAGGTAATTACACCATATGGTTCGAAAACGAAGAATCCATTCAGGCAAAATATGAGCTTGTTTCTAAATATGGAATAAAAGGAACAGGAAACTGGGGTTTAGAACAGGAAAATCCAGAGTTCTGGAGCACCTTTTCAGGGTGGGTTAAACCCTCGGAAATAGTTTCAGGAGAAGGTCCCGGGTAAGAGGGCCTTCGTTTTAATTATACTGATTATCCCACTAGCTCAAAATAAGTAGTCGTGTTGGTGTTTTTCTTTAAGCTCTTTCTCTAAAAAGTGTCAGGCAACCCTTAAATAAATGAGTTGATTGGAACAGTTGGTGCTCGGGCACCTGCTTAGAGCAGTGGGACAGGTGAGACTCAACGCAAGGCGTTCTCGGCCGAGGAGGCTCACCGCCCACCCCGGGGAATGGTGCATCCTCACGTTACAATCAACCCCTATTCTAAAAAGCAACAACGTTTTTTGAAAACAGATTTTCTATAGAAAATCCCAAATAGACACATATTTGACCTTTTCTTAAAAACAATTGGTGTCGGAGAATCTCGTTCTGAGTTAAAGGGATAATCATATTAATTTTTAACAAATTTCCCCACTCATCCAAACCAAATAAAAACAGCCCCTTTAGTTGAAACTAGAAAAAAAAGGGGGAAGCTAACACCATGATTATTAATCACCGAATTGATCAGGACGGGACGATCCTCCTGTATTTAGACCCATCACTTACGGAATTTGCACAAGATTTGGGTCAAGCAAGATCTGAGAGAAAAACAACTTTACAAGCAAGTATCAAAGAATATATAAGCACAAGAATCCCTAATGCAAACGGAAATGTAATTAAGGTTATGCTTGGTTCCATCGTAGTCACAACCTTAGCATTTGGAGGGGGAACAAATCAGTCAGCAGAAGCATCAGGAACAGATTCCATTGTTACCCAACAAAGCAAATATACAGTACAGGCAGGAGACACATTATATAGTTTAGCCAAGAAGTTTGCTACAACGACAGCTCAAATTAAGCAAGAAAACCAACTGACATCTGATGCGATTTCCATTGGACAAGTCTTAACCATCCCTACTTCAACAAGCACCAATATCGAAACAACAGCAACCTATACAGTTCAAAGTGGAGATTCATTATTTAGTATCGCGAAGAAATTCGGACTAACGACCGATGGGATTAAGCAATTGAATAACCTCCCCAATGACATGATTTTTGCTGGGCAAACATTGAAGGTATCTAGCCAAGCCGCTCAATCAACAAACCAAACGCACACCGTGCAATCAGGTGAATCCCTTTATGGGATCGCAAAGAAATTTGGCATGTCTGTCGATCAACTTAAGCAAGTAAATAGCTTAACCAATAACATGATTTTTGTCGGTCAATCCTTAAAAGTCACAGGTGTTGCAAAAGTTAGCCAAGGATCGACGACATACACCGTTCAATCTGGAGATTCCCTTTATGCACTTGCCAAAAAGCATGGTATAACGACAACCGTGCTAAAACAAGCCAATCATTTAACCTCTGATTTTCTAAAAGTGGGACAACAGCTAGTAATACCAGGCTCAGTGCAAGCACCGGCACCGGCACCGGCACCCGCACCAGAAAAACAACAGGAACAATCCATGGATCAACTTAAGCTAGCGATCGTGGAGGATTCGAGAAATTACGTAGGGGTTCCGTATTTATGGGGAGGCACAACAACGAGTGGGTTCGACTGTTCAGGATTTTTGTACTACATGTTTAACAAGCATGACGTGGATATGCCAAGGATAACCTCTGGTGACTATTACCAAATGGGGACTACCGTTTCAACAGCAAATCTCGAGCCTGGTGACCTTGTTTTTTACGCAGTTAATAAACCGGGTGTCATCTCTCATGTAGGGTTTTATATAGGTGACAACAAATTTATTTCCGCAACCAGTTCAAGTGGAATCGCGATTAATTCATTAGATAGTTCATACTGGTCCAAATATTATGTCGGGGCAAAGCGAGTTATGTAAATGAAAAAAGTATTGGTGAATCATCACCAATACTTTTTTTATTCAATCGTCTCAGTTTCAGATTCTTGAAGTGCAGGGTCTTCCACAATGATTGCATTAGGATCCACAGGCGTTGCACTTCTAGCTCGTTTTAATTCATAGTACTTTGCTAGGATTTCTGTACCTATAAGCTTATTAACAGGATTTTCATCAGAATTTAGGTTAGGCACAACGATGGCAAAAGCAATCTCTGGGTTATCATGAGGTGCATAGCCAACGAGTGTTAAATTAATCGTTTTATGAATGATCTTTTCTCCATTTATTTTTTCGACAACAAATGCTTGAGCAGTTCCTGTTTTACCAGCCGGTTTAAAGGACCTATATGGTTCTTTCCCAAACCAATTGGTTGCGGTCCCACCTGGCTCTTGCATGACTCGTCTGAAACCTTCATGCACGCGAGAAAGATGTTCGTCACTCATCTCAATTTTGTTCATAATAACGGGTTCAAAAGGTTTAAAAATGGGACCAAGTTCATTATCCAAAGAAGGTTGACGAATTTCTTTAACGAGCTGTGGCTTTAAACGATAGCCCCCATTAGCAATCGTAGACACATATTGTGCTAGCTGAAGGGGTGTGTACGTATCAAATTGCCCAATGGTAAAGTCGAGCAAAAGACCAGGATCTGTAAGTGTTCCAGGATAACCAATGCTTTCAGAAGGCAGATCTAAACCAGTCTTTACACCCAGACCAAACTGATGAAAATTCTTCCTAAACTCTTCAAGGGCAGCAGGTCTAAGTGGTAAAGACATCTGGGGTGTATAATTTACACCCATCATTCTTAAAGCTACATGAAACATATATACATTGGAGGATTTCTTTAATGCTTCTCGGTCATCCACTATACCTAATACAGGTTTGTATGAGCCCTTTGGAGGGGTACCTTTAAAATACATGGTTCTATCATATATCTGCTGTCCGGGATTTAGTAATCCATTATCTAAAGCGGTCAAAACAGTGGCCCCTTTTACGGCAGATCCCATTGCATAAGCAGATGTAAATGTACCTAATGCATCGTCTTTCACTGTATATTTCCCGTTTTCATTAACTAATTCTTTCCCTGATAATGATAGGATTTCACCTGTCCTTGGATCCATCAAGACAGCATAAGCACGGTCTAGGAATCGACCACCTCCATTGGCTTTTGCCGCAAGAAGCTGTTCTTCAACAATCTTATCTACGGCTGCTTGTAGCTCAAAATCAATGGATAAAATTAAGTCTTTTCCACTTTTTCCTTCATATGAAACCTCTGTACCAAGAACATTACCAGATTTATCAGTCTCATTGGTGATCTTTTTCTTTTGTCCTGATAAGACTTCCTCGTACTGCTCTTCAAGCTGACTCTTCCCAACACGGTCATCTCGGCTATAACCACGTGCTAAATAATAATCTAATTTGTCAGCAGGTAACCCTTCATCTGCAGAAGTGATGCCTCCAAGAACGGATTTTAAAATCTCAACTCGCGGGTTTCGATCCCAATCGGTCGTGACATCTACATTTGGGAGGCTTGCTAAGTGCTCACTAATGATCGCAAGCTCATCGTTTGTAATCCCTTTTTTGATAATCTTAGGTGTTAACGCTCTTCCGCTAACCATTTCTCTAAAAAAAGAAACCACCTCAAGCTCATCGGTTGTAATTTCCTTTAAATCATCTTCAGTAATTCGGTCAAGCTGAAGCTGGTAAGGATCCGGATCCTTTTCTTTCTTTTCCGATGCGGATAGTTTAGCAGCTGCTTTTTCTGGTCGTGTTAAAATCCAGTAATCTTTAAAGTCACGTTCTGTAATCTTTTCAAATCGATCTTCGTGTTGGTCGATGAGAGTTGCTAGTTTTTGGGCGATATTTATAAGTTCTTCTGGCTTTGTTCCTTGAGGCTTAGTATAAGTAACCGCATTTTGTGCCAAATTATCAACAATAACACGATGCTCTCGGTCATAAATAACCCCACGAGGTACCGAGACACTTACTTCACGATTCTCCGTGCGGTTGACCTCTTTTCGATAATCCTCACCATATACAATTTGAACAACACCAAGTCTCATAATAAGTCCGGCAAATAACAAAAAAACGACAAAAAACAAGATGTTCAAACGGAAAGGAACATGTGTTTTCTTCTTATTAGTATCCATAAATCGAACCTTCCTCCAATGACTGTTACAGTATATTTTGGAACATAAAATGACAAAATCCGATGAGTACCTTCTCTATTAAGTGTATCATATAATTCATTGAATCATGCTCTTGAAGCCTATTTAATTGGAAAAGTGCTGACTTCTAATATATGAATAAGACTAAAGAGGGAGTCAAAGACTTGATGGTGGGGATCCTCAGAGGGCTTCTGGGATCCCTGGTTTACGAAAGGAACGGAAATAGGGGAAGACTTTATTAAATTCAAGTGGGTTGAGTACGGACCCGGCCGTGTCACAACAGAAGACGGAGGGGAAATTACCACCATACTCCCAAACCAACGCTTCACCTTTGAATTTGAATGGAAGCCTGGTGAATCCATCACAACCGGTTACCTTTTCATTAGAAAAGGACGAGGATGGAACAATCCTTGAAATTCACCAAACATGTTACTCACCCCAGCAAAGAAAATCTAATAGCCTTTGCCAGCTGTGCAACAGGCTGGGGCGAAGCACTGACTTTGTTGAAGTTTTATTTGGAGTTTGGGGTGACGTACGGAAGGGAAAAGTAGGGTAGACCTAAGTCTATCCTACTAGTTTTTGTTTTGTAATGATTAGCATTTCATTTGCTTTTTTTAAACTTTGATGGTCTTCCAACAATTCGAAATAAGTTTTGGCTTTTGTAAAATAATCATAGGCATCGTTTAATTCACCTATCTTCAAGTGATTATAAGCAATCTGATAATGTAATTTTCCAAGTGACTTCAAACTATGATTGGTGGCAGCCCATTTTATTCCTTCGAGACAAGTTTTAATAGAACTTTGATAGTTCTTGATGCCTGTTTGTGATTTTGCTAGATTGTATTTGAGTTTAGTTTTGATTGAAGGGTCACTGATATAGGGAATCTCATCAAATTTTCTCAATGCTTTATTGTAGGTTGCTGTAGCATTGATTTGATCATTTGTTTCATAATGAATGATTCCAATGCTATTTAGGATTTCAATATCTTGCTCCGAACTGATATTTGGATTGCAGTTTGTCAGTTTAAGAGCTTCATTTAAAAGTAGTAAGACTTGGTCCTTTTGTTTATCTATGTAGAAGAGAGCAATTCCTTCTTGCCACAGTAGAAATTGTTTGTTTCTTCTGTTCTTGAAAAATACAGGGCTCTTTTTTTCTCTTTTAATTATCTGATAAGCCATTTGATAATCCTGTATATTGATAAGTTCTGTTATTTTGTCCTTTATTGTGTTTGCGTAATTGATTTCACTATAAGTGGCTACATGATAGAAATAATCAACAGGGACACCAAGTCTTTCTGCTAATCGAAATAAATTTTTAGCTGAAAGGTAGACTCCAAGTTTTCCTTTTTCTAAATTACTTATATGTCCTTGAGATATAATATCCTCTGCTAATTCACTTTGTGACAGCCCAGCTTGCATTCTAAGATCTTTTATCTCCTTACCAAGCCTTTTAGAATCCCATTCAAACATGCGAACCTCCGATTATAACTAGATTATTTGATTTAAAAGATTGAGTGAGAAAAATGGAGAATTTTGTAGATAGCTTCATCTTAGCTCAGAAAATTCGCTCCTGCAAGAGTTTGGAAGATAAGGTAACATTAACTTAACGGAAGGGAGGGATATTTTATGGCAAAATGGTTTTTCGGTTTACTTATTGTCGCAATAATTGTTGTGGCTAGTATTCAGGGGTCTACTTCTATGACGAGTACAACAAATGTTTCAATGGAACAATTACCTTCTGCACACTAATGAAGTATGAACTGGATGTCCAATCGTCCAGTTCAATTCCCTTAAAGGAGGAAACGAAAATAGAAGACTACTATTTATCAGATATCCGGGTACACGGACTTTCAAATACTAGGGAGGAGAGGATTGGTCCTGCACACCTGCACTTTTCTTCAAGCCCATCTCCTGAATTGAAGGAGATGCATCCTCGGTTTTCGGATGCAGTGTTTCAATCAGCCCGAATTTTGTCTAAACAGAATTCATCACAAGTAAAGGAACAGGGGAGAAGTTATGTTCCTCATTCGGCTCCATCTATTGAGTTACTCTATCTTTCACATGATGGGAATCATGGAATTGGAGTAACCGTCTTATTTCACCAATCAGGTCCTTCGGTTATCTGCTATTCGAAATCATCACCTCAGAAGAGTGCCACACCACGAGAGAAAGTCCCAATTCCAAGAATGCTAGAAAGCTTAAGCATAGGCTATGAAAATCGATACTCGTATTTTAATTTACCTAATGTCGAAAAAAACTGTCAGAATCAATAGAATTAATTTTATAGATCACAATATGTGATCGAAATTGAATTTTACTTAAGGAAAAATAAAGACTTGAGAAAAAAGACTATCTCAAATATCCATTTCAATGATTTTACGAATAAAAGATCCTCGAGGTAAGATAGCTTTCGAGGAGGGATTTTAATGATAAATAAAGTGATTTTAGTAGGAAGATTAACAAAGGATCCGGAGTTAAAGTATTTAGAGGATGGAAAGGCTGTAACATCTATCACGCTAGCTGTAAATCGTAACTTTAAAAATCAAAATGGTGATTACGATACAGATTTTCTTAATTGCACGCTTTGGCAAAAGAATGCGGAGAATACCGCTAACTATTGCAAAAAGGGTTCAGTAATTGGAGTAACTGGACGCATTCAAACAAGGAATTTTGAAAATCAAGAGGGTAGCAGGGTTTACGTAACAGAAGTTGTAGCAGAAGGTATCAAGTTTTTAAGCAGTAAGAAAGAGGCAGTCGTCTAAGTTGAAAGGGGTGATGCCCGTCATATTAGTAGCAAAAATCAAGCGAGACTTTTAAGCTTTTCCCCCATAAATATTCATAGAGAAAATCAATGAACTCACTCTTAGCTTGTTCACAATTCCCAGAGCGTGACAAGCCCCCATTCTTGAACTAGCCCATCTTCGCGGCTAGTTTTTTTAGAGTTTTTTTGGATGGAATTTAGGTTTTAAAAAAGCCAAATGCTATAATTAATCAGAATGGAGGTAGTTAATTTGAACGAAAAACTCAGCCTAATAATTGATAAATTAGACAACCTCGAACAAGGACAACTTAAGACAATTGAAAGATTAGATACATTAGAGCAAGGTCAAGTGAAGCTAGAACAAGGCCAAATGAAGTTAGAACAAGGTCAAATGAATTTAGAGCAAGGTCAAGTGAAGCTAGAACAAGGTCAAAGAAGACTAGTACGTGGCCAGCGGGAAACAGTGAAAAGGTTAGGGAAACTAGAGCATGGCCAAGCGATCTTAGAGGTAGGCCAAAGGGAAATTGTGGGTCGATTAGAGAATGTAGAGCAAGGCCAAGTTGAAATCAAGGTCCTGATCAAGCATAATATGACATTAATTTCCGAGAATCTAACACATAACAGATAGACTATCGTACTAGAACAAATGTGTGAGCAATAATTAATATTGTCATAGAAAATAATTAAAAAATGTCATAATGTAACTTAAAATGTAGATATTGATGGAAATGTGTAACTGCTGTATGACAAAAGTTCAAATATATGTACCCTAAAAAGGCTAGTTTTAATATTATCCTCTTTTGTCATATTTATCTTAATAATAATAAAGGCTCATAAGAAAAAATTCTAATGATGGAGGTAATATATAAATAAGGAAAAACAACAATAATGGAAAAGGAATTGTTCCTTAACTTTAAATTAAAAGCTTCATCATTAAGGCGTAGCCATTAGGTATAGGTAATCATTATTTTATATTCATGAGAGTGAGTACGGTATCGCACTAACAAGATAAGTGAAGATTATGAGTATTTTTAATATTTATAATTAAATTAGTGCAACGCTATTGATGAAAGAGGTGTGGAACGAGTACTTGATATATTGAAAGAAGAACGTGAGAGAGGAGCAACCATTATTATTGCCACCCATAATAAAGATGATATTTTCCCTATTTGTAATGAAGTTTTAGAAATTAATAATGGAAGGTTGAAATGATGAGAAACTCACAGAATTTTTTTTTGGTTATTGTATTTGTATTCTTACTTGCTATCATATCAATACCTGAACTCATAAATTATATTACGCCAAATGAACACCTTGAAAAATTTCATGTTATTATTTCATGCTTATTTACCCCTTTTTTATGACAGTTGTAATTATTGCTCACAAAATGAAACAGAAACGGAAGTAAATTTCTTAATCAAAGAGGTTGAAGGGCTAAAAAGAAGAACCGATCTACCCGAAAGAAAATAGCAAAGCTTAGCTTCAAAGGAATATGCCTAGACCCTCATGGATACACTTAGTAGAAAGACCATAGGATGTGTTGCAAGTGGACGCGGAAATGGAGGGTAAATTCCCTCTGGGTATGTTATGGGGTATTGGTTTAAGTATTCCTTTGTGGATCTCACTATTTGGGTGGGGGAAGCTACTTGTTTATGTGTTTTATCAGTAACTTAATTAAGCCCCTGTTCATTGAGCAGAGGCTTATATTTGTGTTTGCTAGGCAAAAATGAAGAACCCATATAATAACTTGCGCACAAGCAAACATATTTGCCCAAAATCGAGGATATATAGTAGACTCATATATAGCGTTTATGAAAAGGTGTTGAACATTTGATGAGAAAACTTCTATATTGGATTCCCGTCCTCATGATTGCAGGCTTAATTTTCTGGTTCTCCTCGCAGCCGTATCAAAATCAAGATGTGAAACCATTACTGACCGATTTTATCAATGAAGAATGGGTAGCTGCTACATTCTCTAAGATTCAGTTTGACTATGCAGGTTATAACGTGAGTGCCGAAAATTTAGGAGCCGCCTCATTTGTGGAGTTTTTCATTCGAAAAGGGGCTCATTTGGGTATCTTTTTTCTACTTGGCTTTTTTACGTGTCGTGCTTTACTTGCGACACTATTAAGAAATCGAACGACTAGTAGTTTTTTTAGTGCATTCTTTTTCGTGATTCTATATGCCGTCCAAGATGAGCTTCATCAGCACTTCACAGGGGACCGGACACCACTTATTCAGGATGTTATGATAGATAGTGTTGGGGGTTTAGTGGGAATCATTCTGTTTTTATTGATAAAAGGCTGGTTTAGTAGAAAATAATCCTATTTATGTATATGATTGTTTTTATTTCAGACTCTCTATTGTCTGAGGACTACTATCCGATCCTAATATCGGAGAAATAGAGTTATATGAACCAAAATCCTATTATATAAGCGGGAATCTTATTATATAAGCCGATTTTCCAATTTATGAGCCGAAATTTGATTTTATAAGCGGAAATTAGGAGAGTTATCGGGAATTATACAATTACTTCCAAAAGCCACAACGCAAGCTACAGATAAACATTATTTTTTCCAAAAGACACGTCGCAAGCTACAGATAGACATTATTTTTTCCACATACGCCGAAATCCAGTTATATTAAGCCAACCCCATTCCTACACACTACGCAATCTCCCTAGTATAAATCTCCTTTTCCAACCTAAAATCATAAAAGCCTCTACCACAAAAGCGATAGAGGCCAAACCCACTCACTATTTCCCAGCTTTAATCTTCTCTGCCAAAGCAGCGTAAAGATCCTGCCATTCCTTGGCCTTATCGGGATGCTTTGTTTCGGTTAATTCAACTGGTTTTTCCTTCTTTTTTCTACCCATGATTACTCACTCCAATCGGCACGTAATGAAAATAGCTCATGAAGATCTCGAGTGGAGAGCTCGGTAATCCAGCCTTCACTTTGAATGATTTCCTCGTTTAGCTGTTGCTTCTTCTCTAGCATTTCATCAATTTTTTCTTCCAATGTACCAGATGTAATGAGCTTATGGACATGAACGAATTTTGTTTGTCCAATTCGATAAGCACGGTCGGTTGCTTGGTTCTCAACTGCTGGATTCCACCAACGATCATAATGAATAACATGATTGGCCGCGGTTAAGTTTAATCCCGTTCCTCCAGCTTTCAAAGATAGAATTAAGAATCGTTGTTTTTCGTCCTGGAAATCTTGAATAATACGGTCACGCTCTACCTTTGAGGTGCTACCGTTTAGGAACCGAACGGGTGCTTTGAATTCATTCTCCAAATAATCACGAATCATATTTCCCATTTGAATATACTGTGTAAAAATAATGCAGCTTTCGTTTTGCTCATTTATATGGGCCACCAGTTCGGCTAGCTTTTCCATTTTATTTGAGCGGGTCACAATGCCTTTAGGCTGCTCCTCTTTTAAATAAAGACTTGGATGATTGCAGACCTGTTTTAATTTACTCAGCATCTTCAGTACTAACCCTTTTCGCTGCATACCCGTCAGCTTTTCGATCTGAGAGAAGGTATCCTGAACAAGCTGCTCATATAAGGAAGCCTGTTCAACTGATAAGGTGCAATACTCTTTTTGCTCCTGCTTGTCAGGTAAGTTGAGAGCCACTTCTTGATCCTTTTTGGTCCGTCTTAGTAAAAATGGTCGAATCATTTTTTGTAGCTGTTTAACTTTTACTTCCTCTTGATCACGCTCAATCGGCACCACAAATCGCTTATGAAATTGATGAAGAGTGCCTAGATAACCCTTATTAATAAAGTCATAAATGGCCCATAGTTCAGAAAGTCGATTTTCCATCGGTGTTCCTGTTAAAGCAATATGGTGATCTGCGTTTAGACTCCGAACAGATCGTGATTGCTTCGTATCTGCATTTTTAATATTTTGGGCTTCGTCAATACAAAGCGTACTCCATTGAATCTCCTTTAGCTCCTCTACATCTAGATGTGCCAATCCATAAGAAGTCACTACAATATCTGCATCCTGAAGGGCGATTTGTAAAGCCTGCTTTTTCCGGTTCGAGCCGTAATGTAAATACACCTTAAGATCAGGTGAAAACTTAGCGAGCTCTTTTTGCCAATTTCCAAGCACCGAGGTCGGGCAAATAATTAAGGCAGGCTTCTCTGGTTTTTCGGTATCTTTGACATGTAGAAAATACGTAATCATTTGGATTGTTTTACCGAGCCCCATATCATCTGCTAAACAGGCACCAAATCCAAAGCTTCGTAAAAATAGGAGCCACTCAACTCCGTGCTGCTGATAAGGTCGGAGGGAGCCTTGAAACCCTGCAGGTACAACAACCGGAGGAAGCTCCTTCGCTTCGGTAAGCTTACGAATCATGCTGGCTAACTGCTCGTTCATCTCAATTTGAATATGACGAAAAATCTGTGAACCGTCCAGCTCATCTACTGGTCGATCTCGATCTTCCTCAAGCAATTCCTGCTCGAGTACATCCCAAAACCGAAGTCCCTCCCGATTGGCCTTTTGCATAATGGTCTGAACCTGCTTGATAAACCCAGGATCCAGTCGAATCCATTTACCACGGATGTTGATTAGTCGTCTTTTCTCATCAACCATTCGAGAGAAGTCATCCTCTGTGATGTCAATACCATTTGTCGATAAGCGCCAGTCATATTGCATTATGGCATTCATTCCAACAAACGATTGTCTTGAAGAACTCGGACTGTTTTTGATCTTTGCTTTTAAAGAAGGCTGTGAATCCTTAATCGATTGCCACCAAGCAGGAAGCAGAATCTCAACTCCGGCACTCGTTAACGTCGAACTAGACTCTGTCAAAAATTCAAATGCCTCAAGCTCTGTTAAAGTGGACCTGAAACCATCTTCATGTTCAAGCCAAGGAACCATCGCGATAATCCGGTCAATCGCCTTTTGAATCGCAACCGAATCTTCCTCTTCCAGCTCACGCATTTCATTGAGTTGGAGAATCTCATCCGGTATTTCCTTGTCTCGCAAAATCACCGACAACATCCAGTTCATCCCGTCCTGAATCGGTTCCTCTAGTTGCAAACCAACCCGAAAACGGGAGGAGTCCTCTTTCCAGCCTATTTTAAGCAGCCAATCCTCTTCATCAGCGACAACCCCGGTCTTTTTCAAAAGGGGATAACGTGATTGAAGCTCTCTCCACATTTGGAAAAGTTCAGGATCACTTTCGATATATTCTTGGATCGCCATACTAAACCAAGCCTTCACCTTGTCAGATAAGGCCTCATTTGTATGCTGCCAACCTATTTTGCCATCCTTCCACTCATCGAAATCAGGCATAAACTCACCTATCATTATGGCATGCTTTAATGTAGGTGCGATTCCACGGAATTCACTAGCCGTTTCTCCCCATGTAAGAGGAGATAAAGAGTTATGATGGCTCTCTGAAAAATAATCAAGGGCAACCCACGGAGAGAGAAGAATCCCCTCGTATTGATGCCATTCATGTTTCTTTAAAAATGTTCCATAAAAGGTAGCCTTATGATGGGCAAAGGCTACACTTTTCCATTCCTCGATTGTTAAACTGCGACCCTTATCATTTTCAACCCAAAGAAAGACTCCTTTTGAATCAATCCATTCCGCTCTTCCATTCAAGGTTTTCATCTCAATCATGAAGCAGCTTTCCTCTCTCTAATTCCTCTTGAAACGCCCGAAGTCGTTTATGCTCAAGGGCTAACCGACTAATATAGTCATTCCAATGGTCCAGTTGCTTTAATTGACGATAATGAGCTCTAAGCTTTTTCAAATATCTCACAGCATCCTTATAAGCAGAACGATTTTTTTGCCCAATCGCTTGATTCACGGCCTTATGATAGAGAGGAAGCAGAACCATACGATTTGTATTTTCGATATGTTTTATCACACTTCGGCCAATCTCAGGAATGTCATAGCCAACAAGCATTTGCAAATCTGTCCATGTCTCAAAATCTTCCACTTCTACTAAATAATCATTGTACTCTGAATAGCTATAAGGAAGCACGGCTTTCATCGCATCCACGTATAAAGGTATATTCTGTGTTTGATCGGCATTCGCCATATAAAATGGAAGGAAACGCTTAACAATCGATCGCTTTGAGTAATGATCGGTCATACTTGAGCTATATTCCTTCAATAAAGGTAGGGATGAATCTAACCATTTACGTTGCCTTGTCCATTCTTTCATTTTAGCCAAATCGCCTGTCCAATACATGCAATAGTCCAAGATATTTCCTTGTATTTGAGTCACCAGCCTGATGGCTTCATCATCCTGGTTTTGAAGATAGGCAAAGTGAGCAAGCCCGAATTGACAATCCACTGCATGAGCATCTTTAGAGGCTAAAAAAGCCTTCTGCTTTTTTTGCAGCTCAAGCCTCGTTTCATCCAACCATTCATTACGGTTTAACAAGGATCCCCACACAATAAAATAAGCAAGCATCCGGTCGTATTGAAACTCGTGCCCACAAAATAGAAACTTATTCATTTCATTCTTTGTCTCGATTAATAGGGGGTCAGCCGATAACGGAACAGCCAAGCTTTTGGCATCTCTTATCATACTAAAAATGGTATCAATCAGCTCACGAACAAAAGGATATACATTAGAATCCTTACTACTAAGGGAAAGTCGTGATTGCTCAGACTCCTCCACAAGCCTTTGCATCGTAAACACAGCGGCATGAATCATATATAATTCCTTTGTAAAAGGTTGCACAGGAGCGTGTAACCTGAGTGTTTGTTGAAAAAAAGTTCGGTAAATGCTCTGAAATAGATACATTTGATTAAAGGAATACTGATCATATCTCGGCTTTTCTTTAAAAACTTGATATTGCTTTTTAAAGTAAGCTTGCCAGCTACGAACCGTGTTCCCAATCACACTTGTTTTTATTTCCTCTTCTGGTAGTTCTTTTTTTCTAGTCAAAAGGGGTGCCGGTTTACGCTCACTTTTCCACTCTTGGAAAAAATCACCGACTCGACCAACCATGGCATACGTATAAAAAAACGCGGCCAGCTTATGACGACAAATTCCTACTGCTGGGCACGTGCATGTGCTCAAAATAAACACATCCAAATCTAACATCACGTCAAAAGGTGTTACATCCTGAACTCGTGCCTCGATATAACGATCCGTCATCTCAGCATTAAAAACACTGCCCTGCCTGAATAAGTTCAGCCCTTTTTTCATCTTTTCCCGGTCATAATCAATCTCCGGACTCAACTCACTCTTAATCTCCTCAGCACAATACTGAAGCTGTTCCTTCGAAAGCTCACTTTGCATCATCATTCTCACCACTCTTATTTAAAAATGCTCATTATTATATTATAACGTAAATAGGGTTGGATAGGTAACCGTTTTGAATCGGTGTCTATGTCACCTTCGAAATTTCTCGTTGCACACCTGTGTATCCAAAAAAAATAAAAAGGGAGTAGTTTGAGATTTAGGGATAGAGGACTAGTAGATGTATAATAATAGGAGGTGAGTGACATGAGCGAGAATAGGAAGATGCAAGATTTAGAAGGATTGTTAACGCTGATGATTGATAAAGTTTTGGGGACATGACCGAGAAAATGGACAGCATTCAAGCAGAAGGTAGTGCTTTAAAGATAGAAATGAATGATGTGAAATTGTATATCAAAAGGAACCATTCTGAGCTATTAGACAAACTAAGAGATAGACCAGGATATCATCTGGGAAAGAGCTGTGCGAATTGAGAGAGATGTGGAAAAAAATTGTAAAACTGAGGAAATAACTACCTTAGCACTCACAAAATATACTTGTTTCATCGAAAACCTACCAAAATCACTAGAGACTTCACCACACCTTTGACAAAATAATGTATAATGGTGGCTATAGGAGGTGAGAAACATGAGCGAGAATCAGAAACCTGATATTGAAGGAATGCTAGCGCAGTTGATTCATAAAGTTGTGGACATGGGTTTAGAAATGAGACAAGGATTTACTGAAATTAAGACAGAAATAACTGACTTTAAGACTGAAATGACTGAATTCAAAACAGAGATGTATGAATTCAAAACAGAAATGTATGAATTCAAAACAGAGATGACTGAATTCAAAACAGAGATGAAAACAGAAATAAAAGAGATGAAAACAGAAATAAAAGAGATGAAAACAGAAATAAAAGAGATGAAAACAGAAATAAAAGAGATGAAAACAGAAATAAAAGAGATGAAAACAGAAATGAAAGAGATGAAAACAGAAATAAAAGAGATGAAAACAGAAATGAATGACATGAAAATGGAGAGTAGAAGGAATTATTCAGAGACGTTGGAAAGATTGAATGATATTGTTCTAGACCAGGATTACATCTGGGTAAAAACGATGCGAAATGAGAGGGATGTGGCGAAATTTGTAAAACAAAGGGATTGACACCATACAGTCTAACTAGTATTTAGGATGATGGTTCACCTCAAGCAAAATCCACTTTAACCCTCAAGGCTAAAATGTCTAGTAACTCTCCACCTATGAAAATTCAAACGAAGAAAAACTCAGAAAAAACTAGTAAGGGACGGTTGCATCGCCCCACTAAATAGTAGTTTCAAAAAAGGCTACCAGTCTTGGTAGCCTTTTGATATTTAGGAATTCATATAATTTTGTGTAGCTAATCCCTGTTCCGTTACTTTTTACTATGTGTGGTTTCCTTATTCTAAGCCTCTTTTAAGCCAGTCCTGATTACTAATCATCCAAAACAGTGATTTTCATCTGAACAGATAGACATGAAAAGTGTGGAGACACAAGGGTGTCGTCTAGGCCATGTGTAGCATACAAATCATACTGATCGTTCTTCAATATAAACGATATATTTGGTCCCGGCTACTACACGGGTGAAAATCAAATTGTTTAGCGCTTTAAAGGAGTGGGGGCCAGGCCCCCACTCCTTTAAAGCGCTAAACTACCTGCGAGTATTCGTTGAATAGTGAGGCGGTTTTGATTTAAAATGGAACGGAGAATTGTATATTTTGTAGATTTAGAGTGAATAATGAGTAGTAACTAGATTACTAGATGGAGTGACGTTCTTATTTTTGTTATTATAGGGAAGGAGTTTACTAGATGAAAACAATTAGCCGAAACGATTTGTGCACGTGTGGGAGTGGGAAGAAATACAAGAAATGCTGCCAGGCGAGTAATGTGGTGGGAATTACAGATATGTTGACTTCGGAGCTCGTGTCACAGCAACATGCGATCTTGAATTTTGCCTTGGATCACTATGAGGAAGAGATAAAGGAGGAGTTAGAGGGTTTTCCGCTAGATGATATGCCAGAGGAAGCGGCTATGTTAATGACTCATCACGGGGCCCTTTGGAGAATTTTCTGTGATTCTGATGATAAGCCTAGTGTGATCAAGGAATATTTAAATACGTATGGTGCTTCGATTAAACGACCAAGAGTGAGGGAAATGGTTGAATCCTGGGATGCCGGTTTCCCTGCCTTATACCAAGTGACTCAAAAGATTTCTTCTACGCATTTCTTGGGTAAAGATATCATCAGCAATAAAGAGTTTCCGATTACTTTGCTTGAAGAGAGAGAATTCTTTGAGCAGGATCTCTTATTTGGTATTTTTGTTCCGCATGAAGCGAGCTTCACTATATTTGTAGAGGTGTTGAACTTCGAAAGGGAGGAAGCACCAAGAGTAGAGCAAGCTATTCATAAACTATACGAAGAAGCGGAAGAGGATCCAGAATCCTTCTATAAAGATTGGTTTATCGAAATAGTTGAAACTCTTGTTTTTGGCTCAATTGATGAAGCTATTGAGGATTTAGAATGGGAAAATGAACAGCATCAAAGCGTTGCAGCTATCCTTAAGCAAGAACTTGAGCTAAAGGGTGTGCCTGATACTCTTATTCGATTAGGTGTTACTTTATGGTACTCCTTTTGCCAGCAAAATCCTCCAGTGCGGATTCAGAAGCCAATGGTATATGTTGCGGCCCTTCATTATATGGTTGATTCCCATACAAATCCGTTTGAAATTACAAAAAATAGATATGTCAAGGAGTACGGTGTATCCGCATCAGGGTTAGCAACCAAAATTAGAGAATTAGAGAATACACTGGCTGAAGAACTTGATTCATTAAGAGAACTTGTAGAGGTTTGGGACGAAGACGAAGACCTATTTGATCTTGATGATCATGAGTTTGATTTTCCTAGGGACGAATACTTACTTACAGACCCGAAGCGAATCCCGGCTCAAGATCTTATATACAAAGCATTTGAGGAAAAAAGCTCAACAAAGCGAAAAAAATTGGCAGAAGAAGCTCTTTCCATATACTCAAATTGTGCCGATGCCTATGTCATTTTAGGAGAAGAAGAGCGGGATATACAAAAGAAATTATCTTTATTCGAACAAGGTTTACTAGCGGGAACCAGAGACCTAGGTGAACGATTTTTCCAACAAAACAAGGGGCATTTCTGGGGCTTCCACGAATCAAGACCTTATATGCGTGCAAAGCTTAAGCTAGCCATGTTACTTTTAGAGACTGACGAAACAGATGAAGCTATTATTCATTTGGAAGAGCTTCTCGACCTCAACCCAAATGACAACCAAGGTGTTCGTTATACGCTCGTGCAAGCTTATTTTATGGAAGGCATGTATGTTAACGCAGAGGATATATTTGAGCAATTTGACATAGATGATGCACACGCCGCATTTGGACGACTATTTATTCACTATAAAAATAAGGGCATCACAAAGCAACTTGAAAAATTTAAAAAACGTGCGATAGAAGCCAATCCAAATGTCCTACCTTATCTACTAAAACAAAAAAAACTTCCGAAAGAACAATCAGCCTTCGTTGGATTCCGTGATGAAAGCGAAGCGATCTCATATGTATTAGATTTTGGTCCATTTTGGTGGGGAGAAAAAGAACTTTTGGAGTGGTTGGGTAGATGAGGTGCCTGTCACTACTTGAATAATCTTGTTTCACAACCTAGTATGAACATCCACTACAGCTATGTCAAAAGTGAATCCTACTGCCAAATTCCAGTAGGATTCACTTCATTTTTACAATATTAACCTCGACGACCCTTAAGTCCCTTAACCTTAAGTGTACCATTCCGCACCAGTCTTACTGCACCAGGCAAAACTCCCTCGTTTGGCACTGATTTGAAAATAACATAGGGGAATTCCTGCACGTCATCATATTCCTCATTTGAAAGCTTGTGTTTGATTTCAACCTTCAACTTGTAAAAACCTGATTTTGTAGGAGTCCAATCAAATTCATTATTAGAGGAGTAGGGTTGTAATTGATTCCACTCCACTCCGTCAAAAATAGAAAACTGATACAGCATGTCACTTGTGGCAGCAACTTTCAAACTAATTTCACTATCTACTTGCTGAAAACCTTTCCTATTCGTCGTCACTTCATTTAACATACCCCGTTCAAAGATGACAAACTTTATTTCGCTTTCAGCATCAAATTCTTCCTTGCTTAATTCGTGCTTAGCTTGAACCTTAAGTTTGTACTCACCAGATACCGCAGTCTTCCAAGTAAGGCTAGAAGCCGACGAATATTCCCCAATAGTCGACCAGTCAACACCATCAAAAACCAAAAATTTAAATAGAGTCGTAGATTCTTCATTCCCAGAACCAGCTGTAAATGAAATAGCCGTATCAATCGGTTGTGGACTTTCACTATCCACAGCGACTGTAGTTAGCGTCGCCGGTTCAAAAATCGTATAGGACAGTTCTTCTTCAGTATCAGATTCATTTAAAGATAATGTATGCTTGGTTTGTACCTTTATTTTGTACTCGCCTGAATTAGTGGGTTTCCAGCTCAAACTCGACTGTTCTGAATACTCCTGCACAACCACCCAATCAGATCCGTCAAAGACAGAGTATTTAACAAGGTTGTTAACATCACTATTTGTCACAGTTGAAAAAGTAACGTTGGTATTAATGGGTAGTGGACTCTCCGTATTGCCTTCAACAGACTCAATCGTAGCAGGCACAATAATATCGTAAGAAATTTCTTTTTCATCATCAAACTCTTTTTCAGATGATGTACTTTTCACTTGTACTTTAAGTCGGTAGGATCCTTCAATTTTGGGTTGCCAATTAAATTGTTTGGCTGTGGAATACTCCTGTACTGTTGTCCATTCTGTACCATCAAATACTAAAAATCGATAGAGCGAAGGGGGACTATTCACAGTCTTGGCAGATACAGCAATATTTGTATTCTCAAATTGTGGACTTTTCTTATCAACCATAACCCCACCTAACTTACTGTAAGGCACATAATTACCCGATGCGGCAATAGCTTCAAAGGATTTTGTGCTACTTGTAATCACCACGGTTGCATATAAATCAACCTGTTCAAATAGCCACTGAACCTCTTCGTCAAACATCCTGACGCATCCTGCACTGGCATAAGTTCCAATGGAATTTGGGTTATTGTTTCCATGAATCGCATAGGTCGTACCATACGTACCCAAAGCATCGAGTCCAAGCCAACGGTCCCCTAAAGGATTTGCCGGATCCCCACCAGGTATTTTATCCTTATAATAGGGCCGGTTCTTAATCTTAGTGACAATCTTAAACGTCCCCTCAGGTGTTAAATCGTTACTTCTACCTGTCGCTACTTTAAAAGTGGAAATCAGCTTTCCATCCTCATAAAATGCAAGTTGATTGGTCGCCTTGTTAATAATAATTAATTGATATCCCGTCTCCGCATCTATACTCGATGTCCCCAAAAAGAAACTTATAAAAATAATAAAAGCACCCACAATTTTCTTCATCTTATACCCCTCTTATACCCTTTTTTACAGAGTATTTAAGGGACAAACTATGTATGCATATATAGGTAAAATTCGGGCGAAATCATGCAGTTTAGCTTGTAAAACTGGGACAAGAAACTGGTGGTAATCAAGTACTAAAAAATTGAATGAGCTTGGGGTGATTTTGTAACGGGGAAGTAAAAAATATAATAAGGAGTCCAACTCCAATGGCTACTTTTCACTAGCTATTGCGCCATTCCCCCTTTTTTTAAAAAATTCATGTGAACTACTTTATAACGGGTGCCTGATTTTCCTTTTCACCTAGGACACGATCTTTTACGGTTTGCCAGCCAACTTCCCAAACAATAGGATCAATCATAAGTGGTCGCCTAGTGGCATCATTTTCTAGTACCTGTAGCCTAATGAAGTATTTCGAGACAAAAAACGATTTCAGAACGGTACCGGCATTTAAAAGGCTACAACAGATATGATTTTGCTGTATAATAGTAAATATATGTAATAATAACTAACAGGATATGAAGGGACAGTTTACCTGTCTCTAGTCCTTGGAAAACGGGGGTATGAACGTGGCCATTTTAGTAACAGGTGGAGCAGGATATATTGGAACTCATACATGTATCGAATTACAAAATGCAGGGTACGAAATTATTGTAGTGGATAGCTTTGCAAACAGTAAACAAGAAGCTTTAACACGAGTGGAAGAAATCACAGGGAAGAAAATTAAATTCTATAACGTCGATCTACTCGATAGAGAAGCTCTAGAGAAGGTGTTCTCAGAAAACAGGATTGAGTCCGTTATCCATTTTGCCGGACTAAAAGCAGTAGGGGAATCTGTCTCCATTCCATTGCACTACTACCATAATAATATTACAGGAACACTTATTCTTGCAGAGGTTATGCAGAAATTTGGCGTTTACAAGATGGTATTCAGCTCATCAGCAACGGTTTATGGCATGCCAAAACAAGTCCCAATCTCAGAGGACTTCCATCTACATGCAACCAATCCATACGGTCGAACGAAATTAATGATCGAGGAAATCTTAGGAGATTTATATGTTTCAAATAAGGATTGGAGTATTGCACTCCTTCGCTACTTCAACCCAATTGGTGCTCACGAGAGTGGACGAATTGGCGAGGACCCGAACGGAATCCCAAATAACCTCATGCCGTTTATTACACAAGTTGCGGTAGGGAAATTAAATGAGCTAAAAGTCTTCGGAAGCGACTACACAACAGTTGATGGCACAGGAGTCAGAGATTACATTCATGTCGTTGACCTAGCGAAAGGTCACTTAAAAGCACTAGAAAAGGTGAACAACTCAAATGGGGTAGAGGCATACAACCTTGGGACAGGAAAAGGGTATAGTGTCCTTGAAATGGTACACGCTTTTGAAGAGGCTTCTGGAAAGAAAGTTCCTTACAGCCTAGTGGACCGAAGACCAGGTGATATTGCCGAATGCTTCGCCGACCCAACCAAAGCAAAAGCTGAATTAGGCTGGGAAGCAGAAAAGGGACTAGAAGAGATGTGTAAGGACTCTTGGAAATGGCAGTCTAGTAACCCCGAGGGGTATGGGAAGTAGATGCCCTGTGCCGCGAACCGATTTTTCATGTGTCACAAGCTAATTAAATGGTCTCGATGACTGGGGTCATAAGAAATGGCGACTAACCACTTTTAAAGTGATTAGTCGCCATTCGTTTTTAGTTTATAAGGAATTGCTTAAGAGCTTCTTCTGTTAAGGTTTTTGATGGATGATGTAAAATATTATTTTCTGTTATACCACCAATGAAGTTTCCAGGATTAGTGATTTCAATCTTTCTTTTATATGGTTTTAGCATTGTTGAGCCATACGGATGGTGGCACCACATCTTATAGCAACAACTCACACAACTGTCGAATCAATCGAGTAGCAAGTATTCTAAAATCCACAAAGGAAAGCCCCCATTCAGCTGAACGGGGGCTTTCCTCACAAACTTCTCTTACCCGTCTATCCTCTCAATAGTCCTCCGAATCTTCTGCAAGGCATACCGTCTCCATGACTTCACTGTATCTTTGCTAACCCCCAATTGTTTGGCAATTTGATTTTGTCCTTTACACTCTATGAAGTGAAGGATGACCCAGCGCCGTTGTTCTTTTGTTAGCCCTTCGCAATAGTCTAAGATCGTTTCCTGTTCTAGTGGAAGGGTCAATTGTTGATCTTCTGTGGTATCGATTAACACTTCTGTTAAAGTAGCTTGGCTATCTTCTATCCGTTTAGATTTTCTTAAATAAGTCAGAAGCTTCCCACGAATGGTTTGAAAAGCAAACGTCCGGAAGCTAGCCCCATGACTTTCATCGAAACGTACATATGCTTCCCATAATCCGATTAATCCTTCTTGATAATACTCATCCTGATTCTTATATAAATGAAGCTGATTGATTGCATAATGAATTAACCATTCTTCTTCCTCATAAATCCTCTGGAATTCTGGTAATGAATGCAACACTACATATCCTTCTAAAAAACGCGCTTTTTCAATTATTCCGCCGGTAGGTATATCGTAGAATAGTTTACATTCGTTTTCATATGATAGAACGGGTAGTTTGCTAGTGAAGTAAGAGCCGGAATTGGTAGTTTGTCCTAGGGAGTATTGTGAGTATGAAGGACCAGGAAACTAGAATACTAGGAATAGTCGTACAATTTGTAGGGGTGCTTTTGTCATCACTCAAATATGAATAGTGAAGTGTTTTTTAAGAGTGTAATGAAACGCAAATAATATATAAGGATAGTTTTAAAGCCCTCCTACGGTACTTGAAAAATAAGTGAAATTTAAGTTGTAAAAATGATGGGAAACCTTGGGTATAAATGCGGGAAGTGGTAGAGGTTTCCAAGCCCATTTTAAACGGGCTAATAGTCCGTCCCATAGTAATAATGGTCTAGTTGAAATATAATTTGTCAAAAGAGTATAAAAATTTGACAAATTCATCATTTAATAACAATAAAATACAAATTTCGACACGTGGTATTAAAGGACGTATCAATCAAGGTGGTAGAAGTTGGGAAACGCAGAAACATCAGGGGTACTAAAAGAAGATTGAAGACTACCTAGAAGTGAAGGTGAGCACTGTGAAAATTAAAGAGTTGATAACCAAAATTAACAAGTCAATTGATGATGTGGATTTAGTCACGGCTAGAATATTAATTGAAGCGAATATTGATATCCTTAATCAATACAGAAGTATCCTCACCGGAAAAACACGTGAATTAGTTAAATTTCTAACCACTCGATTAGAATCAGGTGAAGAACAATTAACCAGGTCAGAAATGGCTACCGTTATGGCTGTAAACAGTTTTGCCACAAAATTTGATGTGCGTTCAATAAAAACCGCTATTAAAGGGAAAGAACAACTTCTATTAAAAAGTGATTTTTTGAATCATTTAAACTCGGATGCGAAAGTGATCTTAGAAGGTATGGGAGCAATAGAATCAAAGAAAAGCAGCGAGGTATTCTAACAATTCATCATAAAAAGGGAATACTTATAAGCAAGAGAGAGAGATGGCAACAGGAAAGGTATTTTTGGAGGATTTTTCACAAACACACTTCAAAGAATGGGTAAAATGGTAGGAGCAAAGGATGTACTCGTGACGAATTCGAGTGAGCTCTCGTCGATCAGTCAAGATACAGCAGCTGGTTCAGAAGAAGTAGCGGCATCCATCGAAGAAACAACAGCATCCATGGAACAACTAAACCAAATGGCCTTTGAACTTGAGAGCTATGCAAGAGAAATAAATGACGAGATTAGAAAATTCACCTTAAAGAGGGTGTTCAAAAAGTCCGGCAAAAATAGCTTCAAATTTCTTCGTCAGCTCGTCTCTCCGCTCCTCACGTATACAAAACATACGCTCCGGTGCTCAAGACTTCGCTTCCTCGAACTTCTTTGCTCTTTTTGTCCTCCTTTTTGAACAGACTCTTAAAATAAAAATAGGCAACAAAAACCAATCCAATAGTCTTGGGTTGGTTTTTGTTAAATACTAGTATTGACTCAGAAAAAAGCCAAATACTATAATAAGAGTAGGTAATCTAGCACATATGGGGTGAAGTTTTGAAGATTGAAAGCGTAATTATTTTCGTGAATAGCATGTGTGATGATTCCAGGTACTCTAGTGCACGAGATATGATTAACAATGAATGGGTACGTTTAACGGAAGCTAAAAATTATGTGATGTTAAATGGAAACGCCCAGGAATTTATTAAGATTATAAAAGAGGAAAAAGAAAATGGATCTTTTGACATATTAACTTTTCCTGACAAGAAAAAATTAAATTTGTTTAATCAGTATGTCAGGGAAACAAAATTACATCATGCGAAGCGAATCTTCATAGAACAGCAAGTCCTTCTTGAGAAACCTGCAGCCCAGAATTGGCTTACTTCAGAAGCTAAAATTTATTATGATGCCTGGAAACGAACGAATTAATAGTGTCATCACTTGAATGTACATGTTTCACAAACCAATAATGTCTTTTGAATATGGAGTATAATACAAAATGCAGATCAATTACACTCCGAGAGTGGTTATTTTGTAGGCCTTAAGGTTTTTCCTAGTACTCCAATTGCGCTTAGTGTTAAAAATAACCCAAATTACCTCGGGTTGGTTTATGTTTAATACATATTATGATATAAAAAATAGAAGCAGGTGAAAACATAATGGAAGATAAAATTCTGGCTGCATTACAACAAACTAACGTAAAACTTGACTGTCATAGTGAAAAGTTTGATCTTATCAATGAACAATTTAAAGAGCATCCTGGTATATTACCAACTTTAAGAAGTAGCACTGAGTTTACTTCGGCTGAAATTAGCGAATTTAGGCTTCAAAATGCTAAACATTTTGGTGAAATAAAAAGACAATCTAAAGAAATCGAATTAGCATAGACATATTAAAAGAAGAGACTTGTAACAATAAGAAAGACATTCGTCGTGTTCAACAAACGATGGGGATGAGCTAAATCACTTTTGCAAAAACGACCTTTTGACAAATCAACTTCTTGTAAAACCAATTCAACCTAGCCTCTAGAATAATACTTCAAAGAAAATCAGTATATACAAAGCCCCTTTATGCATAAAAATATCATAATTAGTTGTGCAATAATTATAATTAGTATCGCCAGTCACCGCATGAATTTTATTGTTTTACATTAGCTTATTTCCGAGAATTGGGTTTCGCTCAAGTCCTGTAAAAAAAAGGGAACTAGAAGATTATGTCCTTCTTGGCATTTGCGGCCATACTGGAACGATTTTAGTTGCCTATGCTTTATTTAGATTAAATGTACCAGGCAAGAAAATCATTTAGCTGGCTTGTAAGTGACGGCGCTTTCAGACCTTCTTTTTCAAATGACTAATCAACGGGCTACTAACCTGTGACCGGAAGCCTAAATGTGAGCTAGTTAAAATCAAGAATATAAACGATATGTGGCACCCGGATACCATTTAACAGTAGTATATAGGATTGTAAGAGTTTCGGGACAACCAATGAGGGATGTCCCGTTTCTCCTTCACCTTGCTAGGGTGAGAACATTTGAGGGGAAGTTTTATATAGATGGATAACCAACAATTACTAAACAGTTTTGAGGAGCAATTCCCAACAGGTGATACGAAAGAGGTTCGCTTCTTTTTTTCTCCGGGTCGTATAAATTTAATAGGAGAGCATACCGATTACAACGGTGGCCATGTATTTCCTTGCGCCATTACTTTTGGAACCTATGGAGTGGCCAGAAAGCGAGAAGATCATCTTATTTGCTTATACTCTATGAATTTTTCAGAATCAGGCATCATTGAATTCTCTCTAGAGGATTTGGATTATAAAAAAGAGCATGATTGGGCCAATTATCCAAAGGGAATGATTCGTTATATAAAGGAAGCGGGCTCCACACTAAAAAGCGGGTTGGACATCCTTATCTATGGAAACATTCCAAATGGAGCAGGTCTTTCCTCATCTGCCTCTCTGGAAATGTTAATTGGCGTGATGTTGAATGAGATGTTTGATTTAGACATCGAAAGACTGGATCTTGTGAAGCTTGGGAAGAAAGTCGAAAATGAGTTTATTGGTGTAAACAGCGGGATTATGGATCAATTTGCAATCGGCATGGGAAAGAAGGGTTTTGGCATGTTGCTTGACTGTAATACGCTCAAGTACGAGTATGCACCCATTCATTTAGAGAGCCATCAGATCATTATTATGAACACAAACAAACGAAGAGAGCTGGCGGATTCAAAATACAATCAGCGCCGTAGTGAATGTGGGACAGCCCTTTCTCGTTTACAAAAAGGTGTTTCGGTTCAATCTCTAGGTGAGCTAACTGAAGAAACATTCCAAGAAAATAAGTCCTTCATAAATAACCCCACACTGGAGAAACGAGCTGAGCATGCCGTCTATGAAAACCACCGGACATTGAAGGCTTTGCAAGCACTCAAAGAAGGGGAGCTTACAGAATTCGGTCGGTTGATGAACGAGTCTCATCATTCTTTACGAGACAAATATGAAGTGACAGGAATGGAACTAGATACCCTTGTTGAGGCAGCCTGGCAGCAAGACGGAACTCTTGGAGCTCGCATGACAGGGGCTGGTTTCGGTGGATGTGCCATCGCCATTGTTGAGAAGGATAAAATAGAGGAATTCATAGCGGATGTTGGAAAAAAATATAAGGACAAAATCGGTTATGAGGCAACCTTTTACGTGGCAAGTATTGGAGACGGTGCAAAGGAAATTCAACTAGAGGTCTAATCCAAACATGGCACCTTCACACCCGAAAGGCAAAAATCAGTAGGGGGATTTTTCTATGCATGTTTACTCTGTCATACAGGGCTTTCTTCAAAAGGCGATTACAGTGGAAATGATTCATCCTGATGATGAAATATACGTCCGAAATCAGATGATGGCACTACTAGCATTTGATAGCTTTCCAGATGTGGTAACAAGTCAGACAGATCAGGAAATACCGGAGCTGTTAGATCAACTTGTGGACTATGCGATCGAAAAGGGTCTCATTGAGGATTACTTGGATGCAAAAGAGATCTTCTCTAGTCAGCTAATCAACCTTTTCATCCCAAGCCCATCATATGTAAATAAACAATTTTATCAGTTATATAAGCAAAATCCAGAAAGATCGACTACGTTTTTCTACCAATTAAGCACCAATAGTAACTATATTAAAAAACGGGACGTCGCGAAGAATATAAATTATACAGTAGAAACAACGTACGGGGAGCTTGATATTACCATCAACCTGTCAAAGCCTGAAAAGGATCCAAAACAGATTGCGATGGAAAGAGAGATTAAATTTAATTCCTCCAATTACCCGAAATGCCTTCTTTGTGTGGAAAATGAGGGGTATGCAGGAAGAATTGGTCACCCGGCCCGTTCTAACCACAGAATGATTCGCTTGGAATTAAAAGAGGAACCTTGGTTTTTTCAATACTCCCCGTACGTTTATTACAATGAACACTGCATTTTGTTGTCAGGTGAGCACCGGGATATGAAGATTAATAGAGGAACCTTCGCAAGGTTATTAGATTTCGTTGATCTATTCCCACACTATTTTGCGGGGTCAAATGCCGATCTTCCGATCGTTGGCGGATCTATCCTAAACCATGATCATTACCAGGGTGGAAACTATGAATTTGCAATGGCAAGGGCGAAGGATGACTATGTCTTCACGATCAATTCCTACCCATCCATCCAAGCTGCAACCGTTAAATGGCCAATGTCGGTGATTCGTCTAAGAGGTACAGACAAAACCGAACTAATTGATGCTTCTGACTATATTTTAGAAAAATGGAAAAATCATACGGACAGGGAAGTTGAAATCGAAGCATACACAGATGAAACTAGCCACAATACCATTACACCGATCGCCCGAATGAAAAATAGAAACTATGAGGTTGATCTTGTATTGCGAAACAATCGGACCAGCGAAGAACATCCTTCTGGAATCTTCCACCCACACTTGGATGTGCATCATATAAAAAAGGAAAACATCGGCTTAATCGAAGTCATGGGGCTTGCTGTCTTACCACCAAGATTAAAAACGGAGCTTGAAGATGTGAAGAAATTTATACTTGGTGAACCACAGAATCTAGAAGCGACCCATCTACCATGGGCAGAGGAACTAAAGAAACAGTATGGAACAAAAACAACGATTGATACAGTAGATGAAATCGTTCGACAAGAAGTAGGGAAAAAATTCTTAAAAGCACTAGAAGATGCAGGCGTTTACAAACGGGATGAGGCAGGACAAGTTGCCTTCCGCCGCTTTGCTTCTATATTATAATGAATTGGAGGTAAACCAATGAGAGTGGAACAGAATATATTTGGAGAAGTAAACGGCCAGACGATCACGTCCTACACAATGGTGAATGACGCTGGTATGAGAATAGAGAGCATTGATTACGGATGTATTGTTACAAAGTTACTAGTCCCAGACCGACATGGCACATTTGAAAACGTGGTGCTCGGCTTTGACACGACCCGGGAATATGTAGAGCACTCTCCTTACTTTGGAGCAGTGGTTGGTCGTTTTGCCGGAAGAATTAAGGGGGCCGAGTTCTCGCTAGATGGTATCTCCTATCAACTTGCGAAAAACAACAGTGGAAACCATCTGCATGGTGGACTAACAGGGTTTGATAAAGTCATATGGAACACCGTGGTTACAGAAAACAATGATTCGGTGAGTATCGAGTTTTCCTATTTAAGCAAGGACGGCGAAGAAGGATACCCTGGAAATTTGCAAATGAAGGTAACGTATACATTAACAAACAACAATGAACTTTTCATCACATATAAGGGCGAATCAGACCAAAAGACCCTACTTAATGTCACAAACCATTCGTATTTTAATTTATCAGGAGACCACAAAAGAGATGTTCTTGACCATGTGTTAACCTTGAAAAGTGATTGTTTTGTCGAACTTGATCAAGAACTAATCCCAACTGGTGAAATTCTCCCTGTTAAAAATACTGTGTTTGAATTCAAAGAGGGTAGACGTATCAAGGATGGCGTAGAAGCAGACCATCCTCAAACGATACTTGCAGGAAAAGGGTATGATCATCCCTTTTTGTTAACGGAGAACAATAATCAAGAGATCATTTTACGCGATGAAGAAAGCGGTCGAGTGTTAACCATTGAAACAGACCAGCCTGCTGTCGTGCTCTATATGGGGACACAACTATCAGATGATTTCACCATTCGCGGAGCACAATCACGAAACTATCTAGGATTATGCTTAGAAACACAAGGACTGCCAGACTCGATCCATCATCCACATTTCCCATCCAGTATTTTAGATAAAGATGAAGTTTTCCATTCCACGACGAAATATAGTTTTACTACGATATAAGCCAGGGGGACAGGTACCTTGGCCCATAGTCAGGGGGGAAGCCAGAGCCAAGGGGACAGGTAACGTGTCCCAAAATTCCAACTAAAATTGTCTATCATTGCAGGATATTCACGAATTGTGTGGAATATTGTAAAAAAAAGTATGCCTCAATACTTTTGTTTAAGACTCATAAACGAATGCAGTGGAAATTTGACGATTGGATGTGATGTCGATATATAAAGAATTTCTAATTTTCTAGGCCCTCATAAAAATCCTATTGGGCTTACGGTCCCTAAGTCCCCCATGCGGTAAGGCGAATGCAGTAGCCTAATACACAACTACCGAGGGACGATGTACCTGTCCCTATGACCCACAAAACCCCCAAATAAAGCCTCGAGGTGATCCAAACATGCCAAGGGTAGCACGGCGAAAGAGTATCAGTGGAATATATCATGTAATTTTGAGGGGAATTAATAAACAAACGATCTTTGAAGATGATGAGGACAAGGGAAGGTTTTTAGAGACACTGAAAAAATATAAAGAATTATGTAATTATCAGCTTTATAGTTATTGTTTGATGGACAATCATATTCATTTGTTAATGAGAGAGTCGGATGAATCCATTTCGAATGTTATTAAGAGGATAAGTTCAAGTTATGTGTATTGGTATAACTTGAAATATGATCGTTGTGGCCACTTATTTCAAGAACGTTTTAAGAGTGAAAATGTAGAGACCAAAACTTATTTTATGAATGTTCTTAGATACATCCATCAAAATCCACTCAAGGCAGGCCTAACAAGAAATGTGTTCGAAAGTAAGTGGACTAGCCTAAACGAGTATTTCGGGAATATCAACATCGTGGATACCGACCTAGGACTTAAACAATTTTCTCCCGACAAAGAGACTGCAATTACGTTGTTTAATCACTTTATGACCGAACATAATGAAGATCAATGCTTAGAGTACAAAATAATAGCCAGGAAGTCTGATGATGAGGTAAGAGAGGAACTTGAAAAGTTGGGAATTCCCAGCACCTCTGTATTACAGGCACTTGAAAGAAAGAGTAGAGACGAAGCTTTAGGTCGTTTAAAAGAGTTAAGCGGAATCTCGGTAAGACAGTTATCAAGAATCACAGGGATTTCAAGAAGTGTTATTCAGCGTATTCAATAGGAGGATAGGGCAGATTCATTGTCCAAAATAAAAATAGATGGGACAAGGAAGCTGTCCCATCTATTTTTATTTTAAGAACCTATAAGTGCAAAAAAAGAGACAGTTTTAAAATCCCTACTATTGTCATAAGGATGAGCTTTTTAGGGTCATGGTGCCTGTCCCTCTGACCCGTAAATGGGTCAGGGGACCTGTCCCCTCGGCTCTATAGTGGAAGTATAATCAGAAAGGTAGTCCCATTTTCTGTGCTTGAGAACAACTCAATAGTCCCATAGTGATTCTCGACAATCCTATGAACAATGGTTAATCCTAAGCCGGTTCCAGATTCCTTTGATGTTAGAAAGGGTTCAAAAATGGTCTTTTGTAAGTCTATCGGAATGCCAAATCCCGTATCCCGAATAAATAGCTGATACGATTCCGGTAGAAGCTTTGAGTAAATAGAAATGGTTCCTTTGCCACCTATCGCTTCGCTGCTATTTCGTATTAAATTGTACATGACTTGTGTCATTTGTTTTGGATCGAGCAACAAAGGGACACGGTGTAAATTCACATTAAATTCTAACTTTTGCTTCTCATCGTGTTGATTGTACAAAGGGAGGATTCCTTTAATAATATCCTCTAAATAGGACTTGGTTAACAAGGGTGCACTTGGTTTAGCAATCAAAAGCATTTCTTCAATAATGGAGTTAATACGATCAAATTCTTTGAGTAATAGTGGTATATGGAATTTTTCTCGTTCAGCCTCTGTAAACGATTCCTTCATAAGTGTTAAGAAGCCATATATGACGGTAAGTGGATTCCGAATTTCATGGGCCGCTCTTGCTGATATTTCTCCGAGGAGGGCAAGCTTTTCGGATTGATGGATTCGTTTTTCTAGTTCCTCTACTTCTGTAATATCCATAAAATAGTGAATTCTACCAACATGATTGTTATTTTGGTCGATTAATTCTGATTTCGATACGAGCAAATGGTGTTCTCTATTAGGTAATTGAAAGGTTGCTTTTATATTTTGGATATTTTTTCCGGATGAAATCAATTCCCAAAAATGTTGATTTGACATGGGTAGGTTTTGACTCTCTAAGAGTTCTTTTACTTTGTTATGAGTCAAATTTAATAGTCGGGAAGCAGAAGTATTAAGGTAATTTTCGGATGTTATATCGTTCACTGTGATAATTCCAACGGGTAAAGAGTTAAGAATCTGCTCTCTGTAAGTCTTGTCGTTGGAAACCTCCATGTATAACAAGTGATACTTTCTAAAGGCTACCGATAGCAAGACAATCACGAAAGTAAAGAGAATTAATCCAGTAATAGGGTATGATTCGAGTAGAATCATTAATATTGGAGCTAGTGCTAGAGTAACCATATAATTGGGAAGGGATTCTCGAAATTCGGTAAAAGTAGAAAGAAGGCTAACTGAAGCTGCAAGGTAATAGTAGAATCCAATAAACATCACATTGATAAAATAATAACACACTAAAGCGGAAAAATAGGACCCTAAATCGCTAACAGAAAAAAAGCCAACTTCACCACCTGTAAAAGTAAATATATAATAAGAGCTAGTAATCATGGCGGAATAGATAGATAAATTAAAAACATGCTTCCACAAGGCTATGTTACGTTTGTATAAGCCAAAAATGACGCTATTCACCGTCAAGATTAGTAGTGTAAATTCTAGTCCGAAAATAAAGATAGTAGCCAAGTATATAGTAGAGTCCATACTCATGCCATTTTCACTATTCGGGAAAATAATATGATATTGATTCAATAAAAAAATGGTAAAGATGAATATAATTAGCAATACCCACTCAGAGGTATTATCAATTTTAGGAAAAGAAAGATGACTATATAGTAAAAAAATGCCCAACAGAGCGACGAATAAAATGTATATATTTGTACTTTTTAAAACGTTAAAAGTCTTCAAATTCATATGGTATCACTCACTAGCAAATTGTGTCATTAAGGAAGTCAATTACTTCAATATACCTTAATTTTAAATTGAATTCCTTCTTATTGCAATGCTTTGGTAAATAATTGAATATATGATTTTACGAGGTCTTATTCTCCTTTTTTGAAATTACAAAAAATGGCTACCACTTAAGGTAGCCTAACTTCTTTTAATACATTCATAAATCGGTCCTTATACTTTTCTTCAATCATACTAATAAATGGTCTCACAAACTCTGGATCAAATTGCTTGCCAGAACAGCGTCTTAATTCATCAATTGCTTCCTCGAACGTCCTTGTAGCTTGATATGGACGCTCTGTTGTCATTGCATCAAAGGAGTCAATAATACAAAGAATACGAGCTAGCTTCGGAATATTCTTGCCGGCTAAGGCGTGTGGATAGCCTTTTCCATCGTAACGTTCATGGTGTAGCTCGATCAATGGTAATAGCTCGTCGTATTTTTTTGTTGAGGCAACGATTTCTTTCCCGAAGATCACATGCTTCTTCATCATTTCCCATTCATGGGGATTAAGTTTACCCTTTTTATTGATTACATCTCTAGGAATTTCGAGTTTACCAATATCGTGAATGAGAGCACCCAAAATAAGAGATCTTTTTTCACTATCATGCAGGTTCAATTTCTCACTGATGTCAGCTGCATAGGTGAATACCCGCTTACTATGCTGGTATGTATACATATCCTTTGATAAGAAGATTTGCAATTGCTGTTCAAGGCACTCAACGTCTTTTAAGATTTGAAGGCCACCCTGGTAGACATCGTTCCCTTCATGGTAAATCTGAACACTATTCTTTCCTTGTGCCTTCGCATAATAGAGGGCATGATCGGCTTTCTTTAGTAGCTCTGTTGAATCTAGAATCCCTTGCTCGTACTCGACAATTCCAGCGGAGAAGGAAATACAGCCTAACGGCAGATCCTCTGCTCCAAAAATATATGTATCATTCAATTTTTTTCTTAGCTTATTTAAAAAAGTGAAGGCTTCACTATGAGTTGTATTGGGCATTAGTAACGCGAACTCTTCCCCACCATAGCGAGCAACAATATAATCCTTTTTTGATGTGTTATCTGTTAGAAACTCACCCAAGAACTGAAGAAAAACGTCACCTTCTAGATGTCCGTTCATATCATTGTATCTTTTGAAATCATCAATATCTAGTAAAGCAACACAGAATTGTAACCGTTTATCTTCTCTAGATTTGAAAATGCCATCAAGTCTTAGTTTGAAGTATCCATGGTTGTATAAGCCAGTAAGGAAATCCTTTGAAGCTTTTTCTTCTAGGCCTTCATATAAATTGAAGAATTTTGTATAGGCAAAAGAGAGCAGCACCGTTAATAATGTGAATAAAAATAAACCGAAAAACTTTGCTTCCCTTAATAAGATGGTTAAAACTAGTGCTAGCATTAATATACTTAAGTAGCTAACGATTGATTCTCTAATAATACCTTTGTCAATAAATCCTTTAATAGCCTTAAAAAGAGGTTGAGGTGAAGAAAAGTAAAAAAATATCCAAATTAAAATTACATTGATTAAGAAGTAAACTGAAAGTGATATAGCATAGGGTGCTAGGTTAGATATGTCCATCGCTCCAGCAACCCCACCAAAGAGAGTATATGAATAGTAAGAGATAATGATCATAAATGAGTATGTTGCAAAATTAAAGAAGTGCTTCCACCAAATAGTCTTATAACTAAACAAGGCATAAACTATACTACTTAATAGTAAAATCATCAGTGGGATGTTAATTCCGAAAATAAAAATACATGCTAAATAAATGGAAGAATCCATGGAGAGAGAATTTCCAGATGGAAGGAGTTTAATATTAAATGAATTAAATAAAAGAACTGATCCTGTTAACGAGTAAATAAGAACCCAGAGTGACAGGTTATTTACTTCATAGTTAAAGTGAACAATAAATAACATAATTCCAGTTATGCTTATTAATCCAACATATAGATTACTAATTTTTAATGCATTCGACATATATAATCACACTCGCAAGTTCTTAAAGTTTCAAGGAGTAATCATAATGATTACTCCTCTACTAAGTATTAATGGAGCTTGTAACCAGATGTTAAAGCAACAATAACAGTACCAATAACTAATAGATTAATAATAGCATTTTTTGTTCTTGCGTTCATGTTTATCTCACCTCCTTTAAATAGTTGCTTCTGCATGGGTATCTACATCTTTGACTTTGGGTTTCACCATGAGGTTCTGGATAAATAAGAAGACTCCGATGTTCATGACGACATCCCCAATGCTAATGACCTGTTCTTTTGGATAGGGCGCCGATAATGGAATGATATCCCCGAGTAAGGCTAGTCTAGTAGATTCGGTGATGAGGGCATGCTTTCCGTATAATCCATTTTGTAAGACTTCAATGAAGAAGGGGTCAAGAATACTGGCTGCTTCTGGGGAAACGGGCATTCTTCCGCCGTTTGCTGCCATGACGATAAAGTTTAGCAGGACACCGATAAAGATTAGAGTAAAGCCAGGGTGATGACGATTAATATATAAGAAAAGTAATCCTATGACATAAACGAGTAAAAAAATATAGTTACTATAGGCGCCTATTACCTCGAATTTACTTTGGGTAAGGAAGACGACGATTTGAATGAGCAATAGTATGGGGAAAATCCATCTTGCTTTGAGCTTCATATCTGCGAAATTTAAAAAATTCCCACCTCGAAAAAGAGCGATAACGATTGCAATAATAATACCGTCGAAAACCATATTAGTCCTCCAATAAATAGACAATTTTTTTCAATAAATGCACAACACTCTAAATCTTAGCAAATTTTGTATTTATTGCAATAGTAGAATAGAGTAAAAGACCATTACATACTACGTTTTTGTCTAAATGAATCGAAAGTACTAGACGTATACCCCTGATTATTGCGAACCTGTCATGAACCATGGGGACAGGTTCCTTTGACCCATTCTTTGATTAGCGTGCATTTGAAGCTGCCAAGGGGACAGGTAACGTGTCCCAAAATTCCAACTAAAATTGTCTATTAATGCAGGATATTCACGAATTGTGTGGAATATTGTAAAAAAAAGTATGCCTCAATACTTTTGTTTAAGACTCATAAACGAATGCAGTGGAAATTTGACGATTGGATGTGATGTCGATATATAAAGAATTTCTAATTTTCCAGGCCCTCATAAAAATCCTATTGGGCTTACGGTCCCTAAGTCCCCCATGCGGTAAGGCGAATGCAGTAGCCTAATACACAACTACCGAGGGACGATGTACCTGTCCCTATGACCCACAAAAACCCCAAATAAAGCCTCGAGGTGATCCAAACATGCCAAGGGTAGCACGGCGAAAGAGTATCAGTGGAATATATCATGTAATTTTGAGGGGAATTAATAAACAAACGATCTTTGAAGATGATGAGGACAAGAGAAGGTTTCTAGAGACACTGAAAAAATATAAAGAATTATGTAATTATCAGCTTTATAGTTATTGTTTGATGGACAATCATATTCATTTGTTAATGAGAGAGTCGGATGAATCCATTTCGAATGTTATTAAGAGGATAAGTTCAAGTTATGTGTATTGGTATAACTTGAAATATGATCGTTGTGGCCACTTATTTCAAGAACGTTTTAAGAGTGAAAATGTAGAGACCAAAACTTATTTTATGAATGTTCTTAGATACATCCATCAAAATCCACTCAAGGCAGGCCTAACAAGAAATGTGTTCGAAAGTAAGTGGACTAGCCTAAACGAGTATTTCGGGAATATCAACATCGTGGATACCGACCTAGGACTTAAACAATTTTCTCCCGACAAAGAGACTGCAATTACGTTGTTTAATCACTTTATGACCGAACATAATGAAGATCAATGCTTAGAGTACAAAATAATAGCCAGGAAGTCTGATGATGAGGTAAGAGAGGAACTTGAAAAGTTGGGAATTCCCAGCACCTCTGTATTACAGGCACTTGAAAGAAAGAGTAGAGACGAAGCTTTAGGTCGTTTAAAAGAGTTAAGCGGAATCTCGGTAAGACAGTTATCAAGAATCACAGGGATTTCAAGAAGTGTTATTCAGCGTATTCGATAGGAGGATAGGGCAGATTCATTGTCCAAAATAAAAATAGATGGGACAAGGAAGCTGTCCCATCTATTTTTATTTTAAGAACCTATAAGTGCAAAAAAAGAGACAGTTTTAAAATCCCTACTATTGTCATAAGTATGAGCTTTTTAGGGTCATGGTGCCTGTCCCTCTGACCCGTATACTTTAATGGGTCAAGGAACCTGTCCCCTCGGCTTCCCCTCGGCTTTAAAATCTGATGAGTTGGAATCTATTAATATGTAGAAAAAAATAAATATAATTCAGTTTAATATACTCTAATTTTAGTAAATAATAGTAACTGAATCACTAGTATAGATAGGCTGTAAGAACTAGGATGTTACTGGGTTTTTGATGAAAAAAAGGGGATTATAGTATTTATTTTTGAGAGATAAGGTGTAAAAGGTCATGTCTCTATGTGTATCATTGAGTCTGAAATCTATTGACATAATCGTTAGAAAACTCTAAAATATGAGTGTTGTTACATTCTTGTGAATGTTACAAAAAATAAAGGGAGGTATTCTAGAATAGTAGTTTTAAAGATACAGAGTATATGATAGGGGGATTCGCAAATGAGTAAGAAGAAAAACAGAGGCAGAAAGATTGCCAGTTCGGTATTAGCATCTGCTTTAATATTCTCAAATCTAGGCTATACAGCCTCAGCAACTACTTCAGTACCTACTGATCTTGCTTCTAAGATTAGCCAAATCAAAGAGTTAAAGGCAAAGGAATTCACTAAGATTGATGTTAAAGATACCACTTTAAAAGCTACACTTAACCCTACGGATACAGTTCGTGTAATTGTAGAACTAGAAGGACAAACTCCAGTTGAGCATGCTACAGAGCAAGGTGTTCTATATAAGGAATTATCTAAAAATGTTAAGGAATCCTTGACTGCTAAGATTCAGAAGCAACAAAAAAGCATTAAGGACAAAATTAAATCAAAAAATGTTAAAATTAGCCAAAAACTAAGTTTTACTACTGCATTTAATGGTTTTAGTGGAGAAGTGAAGTTTGAAGACGTTGCGACAATCGAAGCGATTGATGGCGTTAAGAACGTATACTTAGCTAATGAATACAATCGCCCTGAAGAACGTCCTGATATGAAAACAAGTCATTCATTTATTCAGTCTAATGCTACATGGGCAGATGCTGGGTATGAAGGCGAAGGAATGGTAGTTGCAGTTATTGATACTGGTGTGGATCCATCTCATAAGGATTTTAATCTTGATGATATTTTAAAAGCTGATCTATCCAAAAATGATGTAGACACTTTGGTATCAGAACAAGACTTAAAGGGGAAATTCTTCACTGATAAAGTACCTTATGGCTATAACTATTATGACCAAAATCAGACGATCCTAGATTTAGGCCCAGATGCTTCTATGCACGGAATGCACGTTGCTGGTACGGTAGCAGCGAATGGTGATGAAGCAACTGGCGGAATCAAAGGTGTTGCTCCAGAAGCTCAGGTTCTAGGAATGAAGGTTTTCAGTAATGACCCTAACTATCCTTCAACATGGTCTGATGTTTACTTAGCAGCTATTGATGAGTCAATCAAGCTAGGTGCAGACGTATTAAACATGAGTTTAGGATCAACTGCATCTTTCTATGATGAAAGAAGTGCAGAAGATTTAGCTATTACAAGAGCTGTTGAAAATGGTGTTGTTGCTTCTGTATCAGCTGGTAACTCTGCTCACTTTGGTAATGGATGGAGCGATACTTTCTCTAAGAATCCAGACATTGGAGTAGTTGGAGCGCCAGGTCTTAACAAAGATACGATTCAAGTTGCTGCATCAGGAAATGTTGCTTATTTATATGAGCATACAGTAACTATAACTGGAAATGATTCTTTCGCATCTGTTGGTTATGGGATTGATGATTGGACTAAGCTACAGGCGCCAATTGAGCTAATATCTCTAGAAGGTAAAATGGGTAGACCTGCAGATTATAATGGAGTAGATGTAACTGGGAAAGTTGTTTTAGTTCCACGTGGAGCACTATCATTCTTCGATAAAACGCAGAATGCAGCTGCTGCAGGTGCTGTTGGAATTATTGTTTACAATTCAACCTCACCAGTATTCTATAAAAACCAAGGTGGATGGGATATTCCATTCATGAAAATCTCTAGACAAGAAGGTTTAGCATTAGAGGCATCGCTTGATGCAGGACCAGTAACATTAGATTTTACACAAACTGTTGCACAACAAGATCCTGAAATGGGTCGTATGACTGGTTTCACATCATGGGGAACTACTCCGAGCTTAGAGTTAAAGCCGGAAATTACTGCTCCAGGTGGTAAAATCTACTCTACATTACAAAATGATGCTTATGGCGTAATGAGCGGAACTTCAATGGCAGCTCCACACGTTTCTGGTGGTGCAGCATTAGTGCAACAGTACCTACAAGAAGATACGCGTTTTGGAGAGCTTTCGGTTTCAGATCGTACAGATCTTGCGAAAGTATTACTAATGAATACTTCAGAAGTTATTATTGATTTGAATGATCAGCCATTCTCACCACGCCGTCAAGGTGCTGGTATGATGCAGACATATTCAGCAGTAACTACTCCTGTATATGTAGTAAACAAAGAAACTAATGAGGCAAAAGTAGAGCTTAAAGACTTTACCGAAACAAAGTTTGACATGACTTTCACAGCTACAAACGTATCTAGTGAGGATGCAACATATACTGTAAATACAGATGTATTAACAGATATGTTCTACCAAGGTGCTGATGGTCTTGATTATAATCCACGTATTGCAGGAGATCTTGATAGTGCTTTAGTTGATGCACCAAAAACAATCACTGTTCCAGCTGGAGAATCTTTAGACTTCACTGTAAGTGTAGACTTCACAAACGCTAAAATTGTTGGAGAAGATGTAGATGGTAATCCAATAGTTTCTGACCTAAAAGAAGACATTTTTATAGAAGGATTTGTAAGACTTGATGCTGCGGCTGGTGAAGCTGATCTTACTATTCCATATCTTGGATTCTACGGTAACTGGGATCGTCCAGAAATTGTAGATGGATTTAAAGTATTAGGCGAAGATCGCTTTTATGAATTAAACTCAGGTTGGCAAGAAATGTTATTTGGTGATGGTAACTTTGTTGCTCCAGTAACAAATGAAGCAGGACAAACATTCTACCCAGTTTCACCGAACGGCGATGGAGCGTTCGATGATATTTATCCTTTACCGGCATTCCTTCGTAATGCGGATGAAGTACAGTTCAATGTTTTAGATGAAAATAACAAGTTCTTAAGAAGAGTTCTATTAGAGACGGATGTTCGTAAAAACTACTATGATGCTGGAGCATCTGATTACTACTCATTCAGTTCTGCTCGTGCATGGGACGGAAAAGTAAAATCACAAACTGTTGCAGATGGCTTGTACTACTACGAGATGAAATCTGTAGTTGATTATGATGGTGCAGCATGGCAGTCGAAGAAACTTCCTGTCTATATCGATACTACTGCTCCAAGTGTTACAGCAACTTTCGATCCTGAAACACAAGTTGTAAGCTGGGAAACAGTTGAAACGGGTACTGGCGTATCAGATTACTTCGTATTCGTAGATGGTGTAAATGTTGGCAGCACTACTGCTGATGTAAAGCAATTTACATTAACGAGTGTACCTGCACAGGCACTAGTTGAAGTATTTGCAATCGACAACGCTTCAAACGTTGGAAACGGTAAGGCAGTAATTGGTGATAATGAATTACCTCTAATCTTCCTAGGCCTCTCAACACCAGAACCATATGGTGCTTATAACGAGAAATCAGTTCCAGTAGAAGGTTATGTTACAGATGATTTCAAATTAGATACACTAACAGTTAACGGTACTACTGTTGAATTCACTCTTGATGCAACAACAGGCCAATATAACTTCGCTACTACTGCTGAATTTGATGCTGATGGCAAGTATGATGTAATTGTTACAGCAACAGATTTATCTGGTAAAGTATTCTCAATTTCACGTAAAGTATTTATTGATACTACGGCTCCAGGAATTGTTGTAGATGCTCCTGCAACAGTAGAAAAATCAGTTGAAGAAGTTACAGTAACACTTAACTTAACAGATAACTATAATTACTTATCATTATATGTTGATGATAATCATGAGTTCGTACAACCATTTTTAAGTCCTGTTGATATTATGACTCCTGCTGATACAAATTATGAAGTAACGCTTCCATTAAATTACGGAGATAACACATTGTCTTTACGTCTTTTAGACATTGCTGGAAATGAAGTGACGAAAGAAGTAACTGTATATCGTGATCAGCATACTTCACGTATTGCTGGGGAAACGTTATATGATACGTCAGCAATGATTAGCTCAGATGGTTGGGAGTCTTCAGATGTAGTCGTATTAGCTCGTGGCGACCACTATGTAGATGCTCTATCTGGAGTTCCACTTGCAGCAAAGCACAATGCTCCACTTTTATTAACGGAAAAAGCAAATTTAGATGCTTCTATTAGTGCAGAAATTGCAAGACTTGGAGCTAAGAAGGTTTATATTCTTGGTGGAGAGTTAGCTATCACTCCTGCGGTAGTAGCTCAGTTAAAAGCTATTAACAGCGGAATTGAAATTGTTCGCTTAGCTGGTGCAACAGAGTACGATACAGCTGTAGCAATTGCGAATGAAGTTGCTCCTACTGGATCAAAGAAAGCTGTAGTAGTGAGTGCGGAAATGTTCCATGATGCTCTTTCTGTAGCATCATATGCGGGTGCGGAAGGATTACCAATTCTATTAGTAAATAGTAATGAAGCTCCTAAAGCTACGAAAGATGCATTAGCTAAACTAGGTGTTGAAGAAACAATCGTAATTGGTGGAGAAATGATTATCCCGAACACAGTTGTGAAGGATTTCCCATCTGTGACACGTCTTGCAGGTGAAACAGAGTTCGATACTAATATCGAGGTTATCAAACACTTTGCAAAAGGTTCAACAAAGATGTACCTTTCAACTTCAAAGAACTTCCCAGATGCACTTTCTGGTGGAGCTCTTGCAGCTAAGAGCAATACAGGTATCCTACTTGTTGGAGACAGTCTTCATACTTCAACAGAAGAATATCTAAAAGCTAGCAATATTGAATTTGTAGAAGGTTTCGGCGGAGAACTTGCAGTTAATCCTGTGATTCTTGCTAAGATCGAAGCATTGTTGAAGTAATAAAAAATACAAGTTGAAACAGGGTCTAGTCCAGTTGGATTGGACCCTGTTTTTTGTTCTTTGTTCTAGCGTGGAAGCTAAGCAGTATAGTAAAAGGGCTAGTAAAAAGATTTTAGAAAAACTATAGCCCCATAAGTATTATATTAATGAAGAAATATCAATCCAAAGCTATCAAAATGAGCCCGTCAGTTATACATTTAATAAGCCATTTTCAATTCAATCTGGAAAAATAGTAGTAGATGGGCAAGAGGTAGATACTTGGGATCTTAATCTACTGGATGGTACAAAATAAATAAGATATAGCCAGAAAGAGCCGTGTATCCTAGTGGGTACATGGCTTTTGTCTGTATGCGCACATGTAATTCTTCGACACATTGTTACAAAATTGTAATAATAACCTGAAATTGTTACAAAAGTGTAACTCTATTAACCTATGAAACTTGTTATACTATAAATAGTTAAATTTTCTGACAATATAAAAGTTACATAGGAGAATGAAAAAAATGAAAAAAATACTTTTATCTATCGTTCTAACCTTAGTCATATTGGCTTCAAATGTACTTCCGGGCACACTTGAAGTATCTGCTTTTCAAAATGTAAACACGGATCAATTAGTTAATTTGGGAACGTCTCTAGTAGGAACTCCATACCGTTATGGCGGTACTACTAAAAAAGGCTTTGATTGCAGTGGCTTCATAGGCTATGTTTTCTCAACAAGTGCTGGAAAAAAGTTACCACGAACTGCGGCAAATATGTGGAAGGCTGGTACAACAGTGAATACTCCTGAAATAGGTGATCTAGTATTCTTCCAAACCTATAAAAAAGGACCCTCTCATGTGGGGATATTTATTGGTAACGACAGTTTCGTTCACGCTAGTTCTTCAAAGGGTGTAAGAGTAAGTAAATTAAGTGAAAAATATTATAAAGCTAGATATTTAGGAGCTAAAAAAATCTAATTATATCAAAATATATCAAAAGAACCCCGATATAAAATATAAACGGGGGTTCTTTTAATCTGCAATTATCTTGGCTAAATAATCAAAAATCTACTTATGTTAGTAAAACAAATTTATTTATTGGAATGATGACGATTTATAAATAGCTAATACAAAAGCAATTATAAAGGTGTTTGCCTCTATAGTTAATCAAACGTTTGTTTAAAGTACCTCTTGTTTTTGTTATCTTGAAATAATCTAGATCAAGGTATAAAAGAGACAAATTTACTTTTGTTTAAAAGTAAAAAAGTAAGCAGATCAAACATAGTCTGCTTACTTTCGCAATAAAAGTCTATCTAAAAAACAGAGGTGTAATCTACTATCTCCCTTGATCAAACTCGGCAAATTCCAAGATTTTCTCAAGCTGATCGAAGTCTCGATGAAGGTGCTCTATAACATGTTCATTGATTTGTTTCTGTCTTTCGTTGATGAATTCCTCTGCGACATTCTTGTGCTGAAGGGCTCCTTTGATATCTTTCTTTTCTAGTTTGTGAATTATCTGGTTGAGCTTAGCTGTAAGTGGTGTTTGAACAGTCTTTTTCATCGCGCCTTTTGCAACATACACATCACGTACTTTACGTTTAATATCAGACACAAGCATGGAAGCGGCGTTCATAGGATCGCGGTGAGGTACAACTGCTTCTTTTCGTTGTGGTCCAATTTTAAGAGAGTTAAAGTGAAAGTCTTTTAGATTATGATAGGCGAACTGTACTTGACCAGATGCCCCTTTTTGATAAACGCTATTTACTTGGTTAACTAGCAAATCGTCACTGAAGCCAATAAATGGAGCTAACCCAATATAAGATAATACAGGTGACTTCATATTGTTTAGAAAATCCTCTGTAGCTTTTGCAACATAATTTTTATCGACCGAATAGACCATAGGGGTAATGAAGTCCATATAGCCGGCTTCAACCCAATCAATCCAGTTTTGGAACTTTTGATCGATCGCGTCACTTACCTCTGGGAAAACAGCAGTTGATAAATCAATTTCAGGATTTAAACTCTTTGTCTCTTTATAAATACGCTCGACAAAGGTTGTTATTTGTTGTTCGCGCCAGACATTCCATTTTTCCCAAGCTTCTGGGTTGCCATCTGGGGTAATTTCTAATGGATCATATCCAGTTTCCTTTTTAAATTCGCTTCGACTATATTCGTCATAGCTGTAACCAACATCATACGGCATACTGACAGGATAACGAATATAATCTAGGTGCAATCCGGATAAGTCATAGTTTGAAGTTGTTTCGTTAAATAGTGTTGATAAGAAATCTCGAACCTCAGGTAATGCTGGATTTACATAATAATAACCGACTTCTTTTTTTGAAGGTAAATCACCTTGGCGGTCCACTGCAGCCCAATTGGGATGCTCTTTTAAGATGGGTCCTGGTGGATGTAACGACTCATGTCCGACGAAGAAAGTATGTACCCATGCATGTACTTCAATTCCTCGCTTTTTCCCTTCTTCGATAAACACTGCTAGAGGATCCCATCCTAGGAAATCAGGATTTTGCTCTGCAATTTTACCTGGATAAATAGTGTATCCGTGGAAAAATGTTTCTAAAAACAACATATTATAGTTTGACTCTGATAGACGATCTAATGTTGCGATGATCTCCTCACGATTCTTTTCAACTGGACGGTGCCATACGCCTCGAGCATCCACTACACGTGATTCAACTGTTAAAAATGAGGCATTCTTTGCAAGTTGAGTAGCCTTTTCAGAATGCTCGATCGTTTTTGTCCAATCAGCTACCTCAAAAGCTGCTTCAGCTTCGACAATGACATCTTTAGCTTCTTGAATTGTTAACTTTGCTTGCTCTAAAGGCACATCTAAAAACTTTTGCTCAGCATTTTCAATGGACGCTTCTGCTTCTTTTAAAACTAATTCAGATGCGCGAATATAACTGCTTGCATCAATAGTAGCTGTAACTTTCATCGTTTCTTTATTCATCGTAATTTTTGCGCCAACTTGAGTAAACTGAAGCAACCAATCCTTAGCTAAGCCATGGCCTGATAAAACAAAACCATCTTGAGGTATTGGAGAGTTACTACCGGACATTTCAACAACAATCCCATTTCGAACAATTACCTCGGCTCCATATTGGTTTGTCCCTGTTGTTGCAGATTCATAGGCGGGAGTGTAAGCAATTAGCTCATTCCCACCACGACCACCTGGGAATGCATGAGGAGCTTGTGGATCAATACTCTTTATTGAAAAAGTGGATGTCTTTGTTGGATCCGAGATGATATCATAAAGAATTTCTACAGTCTCACCCTCATGAAGATTGTTAATAATCCATGTTCTAGCTGTACCGTGGCCAGATAGGACGAAACCGTTGTCAGGGATTGGTGCGTCATAAAACGCATCGTTTCCAGCGATCGTTCCATCTCGGACTTCAGTAATTATATTGTTTTCAACAACGACTTCTACGCCCCATCGGTTGTTCTTCGTGCTTTCACCAAACTCAGGAGTGTAAGCAACTAATTGATTACCACCTCTTAGTTGGTTAAATCCATTAATTACATGAGTTTTTCCGTTTTTCGCCTTCACAACATCCTCTTTAAACGCTGCAGATGTATTCGTTTCTGTGCCTAGACTTGAAATAATCAAGCCGATGATCATGAATAAAGTCATGGTTATTCTGGTTAACCTAGTCGTTACTATTTTCACTTCCAATTCTCCTCTCACTCTATTAATAAATGATCCTCATAAGCTAGTTCTTTTGTTGTAGTCAGATATTGATATCTGAGTATAATCCACCTCCTCGTATGTCTAAACGGGAACTAGAGTGTCAGTCATCTAGTTTTTTATTGTTTTGAATAGAGGATAACTCTATAGATGGTAACGCTTTCAAAGTAATAGTCGTGTCCCCTCTAATCAAAACTCGTTTAATTGTCTAGTATGTTATCACAATATTCTATACAAATGAATATATTCTCCGAAAATGGTTAAAAAGGAGGAAAAAATATTCTCGTCTAGTTTATTCTAGATTCGAGCTGAGGGTGTTTATACGTGAGGGTTTAGATAGGTAATAAGAAAAGAACGAATAAGAGTATGTATATACAGAGTGTACCTTCATTTTTAAATAGTTAGCTTTTACAAATCATTAGATAAAGAATGGCATAATTCATTTTTTGTCATCATAAATTGGAGTTATCATCCACCATAAAAATAAATATTGGAGAATATATTCACAATGTTTAGATTCTATGGTAGACTTCTAGTTAAATAGGCAATAGCCTATGAATGGTGGTGTGATTTTTTTTGTTTGTAAAAAAAGAAAGCGTTATCAGTAGTGTTCATATTCAACAGGATTACACCATTTTCACCTGGGAGTTGTTTGATTCAAAAAACGTGGACGTACTGTTTGTACAAGACGGATTGGATTATATGGAGCTTGGGCAAATGGAAACAACCCTGAACCGAATTTCGAAACAAGTAACGTTTGAACGTGGACTTTTCGTAGTTCTAATCCCACCTGGCGATTCCATCCAGAGGTATCACTCTTATCATCCTAGCGGGGATCATCATCAGGAGTATATATCCTTTTTCTTGGAGGAGTTACTCCCATCTGTCAGGCTAGACTTACACCTAAAGGGTATGTGTATTCACAAAATCGGCTTACTTGGAGATTCACTCGGTGGCTCGGTTTCTTTATCACTAATTTGTAAAGAACCAGCGCAATTTACTCACGTATTAATGCAGTCCGCAGCACTGTCAGAAGAAAATTTTACTCAACTACAATCTGTTAAATGCCTAGAAGATGTTCGTATCTACCAAGCTGTTGGTCGTCACGAGGATGAGTTCATCTCACCTATATCCAACCAGCAGCTGTATATCCTAACTACTAATCGAAAAATGAGAATTCGTTTAGAAGATAAAGGAGCCATGGTTACATATTACGAAGAAGACGAACACCATCTATGGGATTTTTGGAGAAGAGATTTGTTGCGGACGCTTAATTATTTTTTACAAAATTAAAGGGGGAACGATTCATGTTAAAAAAGAATTGGTTATTTGCTTTAGTACTCATGCTTATGATGATGGTTGCTGCGGCTTGTGGTGCTGATAACACAGCAAGCGAACCTAAAGATGCTGAAAAAACAGAGGAAACAACAAAACCAGCAAATGAAGAAACGTCTGAGCCAGTAGAAATTGAATTCTGGACCATGCAGTTATCACCAACATTCGATGATTACATTAATGGAGTCATTGCTGATTTCGAAGCTGAAAATTCAAATATTACTGTGAAATGGGTAGACATTCCATGGGGTGACATGGAGAAAAAGATTCTAACTGCTGTAGCTTCTAAAACAGCTCCAGATGTAGCCAATCTAAATCCACAATTCGCTTCTCAGTTAGCTGAATTAGATGCGTTAGTGGATATGGAGGAAATGGTACCAGAAGACGTTAGAAGTGAATACTTTGAAGGTATTTGGAAATCAAACACATTTAATGGTAAAACGTTCGGTATCCCTTGGTACTTATCTTCACAAGTAACGATGTATAACACAGATATTTTCGAAGCAGCGGGACTTGATCCGAATAAGGCTCCGGCAACGTTTGAAGATTTAACAGCAGTGGCAGAAGCAGTAAAAGAAAAAACAGGCAAGTATGCATTCTTCCCACCACTTGATGGAAGTCATTTACTAGAAACAATGGTGATGATGGGTGTTGACCTAACAGATGAAGGAATGACGAAAGCAACATTTAATACAGCAGAAGGAAAAGCAGCATTTGAGTTCTTCGTGAACCTGTATCAAAATGACTTGATTCCACGTGAAGTATTAACAGAAGGACATTCAAAAGCGGTTGATCTGTACCAAGCTGGCGAGCTGGCGATCCTTGCTTCAGGTCCACAATTCCTAAACACAGTGAAGGAAAACGCACCAGATGTTCTGGCTGCGACAAAGACAGCACCAATCATTACAGGTAAAACAAACAAGAAAAACGTAGCAGCTATGAACCTAGTTGTTCCAACACAAAGTGAACATCAGGATGCAGCAGTGAAATTCTCAATCTTCCTTACAAATGCTGAAAATCAAGTTAAATTTGATAAAATTGTTCCAATCTTACCTTCAATTGAATCAGCACTTGATGATCCGTATTTTACAGAGCTTCCAGCTGAGCCAACACCAATTGACGAAGCTCGTCTAGTTTCTGCCGAGCAATTACGTGATAGCGAAGTGTTAATTCCACCAATGAAGAGCTTCAATGAATTAAAAACAGCAATGAACGAAGCACTTGCAGCAGCGATGCTAGGTGAAATGTCTACAGAAGACGCAATTGCACAAGCTGAAAAAAAATGGAATGAATTATTAGCCAAATAAGAAAAGTGAAAAAGGGAGAGATTTTCTCCCTTTTTCTTCTAAAAGAGCCTGTGAAGTCTTGAGCTTCCTGCACGTATGTTTTGTATACGTGAGGAGCGGAAAAGACGAGCTGACGAAGAAATTCGAAGCTATTTTTGCCGGACTTTTTGAACATCCTCTAAAAGAAGTTGTTGTAAAAAGTGTAGTGTTTAGCTTTAGCACCCAGATCCTCGAGGTCAAATAACCTCAAACCAAAAAGGCCAAAAAGGCAAAGAACGCCTTTATGTTTTAAGAACATTTGCTAGTCGGATCTAAATGGGGTTCTTCAGCTTTTCAAGTAGGAATTTGAACTGGTGGTGACGAAATGAAAGACAGCAAGAATTTTTTTGTAGATGTAAAAAGTGGATTGATTGTTTCCTGTCAGGCATTGGAGGATGAACCGCTTCACGGTGCTGAAGTGATGGGGAAAATGGCAATAGCCGCCAAAATGGGTGGAGCAGTAGGAATACGGGCTAACGGTTTAAAGGATATCTCGGCGATAAGAAGAGTAGTTGATTTACCAGTGATTGGTCTAATTAAACGTGATTATATGAATAGTACCGTTTATATTACACCAACAAAAAAGGAAGTAGACGAATTGCTTTTGTCAGGCGTTCAAATGATTGCTATTGATGCAACAAGACGTGATCGGCCTGGTGGAGAATCGTTAGAAGCCCTTGTTAGCTACATTCATTCTAAAGATAGACTTGTAATGGCTGATATTTCTACCTTTGAAGAAGGGGTATACGCTGAGGAAATTGAGTGTGACTGTGTATCAACAACGATGTCAGGATATACTCCATACTCTACTCAATCAGTTGAACCCGATTTTACACTTATTGACCAACTGGTGAAAAAACTATCCATACCTGTTTTCGCAGAAGGGAGAATTTCTACACCTGAGCAAGCTAATAAAGCACTACAGCTTGGTGCCCATACCGTTGTGGTAGGCTCGGCTATTACCCGCCCACAAGACATAACGAAAAAATTCGTGAATTTGATATCAAAGGATGGTCATGAGCATGACAAACACAACGCAACAAACGAGAAGCAAATTAGGCGGGCTTATTAGTAGTTATTATCCATCACTTACAAAATCAGAGCAAAAAGTAGCGGATATCGTACTAGAACAAATGGAGAAAGTCATCTATTACTCTGTTACCGATTTAGCGGATATTGCGAGTGTCGGGGAAACGACCGTTCTTCGTTTTTGCCGAAAGATTGGTTTAAAGGGTTATCAAGAATTTAAACTAGCTATCGCTAAGGATATATCGTCAGTAAAAGAGCAAAAAGAAGAGGACTCAGATAGCCTCATAGGCTCCATCGCTGCCTATACGAAGATGGCGATTGATGAGACCGTGAATATGATGGATGAAAATATGCTTCAAAAAGCAATCACTCTTATAGAGAATGCAAATAGTGTACATTTTTTTGGTGTAGGCACATCTGGATTAACCTCCCTAGATGCCAAAAATAGATTTATACGAATCGGAAAGCGGACAGATGCCATTATTGATCCGCATATACAAGCAATGACGGCTGCTACCTTTAACAACACAGATGTAGTCATAGGGTTGAGTGTTTCAGGGAGTACAAAAGATACAATTGACTCCTTACAGGTAGCAAAAGATAATGGTGCAAAGATTATCGCCATCACTTATTATGCTCGTTCCCCTATTACGAAGTTAGCAGATTGCGTCTTGCTAAGCGGTGGAAAGGAATCGCCACTAGAAGGTGGATCCCTAGCAGCTAAAATCTCTCAGTTATTTGTCATTGATTTATTATGCACAGGTATAGCGCTGAGTGATAAAGAGAAGTCAGTTTTGATGAAAGAACGTACAGCGCGTGCTGTGTTAAATAAGCTTGTTTAAAAAGTTGGTGAAAGCATGAATGTAATAGGTATTGACATTGGTGGAACAGGAATCAAAGGAATGGTTATCTCAAACGATAGAACAGTATTAGATATGGTTGAGGTAGAAACCGCTATCCATAAAGGAAGAGACGGAATAACCGCTTCCCTAATGTCTGTTATAGAACGTCTATTAAAGAAACCTAACATTGACTACATTGGAGTAGGTACTGCTGGTAGAGTCAATGCCATTTCAGGTGAAGTAGTCTATGCGACAGATAACCTTCCGGACTGGCAAGGAACCAATATAAAGGAAGTCATTGAATCAAAGTACCGACTTCCATGTGTAGTCGAAAATGATGCGAATGTAGCGTTAGTAGGAGAACTGTGGGTGGGAGAATCCTATCAAAACGCAGTTATGCTTACACTTGGGACAGGTGTTGGTGGAGCAAATGTGATGAACGGATCACTAGCTAGTGGAGCTCACCATCAAGGTGGAGAATGGGGACATGTCATTCTTGTACCGTTTGGAAGACCATGCAATTGTGGACAGTTAGGGTGTATAGAGCAATATTTATCAGGAAGTGCACTATTGAAAGAAGTAAATTCTGTTGTAAAAACACCGTTTCAACATGGAAGAGAGATATTTGAGAAATGTTCCAATCAAAAAGAAGAAGCCATTAATCTAGTAGTGAATCAATACTTGGACTACTTAGCATTAGCCTGCTATAACCTCTCTGTGTCAATAGATCCAGAAGTGGTAATCATCGGTGGTGGTGTGATTGATTCAAAGATCTATTGGTGGGATTTATTTTTAGAAAAACTAGCAAAGTACCAGTCTCCTATAAACGTCGTACCTGCAGTTTTAGGAAATAAGGCTGGTATGTATGGAGCGGCCAAACTGGCAATGGATGCTGCTAAGAAAAGAGGGATATTGTTATGAAAAGAAGTCCGTTAACTCCCTATTTATTTTTAATACCGGGCTGTATTGTCCTAGGTGCATTTATTTTTTACCCCATGCTAAATGCGATTTGGCTTAGCTTTACCGATTACAATATGGTGACAGAGCCGGCATTTGTCGGGGTGGATAATTATAAAGAAATATTCCAAGATGATATGTTTTGGAAGGTCCTCTTTCAAACCTTTCTCTATTTAATTGTTGTTGTTCCCTCGCTTGTCATACTTCCGATTTTTTTAGCGATTCTTGTGAACCAAAAGATTAAAGGAATCGGCTTTTTCCGATCAGCCTATTATGTTCCAGTTGTTACTTCTATGGTAGTAGTAGGAATTACGTGGAAATGGGTGTATGCCGATAAGGGAGTGCTCAACTACCTTCTTGACAGCATGGGAATCATTGGTGAACCTGTCCATTGGTTAACGTCACCAACGACTTCTATCTTCTCGGTTATGGCAGTCACGATCTGGAAGGGGCTTGGCTATTATATGGTGATTTACTTAGCTGGTCTACAAGGAATACCTTCTGATTTGTACGAAGCAGCTGATATTGACGGGGCAAGTAAGTTTAAACAAATGTTATATATTACCATACCTTTATTAATGCCATCTATCATGATTGTTACTATTATGTCTTCTATTTCAGCGATGAAAGTATTTGAAGAGATTTTCGTGATGACGGGTGGAGGACCTTTGAACAGCTCGAAAACCTTAGTTTTCTATATTTATGAAGAAGCATTTGGGAAATTGAGAATGGGGTATGCAAGTGCTGCAGGTGTGATCTTGTTTCTAATAACACTAGTTTTATCGATCATAAATATTAAGTTCATGAGTAAAAAAGAAACGGATATAAAGGGGTGACCAACATGAATTCGCCACTGCAAAGTACTGAAACGATCATTCGTACGAAAACCATTAAAAAACCAATGACCACGAAAAAGCTAGTTGGTCGAATCATCAGTTATACATTATTAATTGTAGTCACCATTCTAATGGTAGGTCCCTTTCTGTGGTTGTTATCGACTTCGTTGAAATCAGGAAGTGAAAATATCTTTGCCTATCCACCACAGTTCATTCCCGAAAAATTTACGTTACAAAACTATGTAGAAGTAATGAAGGCCTTTCCGTTCTGGACTTATTTAATGAATAGTTCCATTGTGGCGGTGTTAACAGTTGCGTTAAATCTCATTTTTTGCTCATTAGCTGCCTATCCACTTGCACGTATGCAGTTTAGAGGAAAGAACATTGTCTTTATTCTCATTATCAGTACGATGATGATTCCCTTTCAGCTTTTAATGATACCTATCTATCTATTATGCCTAGAATTAGGACTTCAAAATACGTATGCAGGTTTGGTTTTGCCTCATGCGACAACAGCATTTGGTATTTTCCTCATGCGACAAGCTTTCTTAACCATTCCATATGAATTGGATGAATCAGCTCGAATGGACGGGGCAAACTCATGGCAAATCTGGTGGAGAATTTTAATGCCACTTGTCAAGCCTTCGGTTGTTACACTGGCCATCTTCACGTTTGTAATGGCATGGGGAGATTTCCTGTGGCCACTGATTATCCTAAATGATCAAAGCATGTACACCTTACCGTTAGGGTTAACGACACTTGCTGGAAGCTTCTCGAATAACTGGCGCTATATTGCGGCAGGTTCAGTCATCTCTGTTCTTCCAATCATCATTTTCTTTGCGATTCTTCAGCGCCACTTTATTGAAGGGGCGATGAAAGGAGCGGTAAAAGGATGATGGAGAAACGCTATACTTGCTATATTGTCTTTCAAACTCATTGGGACCGCGAGTGGTATCTTCCCTTTGAGGTATTCCGTTACCGATTTACCCATGTGATGGACCGGATTATAAAGGGGCTTGATTCTAATGAGATTAAGAAGTTTGTCTTAGACGGACAAATGGCTGCGTTAGAAGATTACCTTGAGGTTTGTGAGCCCGAGCAATTTGAGAAGGTAAAAGGCTATATCAAAGATGAAAGAATGATCATTGGGCCGTGGTTTGTTCTAGCTGATGAATTCTTAGTATCTGGGGAATCTCTTATTCGAAACTTAGAGATTGGAATCTCACTCGCTAAAAAGTATGGAAGACCGCAGCAAGTAGGTTATCTACCTGATACATTCGGACATGTCGGGCAAATGCCGCAACTTCTCCAAGGATTTGGAATAGATAATGCGATTCTTTGGAGAGGAATTAATCCGGAACAATCCGAGTTTTGGTGGAAAGCACCAAACGGATCAGAGGTATTAACCGTCTTTCTTCCTGAAGGTTATTATCAACCTTTATTGAATGAGGAAGACTATATCACTAAAATGAGAGACTATGTGGAAAAGGTTAAACCTTTTGCTACCACTCGTAATCTTCTATTAACCAATGGCGGAGATCATTTAATGCCTGCCTTTTACAATATGAAAGAACGAATCCAAGAATTAAATGGCTCAATAGAAGAGGTTGAATTTATTGAAGCTAGTTATGAGGTTTACTTACAGTCAATTCGGGAAAAAACGAACAATCTCTCCGTCTATGAAGGTGAAATGAGAGGGAATGAGCAATGTTATGTGTTGCCGAATGTCCTTTCAACTCGGGTGTATGTGAAGCAACAGAATCAAAGGGTAGAGGATGAGCTTGTCGGCTATACCGAGCCATTGTTAACGCTTGCTTCCATAATGGGTGGCAAGGTACCACATCGCTTTATAGAGGATACATGGAAGCAACTATTGTTAAACCATCCCCACGATAGTATATGTGGCTGTAGTATAGACGAAGTTCATGATGAAATGGAAGTTCGTACAGAAAAGCTATCCCAACGTTTACATATGCTGCAGCAGGATGCACTTTCCATGTTAGGAATATCTGATCCTGCGGCAACAGGCAAGGCTTCAAGAAAGCCATTTGAGGATGACAGCCAATTTGTCGTTTTCAATCCGCATCCAACGCCATTTTCGGGCTGGATAAAGGGTACTATTTTCTTACATGAGGAAAAAGAATTTATCATACTAGATGAACATCAAAACCAATATGAACACATCATTATAAATAGCTATAAAGATAGGAAATTCGAATCCCCACTAGATGCATTTCCAGACTTCAAGCACGGAACGTCCTTTGATGTGGCGCTAAAGGTTGAGAACCTTGCTTCCCTTTCATTAACAGCATTCCAACTAGCAGAAGGAACGAAAGCTTCAATAGGTAGCTCAGTAGGTACAACAATTGAGAATACTGAAGTTCTTATTAAGGTTGAAAAAGATGGGACAATTTCTGCATACCATAAATCTTTGAACCGGGAATATAATGGGTTTCTTCATTTATACAGCTCATTAGATGCAGGGGATGAATATAACTACTCACCACCAATGATTGATGTGGTTTCAAATGGTGTGATAGTAGGCGAACCTACAATCTCTATCCAAAAGCATTACCAAAGAATTAACTATATGGTGGAGCTTCAGCTTCCGGCGGGTCTTAACGATGATAGAAGTGGAGCATCTAATGAGAGGGTAACAAACATAGCTCATGTCACACTTGAAGTATTCGAAGGTGACTCCAAGATTTATGCAAACGTTATGCTAGTAAACCAGGCAAAGGACCAACGTCTTCGCTTGAAGTTTCCACTTGGGAAAAAAATCAGCCATTCGTTTAGTGATTCTGCGTTTGATGTTGTGAAACGAGAAACAAACAGAACGGAACAGTTTGACGCTCCAAAGCAAAAAGAAGTACCGGTCGTAGTAGATCCAAGTTATTCTTTCATCGCAGCCGAAGATTTTGCTTTCTATCATAGAGGTTTGCAGGAATATCAGGTGTGCTCTGATTCAATAGAAGTGACCCTATTAAGAAGTGTTGGGTGGTTATCACGAGATGATCTTAGGACACGTGGTGGCGGAGCGGGACCGAACATGGAAACACCAAAGGCACAATGTATAGGAACATATGAGTACGAGTTTGCTTTTGAAGTGGGAAGTCAGCGAGAGAATCATGAAATAGCTAAGAGTGCTCACCAGTACCGAGTACCACCACGTTTTTATTCTGGAAAAATTGTAGATATGTCTATGCAAAAGATCATAGAACTGGACTCTACTGTTATTCAATGGAGTAGTATTCGAGTCAAAAATGACAAACTAGTTCTTCGTTTATGGAATCCTTCAGAACACATGGAGTCTTTTGCATTTTCTAGCAGTAGAAAAATAGTGAACATAGAAAAAGTTAATTTCAAGGGTCATGTACTACAGACAATTGAGCCTACTGTAGCCCGTCTTTCAGCAAAAGAAATTGGTACATATGAAATCACCTTTAAAGGAGAGCGGTAGCTATGAAGAGAAAAATTGCTCTTTTACCAGTTGATGCTAGACCTGTCACCCGAGAGTTGCCATGTCAGCTTGCTAGAATTGGTGGTTGGGAGGTACTAGTTCCTGAGGTAAAGTCACTTGGTTTTCTAAAGCAGCCCGCTGATTTAGAAGCTTTGAAAAAGTGGCTGCTAGATGTAGCACCAGTTGTAGATGGATTTGTACTATCTGCAGATATGCTAGGATATGGTGGACTTGTTCCCTCAAGGATCAGCGAGGATAAGTTTGAAGATATCACACAAAGATTGGCCATCATTCAACATATAAAAGCAAGTTATCCAGATAAAAAAATCATGCTGTTTAGTGCGACCATGCGAATTTCCAATAACAATGTAAACGAAGAGGAAAAAGAGTATTGGAAGGATCATGGTTCACATATATGGGCGTATTCCTTTTACCAGCATCAATATGAGAAGACGAAGAGTGGAGAGGCTCTTGATAATCGTGATCAAGCTAGAGCGAAAATTCCTGATAGCATACTAGAAGATTATCTAACTACAAGAAAACGTAACTTATCTATGAGTCTATCTTTTTTTGATCTCTTGGAACAAGGTATTCTCGACACCTTAGTATTTCCACAGGATGATACAGCCGAATATGGCTTTAATATTCAAGAACAAGAATGGTTAGCAAAAGTTGTTCATGAGCGTTCATTACATGAGCTGGTTTATATATATCCAGGAGCAGATGAGGTTGGCGCTTCGTTAGTAACCAAAATGATTCTTCAGCTTGAGGGAGTAAAGCCACCAGTATTCTTTCCGTTTTACAGTGGGGAGAGAGGGGCGTTATCCTCTGCCATGTATGAAGATCGACCGATATGTGAGTCAGTTAAAGGACAAATTCATGTGATTGGCAGCTATACGATTGATAACTCATTAGAAGCAGATATCGTGCTAGCGGTTAACGTTCCCGGAAAACGACAGGGTGATTTAGCTCTTCAAAAATTTTTAGAAGAGGTCGACACTCCTGACCGTAATATTGGAGAGTGGGTGCGACGTTTAATACACTATGTGGCCAAAGGAAAGAGCGTCGCAGTTGCCGATCTTGCTTATGCCAATGGTGCGGATGAACGGATGCTTCCTCCATTGTTACAGTCTGGGATATTTCAACGTCTCTCGGGATTTGGAGCTTGGAATACAGCCGGAAATACACTAGGAACCGTCGTTGCCCAAGCCGCAATGGTCTATCTTCAACAAGAGAAGATGAACATCCTAGAAGCAAAATCACAGCAAGCCCTTTTTGAACAAATCTGTGTTCGTTTGCTAGATGATTATTTATACCAAGGTCATGTTCGTCAAATCGTGAGAAGAGAAATCTCGGGAGACGTAGATAAGGAAGAATTAGTAGAAACCGTTCGCCATCATTTTACAGAACAATATAAACACTATAGCCATATTCTAGACTACCATCCTAAATGGAAGCTATCTCTTGATGAAGTCTACCTACCGTGGGACCGTACCTTTGAAATAGGAGTAAAGGTCTCTTCTAAAGAGAGAGTGCATGCTGATGTCTAGCAATCAGTATTCCGTTGGAGTAGATCTTGGTGGAACGAATGTTAGGGTTGCCCTTCTCAATGAACTAGGCGATATCATAACCATTCTAAAAGAACCAACAGAAGCAAGCCTTGGACCTGAGCATGTGATTAGCAAAATCAAAGGTATGATTGAGAAGGTAGCGGGAACACACCACATTGTTGGCATTGGCATTGGCTCACCAGGCCCGCTGAATCCTTTTATTGGGGTGGTGATGGATCCTCCTAACTTACCTGGCTGGAGTAATGTTCCAATTAGGTCAATCCTTCAAGACGTCTTTTCCGTCCCGGTATTTGTTGATAATGATGCAAATGTTGCGGGACTTGCCGAAGCGATAAAAGGGGCTGGGAAGGGATATTCGTCTGTCGTTTATATTACCTGGAGCACAGGAATTGGTGCTGGGATTGTCTTGAATGGAAGAATACTTCAGGGTGCAACTGGAAATGCGGGAGAAATCGGCAATATGATCATTGTCCCATATGGTAAAAAGCAATCGAATCTGAACGGAGGAGCTCTAGAGGCTGTTGCTTCAGGAACAGCCATTGGACTACTCGGAAAAGAACTTCTTGGACCTGCAGTGTCTCGAGCAGAGGATGTGTTTCAATTGGCAAGTGAAGGTAATGAGTCGGCAAAGCAAATGGTTAACCAGGCTGTAAATTACATGGCGATTGGGATATCGAACCTCGCCCACACCTTGAACCCCTCTGTTTTTGTACTAGGTGGGGGAGTCATGAATGCCAGTCCATTACTACTAGATGAATTAACGATTCTAGTTAAGGGGTATTTATACGAAAGCATGCAAGATTCATTACTCATTAAGAAGGCGGAACTTGGAGACCAAGCTGGCATAGTTGGAGCTGGTTTCCTTCCTTTTGGGGACAAGGGGACAGGTCCCTTGTCCCTCTCTAATCCCTACTGAAAAAAGAGGGACAGATAACCTGTCCCTCTGTCCCACTAAGAAAATAGAATGGAGGCTTTTGTGGTGGTGAGAACAACTTTAAAAGCAGATATTATCATTATTGGTGGAAGCATAGGGGGAACTATTGCTGCATTATCAGCTGCCAAAATGAATAAAAAAGTGATTATGACAGAAGAAACAAAATGGATAGGTGGACAAGTAACAAGCCAAGGTGTTCCTCCTGATGAGCATCAATGGATTGAGTCCTTCGGCTGTACGGCTACATATCGTGAGTTTCGAAACCGGGTGAGAGAGTATTACAAGCAGAATTATCCGTTGACAGAGAAGGCAAGAAACCAAAACCGATTAAATCCTGGTGATGGCTGGGTTAGCAGGCTCTGTCATGAACCTAAGGTGGCTTTAACAGTCCTACAGGATATGCTTGCACCTTATGTTAGTAATGGGAAAATTCAGCTATATACCGAAATGAAGGCCGTCCATGCTGAATCAGATGGTGATTTTGTCCAATCAGTAACAGTAAGAAACCTTGTCACTGGCAACGAAACGATACTACTAGGCCACTATTTTCTTGATGCCACAGAATGCGGAGATGTTCTTCCTCTTGCAGGAGTAGAGTATGTGACAGGAGCAGAATCAAGAGCGGAAACCGGTGAACTCCATGCACCAGCTGAACCAAGCCCGATGGATATGCAGCCGATCACCTATGTCATGGCATTAGATTATATCGAAGGCGAGAATTTTGTTATTGATAAACCTGAATCGTATGACTGGTGGCGAGAATATAAGGCCCCGTTCCTTGAACACCAGCAATTAAGCTGGTATGCTCCTGATGCTGATACAGGCGGATCTAAACCTTTTAGAATGTTTAATGATGAGGAGGGTCTTGGCTTATGGGAATATCGTCGTATCATAGACCCTTCGTTGTATCAGCCAGGATTTTACGAAGGCGATATTTCGTTAATCAATTGGCCACAAAATGATTATTGGCTCGGGTCCATTATTGATGTAACTGAGGAAGAACGAGCAAAGCATATCGAGGGTGCTAAACAGGTAAGTTTGTCCTTGCTATACTGGCTCCAAACGGAAGCACCTCGAGTAGATGGAGGAAATGGCTACCCAGGACTTCGTCTTCGTTCAGATGTGCTTGGAACATCTGACGGATTAGCCATGTACCCTTACATTCGGGAATCGAGACGAATCAAAGCGCAATTTACCGTTGTAGAGGAGCACATTAATGCCGACACACGTGGTGACCAAGGAATTCAACGGTATGAAGATACCATCGGGATAGGATGTTACAGAATTGATCTCCATCCAACTATCGTAACGAACTCTTTTTTCTATGCGAAAAGTCTACCATTTGAAATTCCACTTGGAAGCCTTTTACCGATTAGAGTAAAGAACCTATTACCTGCTTGTAAAAATATTGGAACAACCCATATCACAAACGGCTGCTATCGAGTTCATCCAGTGGAATGGAATATAGGAGAATCTGCAGGGTACCTCGCTTCGTTTGCCATTGATAAAGGTGTGCTCCCAACTGAAATCCGAGAAAACGAAAGCTTACTTCGCGAATTTCAGGAGCTCCTAATCAATCAGGGAATTGAGTTACATTGGCCTGAAATAGGAGCCATTTAATGAAAAAACGAATTCTATTAAAAGGTGGAACGGTCTATCAACTAGAGACAATACGTCCTAATTGTTCCTTACTTATAGAGAACGGAAAGATTCAGGATATCGGAGAAAGCATATCCGAAGATGTTGATGAAGTGAAAGAAATCCCTGAAGGCTATCATGTGATACCCGGGATGATCGATATCCACATCCACGGTGCAGCAGGGCATGATGCAATGGATGCTACATTGGAATCATTGAAGGGAATGTGTCACTATCTTCCGAGTGAAGGTGTGACAGGTTTTCTTCCGACAACAATGACACAGAGTATAGAGACAATTGAACAAGCATTGTCCACTATTGCTTCATATACTAGAAATGAAGAACTCCAAGACGGAGCAGAAGTTCTAGGTGTTCATCTAGAGGGACCCTTTTTGTCCGAAAAAAGAGCGGGTGCACAGCCAGTAAAATATATGCTAGAGGCAGATGCCAAACAGTTCCAAAGATGGCAAGAACTTTCTGGAGATCAGATTAAGATTGTTACACTAGCACCGGAGAAAGACAAGGATTTTCGTTTAATACAGCATCTGCACTCTACTGGGGTTGTAGCTTCTGTTGGGCATTGTGATGCTGCCTATGAAGTGTTTGCGCAAGCTGTTGACCATGGCCTCAGCCATGCGACTCACCTTTATAACCAGATGAGAGGCATCCATCATCGTGAGCCAGGCGTAGTGGGTGGAGTGTATCTTCATGACAATGTAACAGCTGAATTAATTGTAGATGGCATTCATGTATCACCTGAAATGATCAAGCTAACAACTAAGATAAAGGGTTTCGACTCACTGATTATGATAACCGACAGCATGCGTGCAAAAGGCTTGGCAGAAGGTGTGTACGAATTAGGTGGACAAAAGGTGAAGGTGGAAAACGGCGAAGCTAGGCTAGAGGATGGAACTCTTGCTGGTAGTATCCTTAGAATGGATGAAGCTCTAAGTAACATCATGTCCTATACTGGCTGTTCACTTCTAGAAGTTGTAAGAATGACATCCTACAACTCTGCATGCAAAATAGGTGTGCTTGATCGTAAAGGAAGTCTAGAGGTTGGAAAAGATGCGGATATTGTCGTACTTAACAAGGATTATCAAGTAGTCATGACATTTTGCCTAGGTAAATTAGTGTATCATCAAGAATTCTAAAGGAGGACTCCTTTATGAGAATGTATGTGGAAAAAGGGAAAAGTGAATTAAGCAAAAAAGCAGCTCAAATCATAATAGATGCTGTAAAAAGTAACCCATTCATGAATTTTGGCCTAGCAACAGGTCAAACGCCAATTGAAACCTATCAACGATTAATAGAAGACCATCAGCAAAATCATACTTCCTACTCCGACATTCAAACCTTTAACCTTGATGAGTATGTAGGGCTAACTCGGCAGGATCCTAACAGCTATCATTCCTATATGAAACAGAACTTGTTCCAGTATATCAACATAAAAGAAGAGAATGCACACATTCCGAATGGACTCGTTTCAGATACAACAGAAGAGTGCAATCGATATGAAGACCTGATCAAGCAAAGTGGTGGAATAGACTTGCAAATACTCGGAATAGGACAAAACGGTCATATCGGCTTCAATGAACCCAATACGCCGTTTTCCTCTCGTACCCATATTGTGAATTTAGCGGAATCAACGAGACTTGCGAACTCCCAGTACTTTACTAAACTTGAAGACGTGCCTAAGCAAGCCATAACCATGGGAATTCAGACCATTATGGAGGCCAAGAGTATTCTTCTATTAGTTTCAGGTCAAAAAAAGGCAGAAGCATTAAACGAACTATTGCATGGGAATATAAGAGAAGAAGTACCTGCGACCGTTCTAAGAAACCACCGAAGTTTGACTATTATTGCAGATGAAGAGGCGCTTTTGATGTTTGAGAAATGTTAGATAAAACCCCAAATGCATCCGTATATAGCTAGCCGTGTACCTTTAGGGATACACGGCTTTCGTATCGTACTAGTAGACGATGAGTTGGCTTTTGTCACTAGCCAGATGTTGCCCGGAAAAGGGAAATAATTGCAATGCCTTTGCGTTGGAAACAATCGAGATTTACTATGGACAAGATTATTGAGGTTCTGTTTGATTTAAAACCCTATCTAGTAGTCATATAAACAGGCTTGATCGGAATCATAAATTAGTTCAAAAAAGGAGTTTGTTTTATGTACCAACAACCCATTTTTCTTAAGCCCGTTTTCAAAGACCGAATATGGGGCGGCACAAAGCTAAGAGAAATTTACAACTATAATATTCCAACTGAAACAACGGGTGAGTGTTGGGGGATTTCAGCACATCCAAATGGACCAAATGAAATACTAAATGGCCCATTACAAGGGAAAACCTTACTAGAGGCATGGCAAAATCATCGTGAATTGTTTGCGCACCAAGAAGGTCTGGAGTTTCCGCTACTTACAAAAATTTTAGATGCCAGTCAAGACTTATCCGTACAGGTACATCCTGACGATACATATGCGAAAGAAGTAGAAAATTATCCTTTTGGTAAGACTGAATGCTGGTATATCATCGATTGCGAGGAAGATTCGGAGTTGATTTTTGGTCACCATGCCTCAACAAAAGAAGAGTTTGAACAGCTAGTTAAAAACGGAGCATGGAACGATTTATTACGAAGAGTCAAGGTGAAGCCGGGAGAGTTTTACTATATTCCTAGTGGTACCATACATGCGATTGGAAAAGGAATACTACTTCTTGAGACGCAGCAAAGTTCGGATATCACCTACCGAGTTTATGACTATGATCGTAGAGATTCAGTGGGTCATCTTCGAGAACTTCATATTGAGAAGTCTATTGACGTTTCAAGCATCCCTCATAAGGATGTTTCTTTTAGGCCATCTGTAACTGTGGAAGAAGGATTTGTCAGTAAACTTCTTATTGAAGAGGATTACTTCACTGTCCAACATTGGAAAGGAAAGGGTAGCTTTGTAAGAGAAACAAATAATAACTATTATTTGTTTAGTGTTCTTGAGGGGGATGGTGTCGTTCAAACTAAAGAAGGTGACTTTCCATTTAAAAAGGGAGATCATTTCATCATTCCTTCTACTCTGAAAGAATATAAGATCTCGGGAGATACTGAGATAATAGTATCGAATCCAACATTGAAGTAACAAGTAAATGAGATGGACTAAAGAAGTGATCATACTTTAAAAAGTTTATCGCTTTTTTTAGTGGAGTGAACCTTAGTCAGTTCAAAAAAAATGTAGAAAGAAAATCCACTTTCGACAACAATATTCTACAAATTAATTAATAGATCTTTGATATTCTAGTAAAAAAGATAATGGCAAACCCTTTGAAAAGAGGCGACGCAAAGCTACTGGGGCTAAATCAATTGGATATGCCAGCCAAGCTGCCTATAAAGAGTAGAGGGGAATAACGAACTATGCCTTATTATGTGTTTAAAGAGATATGGACACCTTTATCACTTTTTAGGATTCGTATGTTTCGATGTATGGAAGACGGTACGTTATATATTAAAGTAGGCAAGAAACGCCGGAGAGAACTTTTTAGGTAGAAAGAACCTAGGCAATAATACATATATCTGAAGCCGGGAATTTAAATTCCCGGCTTTATTTTTGTTTTGTTGAGTAAACCATAGATAGAATATGAAGGGGGGAAGTAATGAAAGAGGGACTGAGTACCTGTCCCTCTCGTTCCTTAAAAACAGTCCAATTGACCCATGAATTCTTTCTCTGTTCCGACGATATTAGACATGATTCGACATAAACACAACAGATTAGGGGGAATATTAGATGTCACAGTGGATTACTCCAGAAGAGATTTATAAACAGAAGGAACGAAAAAAAGTAATGTTATACATTTCTTTTCCGATTCTTGCGGCAATTGTTGGTGGATTATTAACTGTAGTTATGAATTCACTTTAATATAAGATAAATACTAAAAGAAAGCATGAGATTTTTTACAGATCTCATGCTTTTGTTCGTTCGGAAGTCCTTCGTACTAAAGAGTGAAATTCTGTAAACCAGCCAGAATTGGTTCCTCTCAAAAATATTAGCCGAATATGCACATTACCTTTGGATGGGTAGGGACGAGGTACCTGTCCCTCTATCCCTGTCGGAATTTGTCGCATTATAGAAAATAACGTAAAAGATTGGTTAAAGTGTAGAAATTCGTTTGAGTAATGTAGTGGGATAGGGTAATATAAGGTGTATTTCGTTTGTCGTATTGACGTTTTTTGTAGATCTTTAGAACTAAAAAAGAGGAATTTAGAAATTACATATATTTGCAAGGATGGGATTAATTAATATGAAATTAGCCGCTTTTGTTATTGTCCTTTTCTTAACTGTTGGTTCAATCGTTGTAGGAAAGATTCATTGGAATGATAAAATCTCAACCTATGTGGGGATGAAAAGTACATTAGTCGAAGAGATTGAAGAGGATGTGCAGTCAGTTGTTAAGCCGGAATCGGTTACTAGTAGCTCTAATGAAGAAACTAGTCTAGAACAACTTACGCAAAATCTTCCAGATGAACTAAAGAATAGGTTAAAAAATGCTGACGAAGAAAAGAAACCATTACAATTCGTTATCCTAGGTTCGAAGTCAACTTCTTCAGATTCATTAGGATGGCCTACGTTATTTAAGGAGAAACTAATCAAAACATACGGAGAACAACTATTCGAGATTTCCATCGTAGAAATTCAAGATAAAAATTCGACAGAGGTGCTAAAAGAAAATCTACTCGATGAAGCACTTTCGCAAAAGCCGGATGTCTTATTATTAGAGCCTTTTATCTTAATGGATAACGGGGAAGTTGAATTGAGACAGAGATTGAATAATATCGATGATATCGTGAATGAATTTACAAAGGCGAACAAAGAGATTTATATATTCCTTCAGCCAGCAAATCCGCTGTACAATGCTACGTATTATCCAAAGGAAGTAGCAGAACTAGAGCGATATGCAGTTGAAAACGAATATACGTACCTAAACCATTGGGGTGCTTGGCCAGATTATAAATCTAGTGAACTAGAAAAATACTTATCTCCAGATCCATCATTCTCGATTAAATCTATTCCGAGCGCAAAGGGTCATGAAGTATGGGCGGAGTTTCTACTTACTTACTTTATAAGTGATGGTGAAATCTCCAATTAACTAACGTTTTAAATTGGTAAAATTTTAGGGGGATAAGTTGCATTTTATTACTGTTATACTCAAGTGGAGTAAGCAAGAGCAATCAAAAAGAAAAATAAAACCCAGCTTAGAATATTAGTGCGATTTTACTATAGTCATTCAGGAGGAAATTATGGAAGAAACGATTAGTTTAAAAGAGTTATTTCAGACGTTAAGAAAACGTCTTGGCCTTATTATGATCCTTACATTGGTAGCGACGATGACAAGTGGGGTTGTAAGTTATTTCTTCTTAACACCAGTTTATCAAGCGTCAACTCAAATACTGGTGAACCAGACAAAAACGGATCAACAAGCGTATAACGTTGGCGAAGTGCAAACGAACCTACAGTTGATTAACACGTATAGTGTCATTATTCAAAGTCCGACCATTCTTGAAAAAGTAAAGGACCAATTAAAGCTAGAAAAAATAGGAAAAATTGCTGTTTCTAGTGAAAACAACTCCCAGGTCGTTTCTATTACAGTAGAAGATGAAAATCCTGTAATGGCAGTAGATATTTCCAATACAATTGCGAATGTATTCAAAAAAGAAATTGCAACGATCATGAACGTAGATAATGTGAGCATCTTATCGAAAGCAGAAGTGGCGGAGAATCCAGATCCAATTAAGCCGCGTCCAGCATTAAATATGGCTATTGCACTTATCGTTGGGGCCATGACAGGAATTGGTCTAGCATTCCTACTTGAGTATTTAGATAACACAATTAAGACTGAACAGGATATTGAGAGATTACTAGAACTGCCTGTGCTTGGTGCAATTACTGTTATTACACAAGAAGTGGAGCAAAAAGGTGATGCACCAAACCAAAATAGTCGTAGATCAAGAGGTGAATCCGTTGGTTCGTAATTCAAAAAAATTCATTCAAGCATTAAATAGAAACTTAGTGACGGTGACGAATCCAAAATCACCGATATCTGAACAATATAAGACGATTCGTACGAATATCCAGTTTTCCACAGTCGATCAGGATGTTAGATCGATTATGGTCACTTCCGCTGGTCCTGGTGAAGGAAAGTCCACGACAGCAGCCAATATCGCAGTTGTATTCGCCCAACAGGGTAAAAAGGTTCTATTAATAGACGCAGATCTAAGAAAACCAACAGTTCATTATACATTCCGCCTAAACAATCATGTTGGTTTAACGAATGTCTTAACAAAACAAGCAACGATCGAGAGTGCGAGTAGAGAAACAGAGCAAGAAGACCTATATGTACTTCCAAGTGGACCCATTCCACCGAACCCTGCTGAACTCATGGGTTCAAGAGCAATGAAAGACTTACTAGCAACAGCATACGAACAATTTGACATCGTTATCTTTGATACACCGCCAGTGATTGCGGTGACGGATGCTCAAGTACTAGCCAATCAGTGTGATGGTGTTGTGATGGTTGTTAGTAGTGGAAAAACAGAAAATGAGCTGGCCATTAGGGCAAAAGAACTATTAACGAATGCCAAAGCCAAGCTATTAGGTGTTGTACTGAACAACAAGCAGCAAAAGGATAGCCAGTATTACTACTATTATGGAAAAAATTGATGTGTATGTTGTCACGATTCGACAAAATACACCCGTTTCTATCATGATTCATCCGTGTTACTATTAGATAAGTGTTGCAAATTGTAAAAAAAGGGGGAGAATTGTCATGATTGATATACACTGTCACATATTGCCTGGAATTGACGATGGGCCAAAAGACATCCATGAGTCAATCATAATGGCGAAGGCGGCCGTTTCAGATGGTATCACCCAAGTCATGGGCACTCCCCATTTTACTAGGAAGTATGAAAACACAAAAGAAATCATCGTAGAAAAAGTAAAACAAGTAAATGAAGCATTAGTAGTAGAAAACATCCCACTAAAGATCCTACCAGGGCAAGAACCTCGAATTTATGGTGAAATTCTAGAAGACTATCAAAATGGTAAAATACTAACTTTGAATGATTCTGGGAAATACCTGTTTATAGAACTACCTTCCAATCATGTTCCGAGATATACGGAAAGACTGTTATATGATTTTCAGATGAAAGAGATTACTCCAATTATTGTCCATCCGGAGAGAAATCAGGAAATGATAGAGAATCCAGATATACTGTACAACTTGGTAGAAAAGGGTGCACTCACGCAAGTGACGGCTTCTAGTGTTGTGGGGGATTTAGGGAAGAAAATACGTACATTCTCGCTTCAGTTACTAGAGAATAATCTTACGCATTTTATTGCGAGTGACGCTCATAACATCAGCACTCGATCTTTCCGTCTAGGACAAGCCTATGAAGAGCTGGACAAGGAATTCGGTGTCCAAGCCGTCTATATGCTAAAAGAGAATGCAGAGCTACTAGTTCTAGGTGAAACGGTGTTTAGGGACAGCCCGAGTAGAATGAAGCAGAAGAAGTTTTTGGGATTATTTTAGAAATTCATAAGGAAGCTTTATAGATCTACAAACCTATAAAACTTCCTATTATTATGGGGTGATGTCTCCTAACCTGTATCAATGGAGGCACTCGGTCATGCTGTGGGTGAATAAATAGCCTTAGACGTTTGTCGTCAGTAGTGTGGTGTGAGGTTGGGTTGGATGCCCGAATATTAATGCTTTACGTAATCAAACCAGTGGTGGTTTTGTTACGTAAAGTATTAAATGTTGTTTCTTTATGATTTCCAAAACTTATACGGTAAAACAATTCAAAGTCCAATGAAAGGGGCAAAAGAGAATGACATATCGAAAAAGGTTAGCTTTTCTAATAGCAGTTGATTCAATCATAGTCTTAGCAGCCATTTATATTAGTTATTTTTTATTACATCCTAACTTCACTAGATTCTCAATCACTGCATTGGCTATTACTTCCGTAACCTTGCTAGTAAGTCATCATGTTTTTGCATCGGTTTACCATTTGTATAAGAAGGCATGGGAGTATGCGAGTATCCCAGAGCTAATAGCGATTGGGAAATCTGTCACACTATCGATTATGATGGCAGGTATTGTACAATTACTTGTTTTTCAAGATTTACATTCTCGCAGACTGGTCATTGCATGGATGATTCATATGATCTTAATCGGAGGATCACGTTTTATATGGAGAGTCCTACGAGGTCGATATGTGAAGGATTCAAAGCTGAAGAAAAGAACGTTAGTCATTGGAGCAGGGGCAGCCGGGACAATGGTTGTTCGTCAGCTATTGCAGAACAGGGATGCTGATTTAAAGCCTGTTGCCTTCATTGATGAGGATAAAAAGAAGCATAAGCTTCACATATTAGGGATCCCAGTAGTAGGCGGCGCAGCTGATATTGAACAGGTTGTACAGGACAAACAAATTGATCATATTGTGATTGCGATTCCTTCCTTAAGTAAGAAGGAGTTACATGATATTTTCCTAGAGTGTAGCAAGACAAAGGCGAAGACCCAGATTATGCCGATGATCGAGGATTTAATGGTTGGGAAGGTATCGGTTAATCATTTTCGTGATGTTCAGGTGGAAGACTTGTTAGGTAGAGAACCTGTTGAATTGGATACGGAAAAAATCGAACAAAACATTGCTGGAAAAGTTGTGTTAGTAACGGGTGCAGGTGGTTCAATTGGGTCGGAGATTTGTAGGCAAATCTTGCGATTTGATCCGAAAAAATTGATTCTCTTAGGTCATGGGGAGAATAGTATTTATACCATTGAGATGGAGTTACTTGGAGTTATAGGGCCCGAAATAGAGCTGGTTACAGAGATAGCGGATATTCAGGATCGGAATAAGATGTTTACGGTTATGGATAAGCATAGACCGGATATTGTGTACCATGCCGCTGCTCATAAGCATGTTCCGTTAATGGAGCGAAATCCTGAGGAAGCAGTGAAGAATAATATTTTTGGGACGAAGAATGTGGCGGAGGCAGCTGACACCTTCGGTGTTGAGACGTTTGTTTTGGTTTCTTCTGATAAGGCGGTTAATCCGACAAATGTGATGGGTGCAACAAAGCGGTTTGCGGAGTTGGTTATTCAGGAGATTGATCGGAATAGTCATACCAAGTTTGTGGCTGTACGATTTGGGAATGTTTTGGGTAGTAGAGGGAGTGTGATTCCACTATTTACAAAGCAGATTCAAGCGGGTGGGCCGGTTACGGTTACGCATCCTGACATGACTCGTTATTTTATGACGATCCCTGAGGCGTCGCGTTTAGTGATACAGGCTAGTGTGTTGGCTCGTGGTGGGGAGATTTTCGTGTTGGATATGGGTGAGCCGGTGAAGATTGTGGATTTGGCGAAGAATTTGATTAAGTTGTCTGGGTATAGTGTGGATGAGATTGGGATTAGGTTCTCGGGGATTCGGCCTGGGGAGAAGATGTATGAGGAGTTACTAAATGAAAACGAAGTGCATTCAGAGCAGGTTTTTCCTAAGATTTGTATTGGGAAGGCTGGTCCTATAAATCCGATTATCGTTCATAACTTTATTCTTGGATTTGAGAATATGACAATTGAAGAGATGAGAGAGTATTTGTTGAATGTAGCGAATGGTCGGGTTGAAGATTATCAGAATAAAACTGTAGCCATAAACTAGAGGTATGGTTTATTGGATTTTGGAAAGAGTGCTTATGCTGGGTTAGTTTATTTATATGAAAAATAGGTAGATGAGTTTAGTTTTGAAGTTGGAGTGTGACAGCAATGTATTTGAAAATTAAAAGAATAATAGATATTGTTTTTTCTCTAATAGGACTAGTTTTACTTTCCCCTATTTTTCTGATTTTAATAGTAGCAATAAAAATAGATTCGAATGGTTCTATATTGTTTAAGCAAAAGCGTGTGGGTATTAATAAAACATATTTCAATATTTTGAAATTTCGCACGATGAGAGTAGATACTCCAAAGGATACGCCGACTCATTTATTAGGTAACCCAGAGCAGTATATCACAAAAGTGGGAATATTTTTAAGAAAGACAAGTCTAGATGAGTTACCTCAAATTTGGAATATCTTTGTTGGGCAGATGAGTATTATTGGTCCAAGACCAGCACTTTGGAATCAATATGATCTTATTAAAGAAAGAGATAAGTATGGTGCAAATAATGTACCACCTGGATTGACTGGGTGGGCGCAGATTAATGGTAGAGATGAGCTTCCTATTGGGGTTAAGGCCAAACTAGATGGGGAATATGTTGAGAATATTGGTTTTTGGATGGATGTTAAGTGTTTCTTTGGCACCATTTTGAGTGTGGTTAAGAGTGATGGGGTTGTTGAAGGTGGGACGGGTAAACAGAAAGTCTCATGTACTGAGAATACAGGTTCTACTGGTAAATAAATAGAATAACAGAGGTGTAGAAATGTTACTTGTCACCGGAATTACTGGTCATACAGGAAAATATTTTCTTCAAGAACTTATAAAAAATAATTATGATGGTCCTATTCGCTGTATTGTTAGAAGGTCCTCTGATACAACATTATTGGATAAAAGTGGATTAAATATAGAGAAGGTTGTTGGGAATCTAGATGACCTAGAGTTCGTTGAAAGAATAATGCATGAGGTTGAAACAATCATGCACATATATAATATCCATCATTCACCTTTAGTAGTTAAAGCTGCTATTAAGAATAAAGTAAAAAGAGCAATCTTGGTTCACACTACAGGGATATACTCACAATTCAAAAATGCTTCAGAAGGATACAAGATTATAGAGGGACAAATCTCAGAATTAACTAAAGAACCTAATTGCCCAAGTATTACAATACTCAGGCCGTCAATGATTTACGGCGATCTAAGTGACAGCAATATGAGTAAATTTATTAAGTTGGTGGATAAGTTTAGAATAATGCCTGTAATCAATAGAGGAAACAGTTTTATCCAACCCGTCAATGCAAGAGATTTAGGACGAGCATTCTTTACTGTATTGATGTCACCAGAAAGAACTAGAGGCAAGGCTTACGATCTTTCAGGTGAAAGGCCAATCAAAATGATTGAAGTATTTAAATTAATAAGCAAAGAACTGAACAAAAAAACCATATATCTAAGCGTACCCTTAGGCTTTGGAGTTTTTATGGCAAGGATTCTTAAAACACTAACTGTAGGAAGAATTGATTATATAGAAAGAGTTCAAAGAATGGGAGAGAACAGAAGTTATTCCCATCATAATGCGAAATTTGACTTCGGTTATAATCCCATGACTTTTGAAGAAGGGATACAAATTGAGGTTCAAGAGTATATAAAGTAAAGCAGAATTATTCAAAAAAGAGGATAGGAGCAATGATATGAAAATAGCTGTACTTTCAAGCCATACGTCCTCATTGTTTTGGTTCCGATTGGATATGATGAAAGAATTTATTGAAAATGGCCATACAGTTATTGCGTTAGGTTCAGAACCAGTATCTGATTGGAAGAGTAAATTCGAAGTATACAATATTCAGTATAGACAGCTAGATGTAGACCGTAATGGAATGAACCCACTAAAAGATTTAAGAACTATTATGTCTCTTCATGAGTTTATGAAAAAGGAAAGACCGGACAAAGTATTCGCATATCAAGCCAAAACAGTTGTTTATGGAAGTATTGCTGCAAAGATAAATGGTATTACTGAGTTCTATCCTTTGATAGCTGGACTTGGCTCAATATTCAGGGGGACAGGCTTAAAAAATAAAATAGTAAAAACGATTATGAAAATGGAATATCGGTTTGCTTGTCAGTTCAGCAAGAAAGTATTCTTTCAGAATCATGATGATAAAAATGAGTTTACTCAGAATGGTCTGATTAAAGATGATAAAACTGTTATTATAAATGGTTCCGGAGTGAATCTTGATAAATTCAAACCAACTCCTTTCCCACAAGAACCGTCATTTCTTTTTATCGGTAGACTTATTAAAGATAAAGGAATAATGGAATACTTAGAAGCGTGTAAAGAAGTTAAAAAAAGTCATCCAAAGGTTCGTTGTTTGCTTGTAGGTCCTTACGATAGCAATCCTTCTGCACTAAAACCTGAAGAATTGAAGCCATATATAAAAAGCGGAATTATAGAATATTTTGGTGAGCAAAACGATGTGAGACCATTTATCACTCAATGTACCACTTATGTACTTCCATCTTATCATGAAGGTACTCCTAAAACGGTATTAGAAGCAATGGCAATGGGAAGATCTATTATTACAAGTAATGCACCTGGATGTAGAGAAACTGTTACAGATGGACTAAATGGATTTTTGGTTAAGGTCAAGGACATCAATGGATTAGTAGATAGAATGGAATACATGATTTCAAATCCAGAAGTTATTCAAACCATGGGTGACGAAAGTGCAAAAATTGCATCGAGGAAATATGATGTGAAGATTATAAATAAAACGATTATGAAGTCAATGGAATTATAATAAAAAGGGAGAGTCTGAGATGAATTTATATAAAAGTATTGTTAACAGAGAAGAAAAGATTTCGTTAATTGGGCTAGGTTATGTTGGTATGCCTATTGCGGTAGCTTTTGCTAAAAAAATTGATGTAATAGGATTTGATGTTAATAAAGAAAAGATTGAACTTTATAAAAATGGTATAGACCCAACAAAAGAAGTTGGAAACGAAGTAATTAAAAGCACATCTGTAGAATTCACTTCAGATGAAGCAAGGCTTAGAGAGGCAAAATTTCATATCGTAGCAGTCCCTACACCTGTAAAGGAAGATCGCACACCAGATCTTACGCCAATAGAATCTGCAAGTCGTACTTTAGGTAGAAACTTAACAAAAGGTTCAATTGTTATCTTTGAATCAACTGTTTATCCAGGAGTAACTGAAGATATATGTGTACCTATACTAGAAAAAGAATCAGGACTAAAGTGTGGAGTAGATTTTAAAGTCGGGTATTCTCCAGAAAGAATCAATCCCGGAGATCAGGAGCATAGGTTAGAAACGATAATAAAGGTAGTCTCAGGTATGGATGAAGAGACATTAGATATTGCTGCAAAAGTATACGAGCTAGTTGTAGAAGCTGGGGTATATAGAGCTGAAAGTATTAAAGTGGCTGAGGCTGCAAAGGTTATAGAGAACGCACAGCGTGATATTAATATAGCTTTTATGAACGAGCTTTCTATCATCTTTAATAAAATGGATATTGATACAAAGGCCGTACTTGAAGCTGCGGGGACGAAGTGGAACTTCCTTAAATTTTCCCCAGGACTCGTTGGTGGCCATTGTATAGGTGTTGACCCATACTATCTAACATATAAAGCAGAGCAAATGGGTTATTACTCACAGATTATCCTTTCTGGAAGAAAAATAAACGACGATATGGGTAAGTATGTAGCTGAAAGTACAGTAAAGAAAATGATCAAGGCTAATAAACAAATAAATGGAGCAAAAGTAGCTATTTTCGGAGTTGCTTTTAAAGAAAATTGTCCTGATGTTAGAAATACTAAAGTAGTAGATGTGATCAAAGAACTCGAAGAATATGGGATTGAAGTAAAAGTGGTTGATCCTGTTGTAGACAAAGAAGATCTATGGCATGAGTATAGAATCAATCCATCCAGCATGGAAGAGATAAAAGAAATGGATGCAGTTATATTCGCAGTACCGCATGAAGAATTTAAAGAAATAGGTCTAAAAGATATTAAGAAGATGTACGGAACAACAGAAATATTAGCTTTAGAAGCAATGAAGGAAGTTGCTGCTGCATCAGAATATGAATTAGATACTGAAATAAACAATTGTGTATTAATGGACATAAAGGGAATGTTTAATCGAAAAGAAGCAGAGCAAATGGGCTTTTTATATTGGAGGCTATAAAATGGGATACCAAAATTTAGAGTTTCCAGTTGGGGCTAAATTTTTAGTTACTGGCTCAGCAGGTTTTATTGGTTCCAATTTAGTAGAGGCAATACTTAAATTAGGCTATAAAGTTAGAGGGCTAGATAATCTTTCAACTGGTAAAAAAGAAAATGTAGAAGAGTTTTTAGATAATCCTAATTACGAATTTATCGAGGGTGATATTCGCAATCTTGAGACATGTATGAAAGCTTGTGAAGGAATCGATTATGTTTTAAATCAAGCTGCATGGGGGAGTGTTCCAAGAAGTATTGAGATGCCTTTGTTTTATGAAGAGGTAAACATAAAAGGTACTTTAAATATGATGGAAGCAGCAAGACAAACAGGTGTGAAAAAATTTGTTTATGCTTCAAGTTCGTCGGTATATGGGGACGAACCTAATCTTCCTAAAAAGGAAGGAAGGGAAGGGAATGTCTTATCACCTTACTCTCTTACTAAAAAAGTTAATGAGGAATATGGGAGATTATATACCAAGTTATATGGCTTAGATACATACGGATTACGTTATTTCAATGTGTTTGGAAGAAGACAGAATCCTGAGGGTGCCTATGCAGCGGTTATTCCAAAGTTTATTAAACAATTGTTAAATAATGAAGCTCCAACAATTAATGGGGATGGTAAGCAGAGTAGGGATTTTACATACATCGAAAATGTAATTGAAGCTAACTTGAAAGCTTGTAATGCATCCCATGAGGCAGCAGGGCAAGCCTATAATATTGCTTATGGCGGCAGAGAATATTTGATTGATATTTATAATGTATTATGTAAAGCATTAGAAAAAAATATAAAACCCAATTATGGACCCGACCGTAAAGGTGATATTAAACATAGTAATGCTGATATTAGTAGAGCGAAGGAATTATTTGGTTATAGTCCTGAATGGAGTTTTGAAACAGGAATTGGGGCCGCAATTGAATGGTATAAGGTGAATTTGTAATGTTAGCTCCGATTAGAGTTTTACAAGTTTTTGCAGAAATGAATCGAGGCGGTGCAGAAACTATGATTATGAATTTGTACCGTAACATTAATCGTTCAAAGGTTCAGTTTGACTTTATTGTTCATACTGAAGATAAATGTGATTATGATGATGAAATAAAGTTATTAGGTGGTAAAGTATACCGTATGCCTCAATATAAAGGCAAGAATCATGTACAATATAAAAGGAGTTGGAAAAACTTTCTAACTCAATATCCGGAATATAAAATTATTCATGGGCATGTTAGAAGTACAGCAGCAATTTATCTTGGAATAGCCAAAAAACACGGTTTAACCACTATTGCCCATAGCCATAACACCTCTTCTGGAACGGGCTTTTCTGCTTTTGTAAAAAATGTTATGCAATTTCCAATAAGATTAACTGCTGATTATCTATTTTCTTGTTCAAAAAAAGCAGGTATTTGGTTGTATGGCAAAAGAGCTTGTACAGGGGACAACTTTTATATTTTAAATAATGCAATAGAAACCAAGAAATTCATCTATAATCAAGAAACTAGATTACAAAAGCGAAAAGAACTCCACTTAGAAGATAAGTTTGTGATTGGACACATTGGTAGGTTTCATCCACAAAAAAATCATGATTTTATAATTGAAATTTTTAAAGAGGTTTATGATAGGAAAAAAGATGTCGTGTTGTTATTAATTGGTGATGGGATGCTTCGACAATCTATTGAGAAAAAGGTAAATGATCTTTCTTTATCTCAAAATGTTATTTTCACAGGTGTTATTCCTGATATTCCAGAATTGCTTCAGGCGATGGATATATTTTTATTTCCTTCTTTGTACGAGGGTTTACCTGTAACATTAGTAGAAGCACAGGCCTCGGGCTTAAAAATCCTAGCATCTGATACAATTACACAGGAAGTTTCTTTCACTAGTTCACTGGAGTATTTTTCATTAAATGCGTCCACATCTGATTGGGCAAAGTCTATTTTGCGATCTTCTGAAGGGTATAAAAGAGGTAATATGTTATTTAATATTAAAAAAGCAAAATATGATGTCGTGGATAGCTCAGTATGGTTAGAAAATTTCTATATTAAAACCTCTAATACTAATAATAAGGGAGTTAATAATGGATAGAAAGATGGTATATGTTCTTAATCATTATTCAAATAAATCTGTTCAACACTTTTATCATATATTAAACCTGCTATTAGCTATGGCGGATAAAGGTATAAAGATAGTGCTAATAATTGAAAAGTGTGATGATGTCCCATCAATAAATCATAAAAATATACAAGTAATTTGCCAAAAGGAAAAAAACAATATCAAAAGAGTCATTGAATTGTATACTATTTTAGTTAGGTTAATCAAAAATGGTTACAAAAAAATATTTGTTAGAATCACCTTGAATTCAGCGATTATTTCAATAGTTTCGGCCAGGTTACATGGGGCAAAAACATATTATTGGCATAGCGGAACTACTTACGAAATAGACGCGAAAAAACCTTTTTTTAAAAAAATAATATGGTTTATTTTTTCATATTCTAAATTTTGGTTTGTAAAGACAAATGTAAATCATTTTGTTACTGGTCCAGAGTCTATGATTGATTACTATATTAATGAGTTGAAAATTAACAGAGAGAAAATGATGCTACTGTACAATGATATAGATATAAAGAGGTTTACTCCTCCATCTTCTGATGAGAAACAAAAGATTAAAGAGCGCTTAGGGTTTAACCAATCTGAAAAAATAATTCTGATGGTTCATAGACTATCACCTGTTAGGAAAACAGATTTATATATTCCTTATATTATTGAAGATGAGAGATTAACTGATCTAAATGCAACATTAGTGATTATTGGTGAAGGTCCAGAAAAACCACATCTTGAATATCTAATAAAGCACTCCACTGCTAGTGACAGAATTAAGCTATTAGGTTCAAAACCAAATAAAGAAGTTCAAGATTTTTATAAAGCTGCGGACATATTTATTAATCCTTCTTATACAGAGGGGTTCCCACGTGTTGTAATTGAAGCGATGGCTTGTGGTCTTCCAATTGTAGCTACAGATGCAGGGGGAACTAATGATATCTTCGGCACCTTACAGAAAAAGTATGTGGTACCTAAAAAAGATATAAAAATGTTCAAAGAAAAGCTTAGTACTTTAATTAGTGATAAGGAAAACTTAAAAGTGCTATCTCAAGAAAATTTAAAAACCGTAAAAAAATATTCAACTGAGGTAGTAAGTGATATGTATATAGAAAGGATATTTTGAATGAAGAACTTACTTCATATTAGCTCCAATGAATTCCCAGATCTAAGTGTTAAACATGCAACTAGAAGAATTTGGTGTGAACTTTCTAGAGGTTTTGATCAATATCATATTATGGCTAGATCAAAAGATAATAGGTTTCATACTTATAAAGAAGGAAATATTTATCTTCACTTAGTTCCAAAATTGGGAAAGGCTAAATCTTTCTTTTTTACTAGTATTTATATGTTGAGAATTATTCGAAAGTATAAAATAAATATTATGTTATCTCAGTGTCCTTTATTAGGTGGATATTTAGCAACAATTGTATCTAAAATAACGAAAACACCTATAATGGTTGAAATACATGGATTAGAATACTTCAATATATTGGGTAGTGGGAAAATTCATAATAAAGTAATTGCGAAAATGATTAGATATTCCTTTTCTAATGCCACAAAAGTTCGTTCATTAAGTGAAAAAATGTCGGATATGTTAGCTGAACATAAAGTAAAGGCAAATATAGTCGTAATCCCAAATAGAGTTAATACGAAGTTATTTAATATGCCAAAAACTAATAATATAATTAATCAAAAAGTAAAAGTTGTAAGTGTAGGAAGGTTTGTATGGGAGAAGTCATATGATGTTGCTATAAATACAATTTTAGAATTACAAAAGAAATACGACATAGAACTTACTTTAATTGGTGGCGGTCCATTGCTAAAAGATTTTATGAAGTTAGCAAAAGGTAATGAAAAAATCAACTTAATTACTTGGATACCTCAAGAAAAGTTTGTACCGATTTTGAATGAATCCGATATTTATATTCAGCCGTCAGTAAGCGAAGGAATGCCAAGGACGATATTAGAAGCTATGGCAATGAGATTACCGCTTATTGTTAGTGATGTAGGTGCGATATCTGGAATTATAAAGCATAACATAAATGGGTTATTGATAGAACCAGGGGATTCAAAGTCACTTAAACATGCACTAGAGGAATTAATTAATAATCATACTTTAAGAAATCAAATAGCAACGAATGGTTATATTGATGCTACTACTAAGTATGAATGGAATAATGTTTTTGACAAGTACAAAAAGGAAATAATTGAAATGTTTATAGAAGACAGAAGGTGAATGAAACTTGATTAGAGTACTCCATTACGGTCTTAGTTCTAATAGAGGTGGAATTGAAACTTATTTATATAAAATTTTAACTCATATAGACAAATCTTCATTTCAATTCGATTTCTTAGATACTAATGAAATAGATGTGTGTTTTTATGATGAATTTACTAAAATGGGAAGTCAATTTTATAAGATAACTCCGAGAAGTAAATCAATTATGCAAAATAAGAAGGACTTAGAAGCTTTATTTAGAAAAGAAAAATTTGATATTTTTCATTGTCATCTAAATACATTGAGCTATATAGAACCTATATTTATTGCACTCAAATATGGTTCTAAAGTAATTCTGCATAGTAGAAGTGCCGGTGCATCTAAATCAATAATAACAAATTTACTACATTATATTAATTTTTTAAAATTACCGAGAGAAAGACTAAAACTGGTTGCAGTATCTCAATTAGCTGGTAACTGGCTATTTGGCAGAGGTTCTAATTTTGAAATTATAAATAATGGAATTGAGATTAATAAATATGAATTTAGTGGAGAAAAACGCTATCTGATTAGAAAAGAAATGAATGTAGAGGAAAAATTTGTTGTCGGGAATATAGGAGCTTTTCTTTATGCTAAAAACCATAAGTTTATAATAAATGTATTTCAAAAAATAGTTCATAAAAAACCAAACGCTGTATTGTATTTAGTTGGTGTTGGCCCATTAAGAGAAGAAGTAATTAATTTAGTAGCGCAACTAGGTCTTCAAAATAAAGTTTTTTTTCTAGGGAAAAGGTCAGATATTCCTGAATTACTTTCTGCGATGGATTGCTTTTTGTTTCCATCTTTTTATGAAGGATTTCCAAATGCTGTATTGGAGGCACAATGCTCTGGATTACAATGTATAATTTCAAATGAAATTACTAATGAGATTGTTGTAGAAGATTATTGCGAAAGACTGCCGTTAAGTGAATCCTCAGAACAATGGGCAGAGAGTATCATACTAAAATGTTCCAAACAAAATGATAGGAAAATAGCAAGCTCAAAAGTTGAGAAAGCAGGATTTTCTGTAATAGAAGAAATAAAAAGATTAGAAACAATCTACCTAGATACTCTATAAATTTATATTATAGATATTTATAATATGTGAGTTATTTGTGTGATATTGATTATTATTAAGATACTGTATGTTTCTGAACTGTAATAAGATATTAGTATATTACTGCTAAGTGTTTTTAATCCTTATAGTTATTTAAATGTAAAAACAATTGAGGTGTAATACGTTGTTAATTATAAAAAGTGTATTACCTATAGCAATGACAGTTATTTTTATATTTTACTATATCAAATATAAAAATAAGGTAGAGTTTTTCTCATATATGTATATTGCGTTAATACCTTATTTTTCTGCAAATTTCTCGGTTCCTATATATAGGCAGTTATTGCAAATAATTGTTATTATGGGATTTAGTAAAATCGTATTTTTATTTCTTAGTAAGAGGAAAAAGATAGTATTAAATAAGTACGAATTACTATTTTTACTAACAATAATGATGTCCGGAATTAACGCTAGTTATAATAGCTTATTTATATCTGGTATTACTAACTTTACTTTTATATTAATAGCCTTAATATTGGTAAGAAGCACAACAAATGAAGAAAATATTAAAATTTATCTTTCAGCAATTACAACCAATGGAGTGATTTTATCTACGTTTGCCCTTCTCGAATTTGTCTTATTAAATACAAGATCGGAAGTTGTTTATTCAAATCCAAACTACTTAGGCTTTTATTTAGTCTTATCACTAACCATTTACGTATTTATGTTTAAATCAAAATCAATAAACTATAAGGACATTCTCACCATAGTAATATTTACTTTAGGTATTATATCTACTAGTTCGAGTAGTGCAATAATTGGTCTTATTGCTGTTTTTATTATAAGTTCAAAAATAAATTTTAAAAAAATATTTAAATTTATTCCCGTTGGTATAGTTACTTTTTTATTGATATTTTATTGGTCAAAAGCCTTTTTATTACAGGATTTTGCTCATAAATTAAGTGAAAGTAATGCACAAAGAATTGGAGTATGGTCATTAGCAATAGATGGTTTTTTAGAATATCCGATTTTTGGAGTGGGTTATAACAATTTCCCCGAATACTTTATGAACAATAAGTACGGATACTCAGATTTTTCTTTTCTATCTACTTTTTTTCAATATGATTTTCTAGTTACACATAATGATTTTCTAAGAATACTATCGGAAACTGGATTAATAGGTTTACTCATCTTTACTTTGTATATTAAAAAAGTAATTAGTTTATCCATTAAAATAAAAGAAATACATATTAGAAAAATGTGTTTATCCTTAATTGTAGTAGTACTGTTTTTTATTTCCACACATAATAACATAAATTCATTTGATACATGGTGGATTATTGGTATTGTATTATATTATACTAATAATAGTGTCTTAGTTTCCATTAAATAAAAGCTTATGCTATAAATTTGTAAAAATATATTAAAAATTAGGCAATTTAATAGAGGAGAAATTGTTATGAAGCTTTTAAAAGTTATAAGATGGGCAAAACATAAAGTATTTATAAAAAGACTATCATTAAGCCTAAAGTTTATTGGAGATAAGACTAAAATTCATCATTCAGTTAAAATTCATTATCCATCTAACGTTATCATTAGTAATTTTGTTCACTTAGGGCCTGGAGTATATATTAATGCTAAAGGAAAAGTTACAATAAGAAGTGGGGTTATAATTGCTCCAAATGTTAGAATATTAACATCAAATCATAATTATAAGGAACAGATAAAATCAATTCCTTATGATAATGTTGATCACACATATCATTGTATTATAGGAGAAGGTGCATGGATTTGTGACAGTGCAATAATTTTACCAAATGTAAATATAGGTAAAGGTGCAATAGTTGCTGCTGGAGCGGTTATCACAAAAAATGTGCCTGATTTTGCAATAGTAGGAGGTAATCCTGCCAAATTAATTAGTTATCGAGATAGTGATTTATTAAATAGTTTAATTAATTCAGAGGAATATTATTTGTCATCTGATTATAAATATAAGAAGACAATTTTTCATGAATAAGGGAAAGTATAATTCTGAAATTCTTGCAAACGCCAAAAAGCTAATTTTTAGTAATGTTACTACGACAATTATTGGTCTGGTTTCATTTCCTCTAGTTTTTAAACATTTATCCGCGTCGGAATATGGAGTTTTCACTTTAGTTTTCTCGTTGGGTGGAATATTAACTATACTAAATCAAGTTGTATCTGGAAATACTATCCTTCCTCTAATAATAAATAGTATAGAAAAAAAAGACATGGCTAGGGAGTATAGCATATTAAGGTTTTATATGAACTTTGGTGGTTTTATCTTATTATTATCAATTATATTAACTTTTATAGTTTCCTTATATATATATAACTTAAGCTTTAGCATAATTATTGTTTTTATTAGTTATTTAGTGTTCAGTCAAATAAACACATATTTAGTCAATATCTCATTAATGTATAAAGATTATAATTATATAACTGTGGTAACAATTTTAAGAAATTTATTAAGACTTTTGATTATATTACTTTTAATATATTTTGATTTTTTTGATAGTGCCTTGCATTATTTATGTACCTACCTCACTACAGAATTATTTATAATACTTTTATTATCATGGAAAAAGCTGTATTTTATATATATGAGGTTTGAAAATACTATAAATATAAAGATCAATTCTTTGATATCTATTAAAGAAATCTATAAGGATAACAGTTTCAATTTCTTTGGTAATAATATTGTTGAAATGAAACAAATGTTTATTATTTGGATTATTAATACATTCTTTTCGACTGAAATTGTAGGTGTTTTTGGCGCAATCAAGAAAATAGTTAATATGGTAGGATCAATGTACAAAAGTTTTGAATCAGCTATATTTCCTTATATATCATCAATTATTGAACGTAAAGAGAACACTAATCTTATAAAAGGAATTAACACTTTTTCGTTTATTTTCACTACACTTTTAATATCTATGTTAATTTTACTAAACGATTATATAATAATATACCTTATATCAAAAGAATACCTGATTTATTCAAATGTTTTCATAGTAGGTTACTTTTATATAATTTGTTCTAGCTTTCAGTTGTCACAAAAATCTTTACTATATTCAATGCATTTAACAAATATTATTTTCTTAGGAGCACTAATCGAGATAATGATATTTGGTACGTTATTAGGTGGAAGTGTTATATTTGGTTTCAACTTAACTCTAATAATCATTAGTGATATAATTAGTAAACTTTTTTCAATATTGTATAAAAAGATAAAGCTAGAAAGAATTCTTATATCTAGAAACCAAATTGATTA